>NZ_JCAMOR010000137.1:0-10233 GCF_059512385.1 Bradyrhizobium sp. Crot121 | reverse complement strand
ATCTGGCAATTGGTGATCTTGCCCGCCGAGCCAGTGTACTGGCGTGCGACCCCGCACGAGGCCTTGCCCTGTTTCAATGACCAGGACTGCGTCCTCATCACCAAGCGTCTCCAGTGCGTACTCACGCACAATGTCGCGCAGCGCGTCGGCATCCCACTGCCCCCGGCCCAGAATCGCCTGCTGGCGCCACGGGCCGGCATCGCCGGCCGCCTCCGCCCGCATCCAACCCGTCTTGCGCGGCTCGTTGCCCAACAGTCCGTCCAGAAACTGCCCCGCCGAGGCCGCGACCCGCTCCTGCGTAAACAGCGGACGGATGCGTTGCTTGGCATCTCGCAACGAGGAAGCCCACAGCGTCAGCGTATCTTCAACCGACGCACCACCAATCATCAGATCCCGAATCATGGTCACCCATGGATTCAGAACCCTCAATCAATTGCAACTGTAATGCTAGTTCGTCTTCTGCGGTTCGCCAGAAATGTTCGCGCGGCGTTCTCGCGGTCCCTTTCCGTTCTATCATGATCCGCTCCCGGAAAAGCTGCCAGATAAGGCAACAGGTAACCCGACGCTAGGTTCTGGGTGCTCACCCAGCTTCTCTCCGATGGAACCTGTTCTCGCCGACGCACGCCCGCATGTCGGTGCGCCGGAACCAGATGGCGCGGCCGCAGCGTAGCGGCGGATTGCCGGCGGTGAAGATGATCTGCTCGTCCGTCCGCATACGTAGCACCTCATGCGGCAGCATGAGCGCCCGGCGCGCGAGCTGCTTGGACCGCGTCCGGGAGGAACCCGACATCTGCGAGGACCGGCTCAGCTGATCAACCTCGACCGTCGTGTCACCGCAGCGCTTGGAGATGTAGTCCGCCGTCTCGGGATCGTTGATCGCCGAGAACGAGATCCAGGACGCACTCTCGAACCACTTGCTGGTGGCATCACAGCCGCCATAGGCCTCGCGCATCTGGCCGATCGACTGGTAGAGCATCAGCAGGGTGATGCCGTATTTACGACCCGCGTCGCGCGCAGTTTCGAGAATGCGTAAGTACCCGAGGCGGGCGACCTCATCGAGCAGGAACAGCGTGCGGCCGGTCACTTCGCCATTGCGATTGTAGATGGCGTTAAGCAGCGCGCCGATGATGACGCGGGCGAGGCCGGCGTGGTTCTCCAGTGTCTTCAGGTCGAGATTGATGAAGACGTCCGTCCGGCCCTCCGAGAGCTCGGCCGTCGTGAAGCTCGACCCGGACACCAGCGCGGCATAGTTGGCATAGGAGAGCCAGTGGGTTTCCTTCACGGCGTTGGCGTAGACGCCGCTGAAGGTCTCCGGCGTCATGGCGATGAAGGGCGCGACATTCTCCTTCACGAAGGCGGATTCCGAGTTGTCGTAGATCGATTGAAGCCGCTGGCGCAGCTTCGGCTCCGGCTCGGACAGGTTGGCCCGGACCTGGCGCAGGTGCTGGTCCTTCTTCTCCGTGTGACCGGACAGGCAGACATCGGCGGTCAACGCCGTCAGCAGCTGCAACGCCGAGGCACGAAAGAAGTCGTCCCGCGCCGAGCCCTGGCGCGGATTGTCGGTCATGACCCATGACGCGACGGCGGCAATGTCCTCTTCCTTGGTTGCGCCGTGCTGGCCGATCCAGTCGAGCGCATTGAAGCCAATTGCCGAGGAGCGCGGGTCGAGCACGAAGACCTGGCGACCCGCCCCGTGCCGGTGTCTCGTGACTATCGGTGCGACCTCGTTAGAGGGGTCGAGGACGACCAGTCCGCTGCCCCATTTGAGCGCTGTCGGCACCGTGACGGATGTTGTCTTGAAGCCGCCGGAACCGGCGAACACGATGCCGTGCGACGAGCCGAAGGACGCATCGAAACAGAGCAAAGCAGACTTGCCGCCGTCGCCCCATGCCTCGGCGTCATCGGCGCGGAAGGACTGGTCGGCCACCGCATCCCGATCGACGCGATAGCGCTCCCCGACCACGATGCCACCCGCCTCCGGGAACAGCCGCGCAGCCTCGGTCATCGTCATCCAGTCCGACTCGCCATGGATGGCGCGTTGGCCGCGAATGCGGCGCGGCGCTGTGGCTGCGAAGGCGGCGTTGCCCTTCATGGCCACCCGCAGCCCGAACACGGCCGCGAACGCAGCGATGATCGCTCCGATGATGGTCGAGGGATCGGCATAAGCGAGAAGCCGGTTTCCAGCCGGCAGGGCATTGGCGAAGGAGTGGAGGCGCGCAATCTCGCGCGAGGCGGCGATCGCGACCACAAGCAGGCCGCCGAACACGACGCTCCAACCGGCCGAGCGAATCGCCGTCGCACCAGCCGCCGCGAACAGGAAGATCACGCCGATCGCCGCGGCGATCACGTAAGGCAGGGTGATGCCGATCCGGCCGAGCGCCAGCCGCGCGTTCGGGGTTGTCCCGAACTTCGAAAGCCACGCTTCGATGCCGGTGAAGACGAGGCACAAGCCTGCCATCAGCACGGCCGGCGTGATCGCCAGGGCGATCTTACTTGCTCTCATGACCGAACGCCTTCGCGCCGATCGCCGTCAGGCGCTCGCGTTCTGCCTCGTTGCCGCGGAGACGGTCGGCGGCATCGATCAGCAATCCCAGCAGCAGCGCACGCTTCTCGTAGCGCAGCCCGGCCTTGGCGATCAGGCCGCCGAGCTCGATCTTCTCCCGCGTGTCCTTCTTGCGGGCGTTTGTGGCATCGGACCGGCGCATGCGTTCAGCCCTGTTCAGCCACGCCCGAAGACGCGCCAGACGCGACGGCCGCGGCCGCCTTTGCGGTTCGGCCGCTGCCCTTGCGAAACCGGCCGGCGATCTCCTCGAAGGCCGACAGCAGCGCGCCTTCCTCGATCTCGATTGCTCCCATCCCGGCCTTCAGCGCGATGCGCCCGATGCGCTCGGCCTCCCGCGTTTCAGCCTGCTTTAGCTGGTCCTGGAGCCGAGCGATTTCGTCCCTGATCTGCCGCGAGGGCTTTTTCATTCCGGAAGACCTTTCCTGTCAGTTCTGCGCGAAGCCGACAGGAAAGCCGGGGTGAGCGCGAAGCGCGACCCGGGTAATTAACGGGGTCGGCGAAGCCGACGCTTTGGAAGATCATCCCGCCGTTCCGAAGGAGCGGCTTCCAAGGGCGCAGTAATACGTCGCTGACGCGACGTCCTGCTTCCGCCCCAAATGCGCGGGCCGATCCCGACGAACGGCATGTTCACTCGTCTTAAGGATCGCTCCAGCCGTGGCCATCACCCATTTCACGCCCCAGCTCATCGGACGCGGCGATGGCCGCAGCGCCGTGCTGGCCGCGGCCTACCGGCATTGCGCGAAGATGGAGTTCGGGGCCGAGGGCCGCACCGTCGACTATTCCAACAAACGCGGGATGATCCACGAGGAAGTCCTGGTTCCGGCCGACGCGCCCGCCTGGCTTCGGACGATGATCGCCGATCGCTCCGTTGCGGGTGCCTCGGAGGCCTTCTGGAACAAGGTCGAGGCCTTCGAGAAGCGGGCGGATGCGCAGTTCGCCAAGGAGTTCATCATCGCGCTGCCCGTCGAGCTGACGAGCGAGCAGAACATCACGCTGATGCGCCAGTTCGTGATCGAGCAGGTGCTGTCGCGCGGGCAGGTCGCGGACTGGGTCTATCATGACGAGCCGGGCAATCCGCATGTCCACCTCATGACGACGCTGCGGCCTCTCACGGAAACCGGGTTCGGGCCGAAGCGGGTCGCGGCCATCGGAGACGACGGGCAGCCGCTGCGCCTGAAATCCGGCAAGATCGCCTATCGTCTTTGGGCCGGCGACAAACAGGAGTTCCTCGAGCAGCGCAATGGCTGGCTCGACCTGCAAAACCAGCATCTCGCCCTGAACGGGCACGAGATACGGGTCGATGGGCGGTCCTACGCCGAGCGCGGGATCGACGTCGTGCCGACCACCCATATCGGCGTCGCGGCCAAGGCCATCCAGCGCCGGGCGGAGCGCGAGGGACGCGATCCCAACCTCGAACGGCTGCGTGTCTTCGACGAGAACCGGGCCGAGACGTTGAAGCGCATCCAGCGCCGTCCGGAGATCGTGCTCGACATGATTTCGCGGGAAAAGAGTGTGTTCGATGAGCGGGATGTCGGCAAGCTCCTGCATCGCTATGTCGACGATGCCGGAACATTCCAGCACTTGATGGCGCGGGTGCTGCAAAGCCCCGATGCGCTGCGGCTGGAAGGCGAGTCGATCGACTTCGCCACGGGCGCGCGGGCGCCGGCAAAATACACGACCCGCGAGCTGATCCGGCTCGAAGCGGAGATGGCACGGCGCGCGGTCCATCTCTCAGGCAGCACGGCTTTCGCGGTGAAGGCACCGGTCATCGCGGCCGTCTCCGCGCGGCACGCCAACCTCTCGGCCGAGCAGCGCTCCGCCATCGAGCAGTTGGCATCCGGAGAGAGGATTGCGGCGGTTGTCGGCCGTGCTGGGGCAGGCAAAACCACGATGATGCGGGCCGCACGCGAAGTGTGGGAGGCCGCAGGCTATCGCGTGGTTGGCGGCGCCTTGGCGGGCAAGGCGGCCGAGGGATTGGAGAAGGACGCGGGCATCGAATCCCGCACGCTCGCCTCCTGGGAATTGCGATGGAAGAGCGGTCGGGACGGCCTCGATGATCGAACGGTTTTTGTCCTGGACGAGGCCGGCATGGTCGCCTCGCGGCAGATGGCGCTGTTCGTCGAAACAGCGTCAAAGGCGGGGGCGAAGCTCGTCCTGGTCGGCGATCCGGAGCAGCTCCAGCCGATCGAAGCGGGGGCGGCGTTTCGCGCGATTGTCGAACGCATCGGCTATGCCGAGCTCGAGACGATCTATCGCCAGCGCCAGCAATGGATGCGCGACGCCTCGCTCGATCTTGCCCGTGGCCGGACGGTGCAGGCCCTGTCTGCCTATGGTCACCACGGACGTCTGTTCGGCCCGGAGTTGAAGGCGCAGGCAATCGACAATCTCATCGCCGATTGGAATCGCGACTACGATCCGTCCAAGTCAACATTGATCCTGGCGCATCTGCGCCGCGACGTCCGCGCGCTGAACGAAATGGCGCGGGCTAAACTCGTCGAGCGCGGTCTCGTCGAAGAGGGACATGCCTTCCGGACCGAGGACGGCGAGCGCCGGTTTGCGCCGGGCGACCAGATCGTCTTCCTGAAGAACGAGGGCTTGCTTGGCGTCAAGAACGGCATGATCGGCAAGGTCGTGGAAGCCGAGCCGGCGCGCCTGGTCGCCGAGATCGGTGAGGGCGAGGGCCGCCGCCGCGTCGAGGTCGATCAGCGCTTCTATCGCAATATCGACCACGGCTATGCGACGACCGTGCATAAGGCGCAAGGAGCGACGGTCGACCGGGTCAAGGTGCTGGCAACGCTGTCCCTCGACAAGCACCTGACCTATGTCGCGCTGACCCGCCATCGCGAGGATGTGGCGCTCTACTATGGCCGGCGTTCGTTCCAGAAGGCCGGTGGCCTGATCCCGATCCTGTCGCAGCGCCGGGCCAAGGAGACCACCCTCGATTACGAACGCGGCAGCCTCTATCGCGATGCGCCGCGTTTTGCCGCGAACCGTGGACTGCATATCGTCAAGGTGGCGCGCACGCTCGTGAACGATCGTCTGCGCTGGACGGTTAGCCAGAAGCAGCGCCTTGCCGACCTCGGCCGTCGGCTGCGTGCGCTCGGCGAAAAACTCGGCCTCGTCAATGGCCGTAGACCCATCATCAGCACCGCACACAAGGAGGCGAATCTCATGGTCGCCGGGGTGACGACGTTCCCCAAATCCCTCATCGACACCGTCGAGGACAGGATCCTCGCCGACCCCGCCATCAAGAAGCAGTGGGAGGATGTGTCCACCCGCTTCCGCCTCGTCTTTGCCGATCCCGAGCGCGCGTTCCGCGCGACGAACTTCGACGCCATGCTAAAGGATTCCGCCGCGGCAACTTCGACGATCGCCCGTCTCGCCACGAGCCCGCAATCCTTCGGGGCGCTGCGCGGCAAGACCGGTCTGATGGCGGGCAAGGCCGACAAGCAGAAGCGCCAACGCGCCGAGGCCAATGTGCCAGCGCTCAAGCGCGACATCGAGCGTTACTTGCGTCTGCGCGTCGAGGCCGAGCACAAGCATGAAGCCGAGGAACGCGCGAACCGGCATCGCGTCGCGATCGACATCCCCGCTGTGTCGCGCGAGGCGCATCGCGTGCTCGAGCGCGTACGGGATGCCATCGACCGCAATTACCTCCCGAGCGCGCTCGAGTTCGCGCTCGCCGACCGGATGGTGAAAGCGGAGATTGACGGTTTCAACAAGGCCATCGCCGAGCGCTTTGGCGATCGCACATTCCTGCCGAATGCCGCCGAAGAACCCAACGGGCAGACCCTCGAGAAGGCGGCGGCCGGCATGGATCCGGCGCGGCGCGAGCAGCTGAAAGCAGCCTGGCCCGCCATGCGTGCGGCACAGCAGCTCGCCGCCCAGGAGCGCACCGCGCAGGCGCTCAAACAGGCCGAGGCGCAGCGTCTGACCCAGAGCCGGGGACAGACCCTGAAATGACCATTCGGCGCTCCCTTCTGGTCATCCTGGCGGTCGGCTCCAGCCTCCTATTGGCCGTGGCGGGTGCCGGCTGGTGCGCCGGGCTGCGCGTCAACATGACGCCGAGCTATCCGCGCGGCCTGTGGCGGATCGAGCCGCTGGATCGGCCGGCCGCCGCCGGCGATCTCGTCTTCATCTGCCCGCCGGTCACAGCCGAGTTCGAACGCGCGTTCGCGCGCGGTTACATCCGGCGCGGACTTTGCGCCGGTGGCTTAGGCCCACTCGTCAAGACCATCGCCGCCGTCGGCGGCCAACACGTTGATGTGGCTGATCAGGTCTCGATCGACGGCCGTCAGCTCCCCGATTCCGATGTCCGGCATACCGATGCCGCCGGCCGTCCTCTCGCGCCGTTTGCCGGCGGCGTCATCCCCGCGGGGGACGCCTATCTCCACTCTGATTTCGCAGGCTCCTATGATTCCCGCTACTTCGGCCCGATCCCGTCATCGGGCGTTCTCGGCCTCGCCCGACCCGTCTTCACCTTCGGTCCCTAGCGTCTGTCGCGGTGCCGCGATGGCTGTCGCCGCGGTTGCAGTCGGGGCTGCTGCCTGGTGCGGTCACGCGCTCGCCCTGCCGCTCGCCTGCGCCTTCCCGACGTTGTGGGCGTTCGCGCCGTCACGGTCGATCTCAGCGGTGGTGAGCGCCGCCTATTTCCTTGCGGCATCGCGCGGGCTGCCGCGGGGCGTCGTCAATTTCTACGGCACTGATCTCGGCGTCGGCATCGCCTTGTGGAGCGGCGCGGCGGCCATCTTCGTCCTTGTTCACGCCACGCTTTGGCAAAGCCGGCCGGGATGGGAGAGGGCGCTTTGGTTTGGGCTCCGGGCGGTCTTGATGAGCCTGCCGCCTTTCGGGGTCGTTGGATGGGCGCAGCCGATCACGGCGGCCGGCGTTCTGTTTCCCGGCTGGGGATGGTGGGGACTGGGCGCGACCGGAGCGATCCTGCTCACCATGACGACTGGCAAGTGGCCCGTCGCGGCGATCGCCGCGGCCAGCTGGTCGGCCGCGCACTGGATCGCGCCGTCACAACCATCCGGATGGGCTGGCCTCGATACCAGGCTTGGGAGCGCGCTCGGCCGGGCTCTGGACCTCGATCAATCCGAGGCGCTTCTCCAGCGCGTTTGCGAAGCGGGCGCGGCCGGCGCGCGCGTTGTCTTGCTTCCCGAGAGTGCGGCCGGGCTGTGGACGCCGACCACGAGCGGCTTCTGGATGGACGGTCTGCGCAACACCGAGATGACGGTGATCGCCGGTACCGCGATCGTCGATCGCGAAGGCTATGACAACGCCATGGTGGAGATCGCCGCCGGCCGCGCACGCCAGCTCTATGGCGAACGCATGCCAGTGCCGGTCTCGATGTGGCAACCCTGGCTCGCTTGCGGGGCAAAGGCCAGCTTCTTCGGCAATCCCGTCGTCGAGTCCGTCAGCCGGCGCATCGCGCCCTTGATCTGTTACGAGCAACTGCTCGTCTGGCCCGTCCTGCAGTCGATGCTCCAGTCGCCCGACGTGCTTGTCGCGATCGGCAACGACTGGTGGACCGCCGGCACCAACGTCCTCGCGATTCAGAGAGCCAGCACACAAGCCTGGGCGCGCCTGTTCGCCCTGCCGCTCGTGCTCTCGTTCAACACCTGAAGGGGATCAGCATGATCGATGCCACCACCATTCATCAATGCGCCGATTCGGGTCTGAAGCCCGCGATCATCGAGAAATTCATCCGCGCGGCCGGGGCATCCGATCCGCTCGCCGTCACCGTCCGGACCGGCAACCGCGTCATTCTGGTGACGCCGCCCAAGACGCCGGATGATGCCGTGGAGCTGGTCCGCCGTTACGTCGGCCAGGCGATGGTCCGCGTCGGCGTGACCCAATATCCGGTCGGGCTCGGCGTCACCGATGTCGCCGAACTCAAGGCCGATCTGGTCGATACCTGCGCCAATATCAGGATGGGCACCGCACTGTTCGGCAAGGTTTATCGCATCGTCACGAAATGGTATGGCGCGCCGGTCGACGAGGCGTTCGGCGATGCGATCGACGCGTGGAAAACCGGGTATTTCGACGGGAAATATGTATTCGACGAGCCCGATCCCGGCGCCCTGCCAGCCCGCAACGCGGGGTCGGAGGCTGGCGACAAACCCGCGGATGGTGACGCGGCGAGGCCTACGAGCCGTCCGGACGATGGGACCCGACAGGACAAGAAGCCGGATGATCCCAACAGGGCAGGCATCAGGATCGATCTGACGGGCATTGGCGTCAGCAAGCCGAAATAGGCCTTTGCGGATAGCAATGACCTCGGTCGGAAAGGCGCCACGATCTAATAGTGGCAGCGCTCCCCATCCGCGAGTAGCCTGTGCTCAACTCCAGTTGAGCCACTGGAGTTCATCCGAACGAACGCTCGATCGTGCGGCGCACACGCACCTCGCCTGGACCGACGTGGTACTCTTTTATGACGCGGCCTTCCAGTGCTCGCTCAGCCTGAGTGGAGCGGTTGCGCTGGCGCAGGTAGTCGTGCCATGTGTGGAAGTGATAGCGCTCGATCCACACATCTGGATCCGCCATGTTTCGCGCGATCGACCAGCCGTAGGCGCCGTTACGCTGCCGGACGAGCCGAAGTTGCTGTATAACCTCCCGAAACCCAGGCGCGTTTCTCTGCACAACCCGATATTCGATCTCGATCACAACAGGTCCGTCGCGCCCGGTGATGGGCACCAGCACCTTTGGGTCCTCAAGGAGGCTTCCCTCTTCCACACGCGCCCTCACGGGCGGCATCCGTAGCCGCAGGCCGACCAGTGGCGATGCAACCATCAACGCGGCGGCAACGAGGAGGGCAGTTTCGACACCAGCGACCTCCGCCAAATGCCCCCAAGCCCAGCTGCCGAGCGCCAGCCCATCGGCTGAGGCCGCTTGATAGGCTGCCAGAGACCGTGCTGCGACCCAGCGGGGCGCAGAAAGCTGTACGCCAACGTTCAACAGAGTCCAACAGAGGGTCCACCCAGCACCAGCCACCACCAGTCCCAGTCCGGCGATCACTGGATTTCGGCTGAATGCCATAACAGCAATGCCCGTGCCCATAGCGAGCGCGCAGCATCGCATCGCTGCTTCAGCGCTCAAGTGCTTGCGCACCAACCCGATATTTGCCGCTCCGATGACAGCTCCCGCGCCAAAGGCGCCTAGCATCAGACCGTATGTTGGTGCGCTGCCAAGGAGGAGATCGCGCGCTACCAGCGGCAAGAGCGCGAGAATCACTCCACTGATCAAGCCCACAATGATCGTGCGGATCAACACGAGCATGATCGGGGGTGAGTTCGCAATGTACCGGACGCCTAAAAGAATCGCGCGGTCGAGCCGTTCTGGTGGCAGGCGCGAGCGCTCAGTCGCGCGCTTCCACAGATAGAGCGCGGCGATGAGCGGCAGATAGGACACGGCATTGAGTGCGAACGCCGCAAAGGTCCCTGCAGTGGCCACAATGATGCCACCGATTGCCGGACCTACGCTCCGTGCAATGTTGTAACTGATTCCATTGAGCGCGACGGCGGCTGGCAGAGCTTGGGCTGGCACCTGCTCGCTGACCGCCGCCTGCCAGGCGGGCCCCCACATCGCGGCGCCACTGAAATGGACCCGCGGAGCGGGACCGGTTGAACCGGCTTGTTAGTTGGAAACTGATCGCTCCTGATCCTTTTCTA
>NZ_JCAMOR010000136.1:0-10504 GCF_059512385.1 Bradyrhizobium sp. Crot121 | reverse complement strand
CGAGCGGATGACGCAAAAAGGGATTGACTGAGCAAGGCCCGTTACAGAAGGGTGGGCAAAGCGAAGCGTGCCCACCACCACGGGCGGGATCCTTGATGGTGGGCACGCTTCGCTTTGACCACCCTACGCGTCTGCCCGGCGGCATCGATGGAGAGCCTGTTGGCCCAAAACATCTACGACGATCGTGTCTTTTTTGCCGGTTACACCACTTTGCCGCGGTCCGTCCGCGGGCTTGACGGCGCGCCAGAATGGCCGGCGGTCCGCGCGCAACTCCCCGATCTGGCCGGCAAGAGCGTCCTCGATCTCGGCTGTGGCTTCGGCTGGTTTGCGAGATGGGCCCGTGCGCAGGGAGCTGCACATGTGCTTGGGCTCGATCTCTCCGAGAACATGATCGGTCGCGCGAGGCTGAATACCCACGATGCCGGCATTGAGTACAGGATCGCCGATCTCGAACGGGTCGAGTTTCCGCCGTCCTCGGTCGACCTCGCCTATAGCTCGCTGGCCCTACACTACATCGAGGATTTCGAGAGGCTCGTGCGCAGCGTCTATCACGCGCTGCGGCCGGGCGGGCGTTTCGTCTTCACCATAGAGCATCCAATCTATATGGCTTCGAGAAAGCCGGGCTGGCGCACTGATCAGGAGGGGCGCAAGACGTGGCCAGTCGATGCATACGCGCTTGAGGGGCCACGCAAGACGAACTGGTTTGCGGATGGCGTGATCAAGTATCATCGCAGGATCGGAACGACACTGAATATGCTGATCGGCGTCGGACTTGAGATCCGGCACGTCGAGGAATTTGCTCCGACACCCGATCAGATTGCCGCAATGCGCGATCTTGCCGAGGAGCTGGAGCGGCCGATGATGTTGATCGTCGCAGCCCAGCGGTAGGCCCGCTGAGATCTACTCCGCCGCCACCATCTGCTGCGTGCGCCATTGCCCCAGCAGCGCCCGCAATGACGCCGGCTTCACCGGCTTGTTGAGCACCGCGATGTTCTCCTCGCGTGCGGCGGCGCGGACATTGGGGCTGCGGTCGGCGGTGATGAGGATCGCGGGGAGGCCCTCGCCGAAGCGGCGGCGGATGTCGCGGATCGCGGCGACGCCGTTGCCGCGGTCGAGATGATAGTCGACCAGGAGGCCGGTGACGCGCCCGCCCGCGGCCTCGATCGCGCCGATCGCGCTTTCGGGATCGGCGACCGCGATCACCTCGGCGCCCCAGGCCGTCAAGAGCGTCCTCATGCCATCGAGGATCGCCAGGTCGTTCTCGATGCAGACAATCAGTGCGCCTCTGATCGGGGTCTTGGCGAGCGGCGTTGCGCTGGTCACGGGCCCTGTATGATTGATCACCTTCGCGATCGGCACGGTCACGGAGAACATCGAGCCGCCACCGGCATTGCCATCGAGCGCGATGCCGTGGTTGAGCACGCGCGCCAGCCGCTCGACGATCGACAGCCCCAATCCCAGGCCGCGCGCGATCCGCGCGCCCTGTTCGAGACGATGGAACTCCTTGAAGATCTCGCGGCGCTTGAGCACGGGAATGCCGACGCCGGTGTCGTAGACGCAGATCTTGAGCGACTGTCCGCGACGGCGGCAACCCACCAGCACGCGGCCGCGCGGCGTATATTTGATCGCATTGGAGATGAAGTTCTGCAATAGCCGCCTGAGCAGCGAACGGTCGGACTCGACTGCCAGCGAAGACGGCACGAAGGCCAGCTCCAGCCCCTTGGCGCGCGCGATCGGCGCAAACTCGATTTCCAGCGAGCGCATGAGATCGCCGATCTTGAAGCGGCTGATCGATGGCGTCATGGCGCCGGCATCGAGCCGCGAAATGTCGAGCAGCGCGCCGAGAATCTCCTCGATCGCTTCCAGGGAGTCGTCGATGTTCTCGACCAGGCGGGAATCCTCGCCGCCCTGCTGGCGCTCCACCATGCTCGTGACGTACAGCCGCGCCGCGTTCAAGGGCTGCAGGATGTCGTGACTGGCGGCGGCGAGAAATCGCGTCTTGGAAATATTGGCATCTTCGGCGGCGCTCTTGGCCAGCGCCAACTCGGAATTGAGGCGGGTGAGTTCCTCGGTGCGGTCGCGCACGCGCTTTTCCAGCGTCGCATTGGCGCGCTCCAGCGCCTCGGCCGCCTCGAAGCTCGGCGTCACGTCGGAGAAGGTGATGACGAAGCCGGCACCGGGCATCCGGTTGGTGCGGACCTCGATCACCATGTGGCGGTCGGGCAGCCGCTCCAGGTAAGGCTCGCCCTCGGTGGTGTAGGCGGCGAGCCGCTTCTCCAGCATGATCTGCGCGTCGCCCGAGCCTGACGGATTGACCGCGCCCATGAACTCGAGGATTTCCGACAAGGGGATGCCGAGTTGAACCAGATGCGCCGGCAGTGCCAGGATCTCGGCGAATTGCCGGTTCGAGCAGATCAGTTGCAGATTGGCGTCGAACACCGCGATGCCCTGGCGCACATGGTTGAGCGCGGTTTGCAGGATCTCGCGGTTGAAATGCAGCGCCGCATGGGAATCGTCGAGCAGCTTGAGCGCAGCCTTCGCCGAAACCGTGCGCTTGCGGAGCAGCAGCGACATCACGAGCCGCGAGGAGGCGGCGCCGATCGAGGATGCGATCAGGCGCTCGGCATGCTGCAGCAATTCGAGGCCGGCGGGCGCCGATGCGTTGAGCGCGCCGCCACGCTCGGCCGCAAACGCCTCGAACGCGTGGCCGGCGCGCTCGGGCCCGAGATATTGCGCCACCGTGCTCTGGATGTCCTGCACCGTCACCGTGCTGCGCCAGCGCCGGAAACTCGGTGCGATCGGCGTGAAGGTGTGGGGCACGAACAGGTCGGCCTGCAGCCGTTCGATCGAGGTCGGCTCGCGCGCCAGCGAGAACACGAGGTAGGTGAAGATGTTCAGCGACAGGCTCCACAGCACACCATGCAGCAGCGGCGGCAGGTCGGTGCCGAGCAGCGCCTGTGGCCGCAGCGCCTCGATGCCGAAGGGGCCGTGCTGCAGCAGCATCAGCCCCGTGGTGCTGCTCTCCAGGAAGCTCGGCAGGAACAGCGTGTAGATCCACACGGCAAAGCCGACCACCATGCCGGCCATAGCACCGCGCGCGGTCGCCCGCCGCCACAACAGCCCACCGAAGAAGGCGGGCGCAAGCTGGGTGATCGCCGCGAACGACAACAGTCCGATCGCGGCGAGCTGAGTGTTGCCGAGCGCGCGATAATAGAAATAGGCCATCACCATGATGCCGAAGATCGCAAAGCGGCGCACGCTCAGCAGGAAGTCGCTGAAATCCTTCTGCCCGGCGAGCGCTTCGCGGCTTCGCTGCAGCACCATCGGCAGCACGATGTCGTTGGAGACCATGATCGACAGCGCCACGCATTCCACGATCACCATCGCGGTGCCCGCCGACAGCCCGCCGATGAAGACGGCGACGCTGAGCAGCGATGCGTTGGCCTCCATCGGCAGCGCCAGCACATACATGTCGCTGTCGACGGCGCCGAACGGGAAGGTCACGAGCCCCGCGATCGCGATCGGGATCACGAACAGGTTGATCGCGACGAGATAAAGCGGGAACAGCCAGCGCGCGCGCCCGACCTCCTCCTGGCCTGAATTCTCGACCACGCTGACATGGAACTGGCGCGGTAAAAGCATGATCGCGCAGAACGACAACAGCGTCATGGTCAGGAAATTGCCGACCGACGGCACATATTCGATCGCCCGCACCGCTTCCGGCGTCTTCATCGCGCGCTCGATCAGTTCGGTCGGTGAG
The DNA here is from genome assembly GCF_059512385.1 of Bradyrhizobium sp. Crot121. NCBI lineage: Bacteria > Pseudomonadati > Pseudomonadota > Alphaproteobacteria > Hyphomicrobiales > Nitrobacteraceae > Bradyrhizobium > Bradyrhizobium sp. Crot121. The sequence continues at coordinate 6,744 of NZ_JCAMOR010000136.1, read as the reverse complement.
AACATCCAGAAGGTGACGAAGATGCCCGCGGCGAGGAACGCCACCAGCTTGACGATGGATTCGGTCGCGACCGCCAGCATCAGGCCGTGCTGATGTTCGGTGGCATCAGCCTGCCGGGTGCCGAACAGCACCGCGAATACGGCCATCGCGAGCATCACCACCAGCGCGATGTCGCCGAGGATGGGGACCGAGGAAAACGCCCTGTCCTCGCTCAGGATCGTTTCCAGCGAGGAGGCGATCGCCTTGAGCTGGAGCGCGATATAGGGCACCGAGCCGATGATCGCGATCAAAGCCACGGTGGCGGCCACCGCCTGGCTCTTGCCGTAGCGCGCGGCGATGAAGTCGGCGATCGACGTGATGTTCTGCGACTTGGCAAGCCCGATCACGCGGCGGAGCAGCGGCGTACACAAGCCGATCATGAGGACCGGCCCGACATAGATCGCCAGGAAGTCGACGCTGGTGCGGGTCGCAAATCCGACCGAGCCGAAGAAGGTCCAGGAGGTGCAGTAGATCGCGAGCGACAGCGGGTAGATCACCATGCCCGCGCGACCGCGCTTCGTCGGCAGCGAACGATCGCCGCGGCTGGCGACAAAGAACAGGAACCCGATATAGCCGAACGCGGCGGCGATGACGCCCCAGTCGTGCAGCATCGCTGCTGATCTCCCTTCCCGGCCTCAGAGTGGGCCGTGACGGGAGAGTATAGCGGGATCAGGCGGATGGCGCACCGTGCGTCGCCGTTCCGATCCCGGATGTCGCGTCGTTAGGGTTATTCTGCCGCCATCGACCGCTTGCGGAGCGGCAGCCCAAGCCGCTCCCAGACCTGCAGCAGCGCCTCGGCGAGGCCGTCCATCAGGCCGTCGTCGTGGTAGGGCGACGGGGTGATCCGCAGCCGCTCGGTGCCCTTGGGGACGGTCGGGTAGTTGATCGGCTGGATATAGATGCCGTGCTCCTCGAGCAGGATGTCGGTCGCGCGCTTGCACTTTTCGGGGTCGCCGACGAAAAGCGGCACGATATGGGTGTCGCTCGACATCACGGGCAGGCCGGCCGCGTTCAGGATCGCCTTGAGGCGGGCGGCGCGTTCCTGGTGGCGCTCGCGTTCCCAGGTCGAGGTCTTGAGGTGGCGGATAGCAGCGGTCGCGGCCGAGCAGATCGCCGGCGGCAGCGCGGTCGTGAAGATGAAACCGGGCGCATAGGAACGCACGGCATCGATGATCTCGGCTTTGGCGGCGATATAGCCGCCGAGGCAGCCGAACGCCTTCGCCAGCGTGCCTTCGAGCACATCGATACGGTGCATGACGCCGTCGCGCTCGGCGATGCCGCCGCCACGCGGCCCGTACATGCCGACCGCATGGACCTCATCGACATAGGTCATGGCGCCATAGCGCTCGGCGAGGTCGCAGATCTGCTCGAGTGGCGCCACGTCGCCGTCCATCGAGTAAAGGCTCTCGCAGGCGATCAGCTTCGGCCGATCGGGACCGGCCTCGCGCAACAGCTCCTCCAGATGCGCGAGGTCGCTGTGGCGGAAAACTTTCCGCTCGCAGCCGCCCTGGCGGATGCCTTCGATCATCGAATTGTGGTTCAGCGCGTCCGACAGGATCAGGCAGTTCGGGATCAGCTTTGCGATCGTCGCGATGCCGGTCTGGTTCGAGACATAGCCGGAGGTGAAGAGGAGCGATGCTTCCTTGCCGTGGAGGTCGGCGAGTTCGGCTTCGAGCTGCACCAGAGGATGATGGGTGCCGGCGATATTGCGGGTGCCGCCGGCGCCGGTGCCGACGCGGGTCGCGGTCTCGACCATGGCGCCGACGACCTTGGGATGCTGGCCCATGCCGAGATAGTCGTTGGAGCACCAGATCACGACATTGCGCTGGCCCTTCGGCGAGTGCCAGATCGCGTGCGGGAAGCGGCCCGCAATCCGCTCGAGGTCGGCAAATACGCGGTAGCGCCGCTCGTCATGGAGGCGGTTGAGGGCGGCGCTGAAAAACTGGCTGTAATCCATCGGCAAACCTGGAGCAGGACCCGGCCGGGGCGGCCAACTCTTCTTAGAGCTTTTCAATCTCTAATGTCTATCCGCTATCCCACGTTGGGGCATGCGCCAGACATTGGACAGATTGTCCATGGAAGCGCGGCAAATATTGATGTGGATCAACGACCTAGACCTGTCGCCGGAATCCGCGCCGATAGCTCCTCGGGCCGCCTCGTTGCGCGATCGCACGATGCCCGTAATTGTCCGGATCAGCCGAACCGGAGTGTATAGCGTCAGGTGGTGCGGAAACGCAGCACGCCGTCGATTGCCTCGGCCGTCAGCCGGCCCTCGACCAGCATGTAGTTGACGTGGGCGATCAGTTCGCCGGCGGCGAATCCCATCTGGTGCGCGTCCAGCACGTGCTTGTGGAATACGACCGGCACCAGCTCCTTGGAGGTCTTGGCGGTCTCCCGGCAGGCCTCGGCGATCAGCCCGCAGCGCTCCTCGTGATGATCGGCGAGCTGCTTGATCCGTGTCTTCAGGCCGTAGAACGGCACGCCATGGCCGGGCAGCACCAGCGCGTCGTAGGGCAGCGTGGTGGTCAGGCTCGCCAGCGAGGCCAGATATTCGCCGAGCGAATTCTGTTCCGGCTCGACGGCCCAGACACTGACATTGGGCGAGATCTTGCTCAACACCTGGTCGGCGGAGAGGAACAGCTTGTCGGCGGCGCAATACAGCATCACCTGGTCGAGCGCATGTCCACCGCCGGTGATGACCTTGAAGCGCCGCGTGCCGATCACGACCTCGTCGCCATGGGTCAGCCGGCGATAGGACGCCGGCAGCACCGAGACCCGCTTCAGATAATCCTGGCCGCGGCCGAGCAGCTTGTCGGTCAGATCCTCGTCCATGCCGTGACGGCGGAAGAACAGACGTTGCGCGGTCAATCGCTCGGCGGTGCCGCGGTTCTGATGATAGACCGACTGCAGGTATTCGACCTGTGACATGTATAGCGGGCAGCCGAACCGCTCGATGATCCATCCGGCGAGCCCGACATGATCGGGATGCGAATGGGTCACGATCAGGCGCGTGATGGTCATGCCCTTAAGTGGGCCTTCGAACAGCGTGGTCCAGGCTGCGATCGATTCCTCGTTGCCGAAGCCGGAATCGATCATGGTCCAGCCGTCGCCATCGGCGAGCAGATAGATGTTCACGTGGTTGAGGCGGAACGGCAGTTTCAGCCGCGCCCAGAGCACGCCCGGCATCACTTCCACGACCTGGTCCGGGCCGGGGTGATTTTCGAGGGGGTATCGCAGTGCCTCAGCCGAGGACTGCACGCTGTCTGTTTTCGAATGCATCGTCTATCGGCTTAGCGGTACCGGCCGCCCGGCGCTAGCTCAAAAAAGCAGATGCCGGTTCGGATAATGGGCATGGATTGGCCGTGGGAACGTCATTCCGGGGCGATGCGCAAGCATCGAACCCGGAATCCATTTCTCCAGCAGGATTTCTCGCCCGATGGATTCCGGGTTCGCCTCTTCGAGGCGCCCCGGAATGACGGTGTTTCTACGCCGCGCGGATACTCGACAGGAACGCGTCGATTTCGGCGCGCAGCACCTCGGCCTCCCGGCGCAGTTCGCTGGAAGCGCTTAGCACGTCGCCGGCGGCCGTGCCGGCTTCCGCCGAAGCGCTGCTGACGCCGACGATATTGCTCGAGACTTCGCTGGTGCCGCCGGCTGCGTGCTGGATGTTGCGGGCGATCTCGCGCGTCGCCGCGCCCTGTTCCTCGACCGCGGCGGCGATCGCGGTGGTGACGTCATTGATCTCGCCGATCGTCGTGCTGATATTGCGGATCGCGGAAACCGCCGTCGTCGTCACTTCCTGCATGCTGACGATCTGCTGGCGGATCTCGTCGGTCGCTTTCGCGGTCTGGTTGGCAAGGCTCTTCACCTCGGAGGCGACCACGGCAAAGCCGCGGCCGGCTTCGCCGACGCGTGCCGCCTCGATGGTGGCGTTGAGCGCGAGCAGGTTGGTCTGCGAAGCGATGGTCTGGATCAGGTCGACCACCACGCTGATGCGGCCGGCTTTCTCGGCGAGACCCTGCATGGTGACGTCGGTCTGGCCGGCTTCGTCCACCGCTTTGCGCGCGATCTCGGCCGAGGTCACGACCTGCCGCCCGATCTCGGCGATCGAGGAAGAGAGCTCCTCGGTGCCCGCGGATACCGTCTGCACGTTGACTGAGGTTTCCTCCGCTGCGGAAGCGACCGTGTTTGCCAGCGCGCTGGACTGGTCGGCGGTCGCCGACATGCTCTGCGCCGTGGACTGCATCGAATTGGCCGCGTTCTGCAGGCTGTCGAGCGCGCTGCGGACGGTGGACTCGAATTCGACGATATGGGCTTCCATGCGCGAAGCACGCTCCGCCTTGGCGATGCGGTCCTTGTCCTGCTCGGCCGAGAGCGCGCGGCCTTCGATCATGCTTTCGCGGAACACCTTCAGCGCGTTGCCCATCGCGGCGATCTCGTCGTCTTGGCGGCTCTGAGGGATCTCGGTGTCGAGATCGCCGGCCGACAGTCGCTGCATCGAGTCCTGCAGGCCCTTGAGCCGCTTGAGAATGCTGCGGCCGACATAGAGCCAGACGAACAGGATCGAGCCGATCAGGGTGCCGATGCCGAGCGCGAGCATCACCATGGTCGCAAACGAAATCTCTCGTTGCGCCTGGCTGGTGGACGCATCGGTCGCCTTCCGCACGCCGTCGACGAGCTGCTGCACGCTGATGCCGAGGCCGATATTGAGCTTGCGGGTCTCCTCCAGGATGGTCTCGCCGAAATCGGTGGCGTCCAATTCCTTCTGGCGGACCTTGAACACGCCGGTCTTGCCCTGGCCGAGCGTCTGCAGCTTTCTGGCGGCGTCGGCCAGCGTCTTTGTGCTCGAATTCTTAGGCAGCATCTCCAGATTGGAAATCGTCTGCGAGAGCACCCGCTTGAAATCCTTCTCGATCGCTTCCAGCGTGTCGCTGTTGGTCGCCGACAGCGCTGCGGCCATGTTGGAGGCCAACAGGTTGCCGCTGGCGATCACATCGCCGAGCTGCTCTACGACGCGTGCGGCGCTGCTCGCGTCGTCGGACGACGGCTCGGCCGCGCCGAGGATGGCATGGAGCTGGCTCTGCGCGTCCATCATCGCCGGCGCCGAGGCCGCGACGAACTCGGCCTGCGCCTTGCGCAGCGTTTCATACAGCTTGTCGTGCAACGCCGCCGTCTCGAGCCGCTCGCGCGCAGCCGAGCCGAGGCTCTCGATCACGTCGTCGATGTTCTTGACCGTCTCGGTCAACGCCTTCCCGATCGCCTTGTCGGCACCGAGCTTGATGATCTCGTCGAGCTTCTGCAGCGCCTGCGTCTGCGTTTCCTTCATCTTGGCAGAGCGCTCGTTCAGCGCCTCCTCGGTGCGCGCGGCGAGCAGCGCTGGACCCTGGCTTGCGAGGCTCGCGCTTTGTGCCGACAATTGCAGGCTCGCAGCGAGCCGCGGGATGTCGCGGCCGGAAAGGTCGCCCATGGTCTTGCCGAGCTGTTCGAACACCATGGCGGCGCCCGCGCTGATCACGATCGCCATGGCGGCGATGACGGCGAATGCCGCAAACAGGCTGCCCCTGACGCCCCATCGCGGGCGCCGGATGCCCTTAAGTTTCATTTTACCGAAGCGGAATCGTAACGCCATTTGCCTGCCCCGCAGTCACTGTCCTTGAGCTTGAATCCTCGCGCGGCAGTATCGCGATGGCGGGTTAACAAAATCGGGAACCAGAATGCGCGGCGGTGCAATTTTTGCGCGCATGGCGGCGTTGAAGTAGCTTTCTACCGCACGCCGGAATTGATCGCGCGGTGCTTGCCGGACGCCAGTACCTACAACCTCTCGAGAATCAAAAAAGGCCGGCGAGATGCCGGCCTTTGTCTCTTGTTCAGATTCTTGGATCGCGGTCAGTAACCGGTTGCCACCGGCCCGCCGAAATTGCCGAAATTGAAGCGGTAGTTGATGCCGGCCTTCACGGTGTGCTCGTCATTGTGGAAGCTGCCGAACGGCACCAGCGGGGCCGGCGCAACGAAGCGGCTGTCGCCGAAATCGTAGAATTGATACTCGGCCTTGGCCGACCAGTTTGGCGCGAACATGTATTCGATGCCGCCGCCGACGGTAAAGCCGTTGCGGTGCCTGTCGCTCAGCGCGAATCCGACCGGGATGCCGCCGAACCTCAGCGTCTCGTTGTTGTCGGAATAGGCATAGCCGCCCTTCGCGTAGACCAGGCCCGGGCCCCAGGTCCAGCCGACGCGGCCGGTGATCGAGCCGATCCCGCGCTGGTCGTTATTGTAGACGAAGCCGCCGGGGAACGCCGCGCTGACCTGATCGCCTCCGAGCCAGGAATACTGACCTTCGACGCCGACCAGGAAGTTCGGATGGAATTGCCAGTCGCCGCCCACCTGGACGCCGCCGAGGAAGCGGGTTTTGTGGTCGCTGAGCGCGAAGCCGTTAAAGGTGTCGCTGCTGGTGAAGGCGCCGCCGATATGGCCGCCGACATAGAAGCCGGTCCAGTTGTAAATCGGCGCGGCGTAAACCGGCGCCGGGGCTTTGCTGTAATAGGGGCGGGCGCCGAGGTCGGCGCCGAATGCCGGCGCGGCTGCGGCGAACGCCGTGAGGGCAACGGTTGCGAGCAGGATCTTCTTCATTTCTAAAGCGGAATGAAGTTAGCTTGAATCGATTTGGGATTCCCAAATCAGGCGGTTTCTGATTCACCATGCTGGCTG
>NZ_JCAMOR010000135.1:0-10561 GCF_059512385.1 Bradyrhizobium sp. Crot121 | reverse complement strand
GACGAACTGCTGCCCTGGGCCTGGAGATCGAACAATCATGTCAAGACCTGACTAACCTGCAGCAGGTGGACGCATACGTCGTGGTGGTCGTGGTCGTCGTGGTCTCCCAGTCGCCGGATCCCGAAAGAGCCGCCGCGACCTGGCAGCCAGCTCGCGAAGCCCCGACTGCTTCCGAGTACTTGCGATAGCGATCGTTACCCGAAGGGCCGAGACACCCGAAGGGTGGCTCGGTGAGGAGCGAAGCGACGAGTAGAGCGCGGGCCGAAGGCATCGCCCATACGCCATCAGCACGTACCACCTGCTCGTTGAAGCACGCCAAAGTTTGCGAACCCGCACACTTGATCATTGCGATGCTCCCGAATCCGATCGAGGGACGAACACGCCAATTGGCCGGGGAACCATGGGCGAAACGTCGGGCGCCGAGATTGCAGCCGTGACACCGCTCGACGGCATGAGCGCCAGCGACCGATCGCGCGTTTTCATGAGATCGGATCGCGGGACGAATAGCGTCGGAGCTGCTGATGACTGTTCGCCGGACGTCCATCTCGGCGGCAGTTCGATGGCAAGCAGATTTGCAAGCTTTGCGACGTATGCTCGCGTCTCGTCTGGCAAAGAGCCGCCTGCGAGATGTTCTTCATAGCGAGCTGGTCCCGCGTTGTACGCGGCAAACACGCCCGGCGAACCATACCGATCGAGCAGTTCGCGCAAGTAAGCCGTGCCCGCCAGAATGTTGTCGTGCGGGTCGTAGGGGTCGTTCCCGAGATTGTAGCGCTCGCGAAGTTCCGCCCAAGTCGCCGGCATGATTTGCATCAGGCCCATTGCGCCTTGTGGTGATCTGGCGTGCACGTCACCAGCGCTTTCGACATTGATGACCGACCCGATCCAGTTCATCGGAATTCTAAAACGCCGCGAGGCTTCGTCGACGAAAGCTGCAAACGGGTTGCCTGCCTTAGCGACCGTTTGAGCTAATGCCGATCCACTCTCGGCTAGAGCAGCACCGTCCGACGCAGCGAAAACAAGCAGCAGCGACACGACAGCCCAAACACGCACGCCCGACCGAGCCAAGCATGCCGTCGTGCTCGCGCCCGTCCAGGGTAAAGCCGCTTCGCGCCGGCCATGCGGCCGCCCTTGACTGCCGCGGCGCGCGTCGGCCCTGCAAGCGTTGGTCGGGACGGAGGAATGGTCCCGCGATCGATCGAACAGAGGAACGGCGGAGTAAGAGCGTGGAACACGCACGATCACTCCTCCCACGTCCACACGGGCAGCGCACGGCCGATCACTGCCGACGTAGGCAAGACTCCAAAATACCGGCCATCAAGAGAGTCGTCCGACTGCCAGTTCATCAGAAACAGCTCGCCGTCACGGACGACGCGGCAGCCCTGCCATTTCGGCAGCGGCCGGCCGCGTCCGTCGCGGTCCCGCGCCTCGCCCATTGCAATCTCGTCGACCGAAATCGTGAGGCCGGTTCTGCAAACAATCTGCCCCGGAAGGGCGAGCACGCGCTTCAGCATGGGGACGCCGATGGGCAGATAGCCGTTCAAATCGAGGAAGGTCGCGAGGGGCTCCGGCGGCTGCACGGCGACCAATTCAGTGATCTGGAATTGGTCCGCCGGTCGGAGGCGGTAGAGACCGATCGGCACGCTCGCGGATGCGTTCCAGATGTAAAGCGGAAGCGGCTCCAGGACGATCGTCGCGATGAGCGCGGCAGCGACCCCAGTCGTCAAGGCCAGCATCATTGGGCGGCCCGTCATCGCATGACCCTCTGCCGGTGAAGCCAGGCCTGGTGGCGGGCTTTCGTGTATGAGCGCGGGTTTTCGTTGACGGACAGACGGTTATGAACGTGGTGCCAATGATCGGGCGCAACATCAGCCGGATCAATGTCGAGGGCCTCAATGGCGTCGACCATCTGCAGCACTCGCTCGACCTTCGGCCAGCCGGACAGACGCAGCAAAATCTCTCCGCCGGGCGTCACATAGGGGACGGTCGAGCAGCGCTGTCCAGGCGCGACCGCGCGCAAGATGTCGATGCGCGAAATGATTGTGCCAAAGTCGTTGGAGGTCCACCGGACGAAGGCAAAGATGCTGCCTGGCGCGAATGACAGGACGCGCCGATGGCGATCAAGCTTGCGTTCGTTGGCGATACGACCGAACCGAATGCGGTTTTCGATGCGCTTCTCGAGCCACAACACTTCCACTTCCGTGAGATCGCTCATGCGGCGGCTCCCTGACGCTGGAGCTGGCAACCGTGAGCGTGGGGCTCGGCGGAGAGTGTGCATGGCCTGCAAAGGCAGGCTGGACTGTCGGACTGCCGTTGCCAAGCGCCGCCAATGCGGCTTGCGGCCTGCTCCGTTAGAAGAAATCCGAAGGATTTCCTGTTAGTAAAGTTAGAGCGGCTGGAAAGCACGGAAAAACAAGCTCTTAAGCCCGATTCCGGTCCCCGATAGCACGAGGATCGGGTCCCCGATAGCACGAGGATTGCGGTCCCCGATAGCACGAGCTGATTCACAGGTTGTCCTCCGAATTTGGAACGAGACCGCGACGGCGCAAGCGGGCCGTTAAGGGATCAACAGGTGTGGGTGCGAAGTTCAGTCGCTCGCTGCCGTTCCGGTCTCGCGTGAGCACGAGCTGATAGCCAGGCAATGTCTGGCACTGGACGATCTGGCGGACGTCGTAAGCAAAATGTTTGAGCGGCGAGATGATGCCGGACTTGGCATGGAGGTGCACAAGATCAAAACTCCAGCCGCCGTCCTGCCGACCACCGTGCTTGCGCACGAGCCGATAAAGCCAGCGTTCAAGCCCGCCCGTGAGCTCGAAATAAGCGCGGTCGATCGTCAGCACGAGTGCATCATCGATGACGCCGGCATAGAACCAATCCGGCAGGATCAGCTCGATCCCAAATGGCCGACCGTTTGCATCGGCCGTCTCCTTCCACTCGTTGATCCAGGAAAAACGATGCCGTCGCCGTTCTGTCGGCTGTCGGATCGACGTCAGCACGGTCGTTGACTGAAGTCTGTCAAGACCAGCCTTCAGGCGGTCATAGTCGCGTGCGCTGGTGCCGCGGCCGACGAACGTCAAAATCTCGTAAGGCGTTGCAGCCATGAGGCGTGAAGTCTTCAAGCCGGCGTCGCGTGCTTCGACGATCTGTGAAGCGGCCCAGATCAGAACATCTGCATCCCAGATGGTCGCCATGCCGTGTTCCGGCACGGCTTCGACGCGAATTGCGATCGCGCCTGCACGGAAATCGATCGGCACGATCCGCTTGGTCTTTGCGAGGGAGAAGAACGGATACGCCATGAGATCCTGCGCATCGCGAGGCGCAAGATCGCCAGGCAGCGCCCGAAAGAGCTCAAGCTGATCGCGCTCGGAATGGTGTTTGCGCCGCATTGTCATTGCTCTCGCACGGCGATCAGCGACGTTCCTGACCCGCATACGGGCGCAGCGCGGGATGCTTTTTGGCCGGCAGCACGGTCCCCTTGCCGGGGTCAGACGTCGACGTCTTGGCGCCGAGGTCGGCCCACGCTTTCAGGTCATCGACGGCGTAGACGACCCGTCCGCCAATCTTCCGATATGTCGGCCCGGTGCCGTATGTGCGATGCTTCTCCAGCGTGCGACCGGACAAGCCAAGGTAACGCGCGGCCTCAGGTGTACGCAGGAATCGCGGGGGAAGACCGGCCATCGGATCGGGCATTTGAGAACTCCAGGAGGACAGCGCACCACGCTTGGCTAGGCCGGCGTGTGTGCGGTCATCATGGAGAAGCAGGATCTCGGAGGGGGATGCCGAATATGGAGGGGGCGGTTTTCGGCACCCCTCCGGGCCTGCGCTACTCGTCCCTTCGCCCAGGCCGCAGAAGTTTGCGGTAACCCCCGCGCATCAACGCGACGCCGCCTTGCACCAGGCGGACCGTTCGATTGCGCAGATCATGCGTCTTCCAGGCACGATCGGGGATTCGCTTTTTGCCGAAGAGCGCTTCGGCGATAACGCGATAGCTGCCGCCGGCGCTGCGAGCATCGAGCGCACGGATCGCGGTGCTCAGACGTTCGCGCCGCTGTTTGGATAATTGGTGAAAGGCAGGACTTGGCGCGCGTCCATTCATCGCGCGCCACAGCCGGCGGGCTGCATACGCGCGCGCTTCGAAATCGCCGTCAAACGGCAATTCGGCTGAATATGACACGCCAAGCACTGGCGCGTCTTTGGACCAAATGCGGTGGTCCACCGCACCGATGCGCAGCACGGCATGCCAGCCGTCGACAGCGCGGCGCACCTGGCCAGCTGTAAGGTCGAGCAGTGGCTGGGACGGCGCCCTCCCGTCGTCGGCCATTACGATCTTGACCGGAACGACCGCCGCTAGAACCTCAGGCGCCCAAAAGATCGTCTGCTCGTGAAAGGACCTCTGCGGGTCATGGGCGAAAGCAGAGGCCCCACCTCCTCCTGAATTCGTCTGTCACTTCGCCGTTCGGACTGTTGGCAATCATCACCTCGTACTCACGCCGATAGTCGGCGTTGCGGCGGAGACATTCCCAGGCGATGTCGGTGATTTCGGCGTCTTGTAGGCTCTTGTAGGATTCCGGCGACCGCCAGTCGAATTCAGGCATTGCTTCCGCCCCATTACACGCAGCTAACAACGATTGCGGCGCAATAGTTATGAACGAAGCGGTTGTAGGAAGCCCCTAGTTTGGCACCACGTGGTGCGCCAAAATGACCACCCATCAGCAAAAGAAAATAGTTCTGGCTGCAAGTCGTTGCGGACGAATTTCTTCTATTTCGAGCCTGCGCCACGTAAGAGGCGTCCTTGCTCCGTCACCCATTTGGCGCGCGCAAGATGACTCTGATATGCGCTTCGCGCACGGTCCGGCTCCCGCACCGGGTCGATATGCAGCACGATTCGAGCGACTTCCATCCAGTCAGCCCCTTGGCTTTCGGCCTGCAGAAGGCGCATGTAGGTCACCACATGCCGCTCATCGTAGGCAGTGAGAATTTGATCTGCAGGCGCAGCATCGGCGACGTCTGGGTCGAGCGGCGGCTTCCTCATAAGACTCCACGCCTTAGATTAGACAATTTCTAACACACGGGCCGGAAGGAGCAGAAGCGCTAAAACTGTCGCGGGAGCCGTCCGGAGGATGTTTTGTCGAGAATACTCCGTGGTGAAATACTCTTCAAGGACATGCCCTCTCGCGTATGGATATACGCGAGATACTTGCAATCAATTTGCGGAAGCTCCGGCAGGCCCGTGGTTTGTCACAGGAGGAATTGGCTCATCGTGCTGAAATTGACCGCACTTATATCAGCGCTCTCGAACGAAGCGTTTACGCAGCGGGTATCGACGTTGTCGATCGGCTCGCGCGCAGCCTGGGTGTCGAGGCCGCCGACCTGCTCACTCGCCCGCCCACAAGCGCCAAGAAGAAGACTCGGGGACAGGCCGAGTGATTGATGTCGAGCCGCTCGATCCGGCGGCCGGTTTGCGGTCACTGATGCCTGGAAGGATCAGAAGCCCCGCCCGGCAGACCGGACGGGGCTTGATGGAGTGGCCTACTCGCCGGTCTTGCGCGGCCGCGACCAGAGCAGGGTGTAGCCTTCACCGCCTTCGTCGTCGAACAGGTTCGCGTAGATCGGCGCGTTGAAGGAAGGATCGTCGAGCTTGAGCGAGAGGTAGTCGCGGCCTTCCTCGGAACGCTTCGACCAGGCTGCGCCGATCTCCGCCCGGCCCACATAGATGCGGTGGCTGGGGGCGTTGTCATTGGAACGGTTGGTCTCGGCGACGATGCGGACGCCCTTGGCCTTCAGGCTCAGGGTGACGATCTCGCCCTGGAATTCGTTGCCGACCTTCTTGAAAGAACCGATGTTAGCCATGTCACTTCTCCTGTTGTGTTTCGAGCCCACGACCACCGCGGCCTCGATGGCGATCTAGGGCCGAGGACGATCGGCGACGCACCCGCTCGGGCCGGAGCGCAGCGGAGGACGCCGTTGTGGCGACTTTCTTGTCTCGCGAGGAATGGGCGAAGCCCAGGGGAAGAAAGTCGCATCAACGGCGTTGCGGCTCAGACGATCGAGGCGAAGCCGGTCTTCGGCCAGATCAAGCCATCAACGAGGCCACGTGCGTCCGCGTGCTGAACCACGATATCTGGAGAAGCGTGGCTATCTTGGTTTTGATGAACAAGAGGTCGGAACGATTCAGCGGGGAAAGAGAAACAATCTCCTGCAAAGGGCGGCATCGTCTTCCAAGAACCGATCGAGATAAGATCGCTCTGGCGCGGCGGCGTGGGCCAAACCGAAATGCCGGCGGCTTGGTCGACGAGTTCCGAAGAGGACTGCCTCTCCCGCGCTCAGGTTTCGATCATCGCCCATTCAGCGCGCGGATCTCACCGCTGGGGCCTTGCTGCCGTAAGAACTGGCTAGGATGGACTCCCTCAAACCCACCAAAGTGCCTAGAAATAAGGACTTTTCCGTCGGCGCCGGAATGTACCAACGAATGGTACCATCTCGATCGGCGTGGAACCAGTCTTTCGAGATCGACAAGTTCGGCCTTTTTCAGACACGGTGCCTACGTCGCACGACAAGTCAATCGGATCGGCAATTGAGATCAAAAATTTCGATATCGAGCACCGGCGGTCTCGTCAAACCAGCTTCCGGCCCGATGGGCCTCAAACGTCGTAACGTTGGGATGATGTAGCCCGAGAACTCCTGGTAAGCACTTACAAATTGCGATACCGGTCTTCCTCCGAGTTCCAGCGCGTCGTAGTCCAGCCGAACCAAACGTCCTTCTGCATCGAAAAATAACTTCTGTTGGAGCGGATAAATTGAGGACGTTTCGGAAAACTCGACGTGCATCAGGCGAAGTGGCTGTGAGCGACCGTTGACGGATGGTGGATCCCCCTCGCGTATCGACGCCGCTGTTTCCAGAAGGTAGGGCATAGCTACAAGGGCCCACACGGAATATCCGCAGAACTGAGTGAGATCCAGGACATCCCAAGATCCATTCGAAGCGCGTCTCCTCCAGTCGTCGAAAGAACGGCGCTCGACCCGGATCGCTTGACCGTCCTCGTTTTCGATGCCGACCTTTCTCTGATCACAGAAGAGACGATCATTAGTCGCATCAAAGCCCATAATACGGACCGAACGCTCGCGGATGTCAGCCTCGACCACCACTTCCTTCAATGAGCTTTCTTGATGTTTTTGTTCGACAAGCAAACCGCTCATCGTCATATGAACGGTAAACCCACGCAGGTTGCGCCACCGGTCGGCGCCGCCAGACGCCGACAAGACCTGCTCTAGCAGGCTCATTCCACTCCTCCCTGTTGCGGCACACTCAAGAGCGGATAGCCAACGTGGGCAACCTGGTCGCGCTTCAGTCGTCGTGACCCTACTGTGACGGCCCGAAAGGTCGCCTTCAAGCAAGGTACCCATCATCTTCACAACTCTTCGCGAATCTTCACGGGTGTGTCGGGCGCAACTTTTCATTCTGCCCGTCCGCCCCCTCGACGCTCATGCGAACGTCAAGCGAGGTGCGCGTTACCGCCGCGCAGTCGGACCGTTCCCGCCAGCGGCCGCCTTTTGCGCTCTTTCGGCCAGCAGCGATCGTGCGAGCGTAAGGTCAGGGATCGGGCTCGCATCGAGGAAACGATCGCACACGCCTTCGAGGAGCGCCCGGTCGAACTCACCGGAGTATCGCTCATCGAGGCAGGTCCTGTCGATGGCAGCGCGGAGTTCAAAAGTAAGCGACGAGTGGGTACGTGCCAATGCCAGTGATTTTGCGAGGCTGTCTATCGCATCGGCATATCTTGCTCTGCCAAGAGCAGCGAGCGCGATTCCTCTTACTCGAAGAATTTCAGGCGTGTACCAAGAACCTCCCCCTTCTGCGTCTTGCTTGAGAACAGAATCGATGATCGCTAAGGCTTCGCTATTCTCTCCGCCGGCCACCAAGGCCTCGGCCAGGCCAGTCGCGACCGTGGTGGCCATCAGTTGGTGACGATGACCGCGGAGGTGCTCCAGGCCCTCTCGCATGCACGCGATGCCTCCGTCTTTATCGCCGTCTGCCGTTAGCAACCTACCCGCCAACCCTCGAGCAGCGGCAAGGAATGGGATCAGCGAGTTCCTTTCGCTTTGGGCTTGCAATTCATCTGTGATCTGCCACGCCACGTCGTGATCGCCCGCCCAGTGGAAGACCCATGCCGAAAACATCAACGACATGCAAAGAGTGACCGGATGACCTATTTTCCGGCCTTGGTTCACGGCTTCATGCGCCACCGAAACGGCTTTCGAGGCCGAACCTCGAAGCCAGTAGACGCGGGCAAGCGTACCGAGACCGCGGGTATAGTTATCGTACCCGTATTGCAGCAGTTTTGGGTCTTGAGAGCGCGTGATTCCATATGCAGCCTCGCAGTGAACTTGCGCCTTCGCTTGATCGCCGGCCAGATGATATGCCGCACCAAGCATCGCCTCCGACAACGACATGTACCCGGGGTCGGCCAGCTTTTCAGTGGCTGAATGAAACTTTGCTGCCTGCGTCAATGCGCTTTGAAAGTCGCCAACTCGGGCCGAGAAAAGCTGGAGACCGCTGAGAATCCGGAGCTTGTAGCTTGTGTCGTTGACGGCCTCGGACAAATCGAGGGCCTTCATCAAAGCACTATGTGTCGCCGATTTCTCTCCGTCAGTGAACATGCGCGACAGCGCGAGTGCCGTCCAGAGCTCCAGTGCGTACCGGCTGGGCTTGCTCTCGGCCGCGGCGATAGTGACTCCTCGTTCGGCCCATTCGCGGCATTCTATCAACAAGGACATATCGAGGAACAGGCGGGTAGCGCTCGCGGCGATCCGGAGTTTGTCGACAGACGCTTCGTCCGATGAAAACGCGAATTCGAGTGCTGTCCTGATGTTCGAAACGGCTTCCTCCCGATCAACGTCATAGACTGACGATGAGTGGGTTCGGGAAGAGAGTTTTTCGATGCGATCGCAATAATAATCGGCGTGGCGAACGGCGATTTCGTGGGCCTCTCCACTTTCGATCAAATGATGACGCAGCCGCGCGCGCGTGGTGTCGAGCAGGCGATACCGCAGATCGGAACCGTTCACGACCACCGCTATCAACGATTTGGCCACTAGCGCAGAGAATTCCTCGAGCAATCCGTTCGCAGCGGCGGCATTCGCATCGATGACGACGCGTCGGGCCGCCTCGAACGAGAACGGCCCCGTGAAGACCGACAGACGCCGGAGGACCACCCGCTCGTTCTCCGCAAGAAGCCTATAGCTCCAGTCGATCGTTGCGCTAAGGGTTCTATGCCTCGGGACAGCCGTCCGTTTCCCCGAAAGGTGTAGGGCCATATCGCTGTCCAATAGGCTGGCGATGCCTGTGATTCCGAAGGCGTCGACACGCCCGGCGACGAGTTCCAAGGCAAGCGCGATACCATCCAGCCGGCGGCATATGGCGGCGATAGTCGGAACGTCCGACTCGGCGATGTCCGGTGCCACTCCACGTGTGCTTAGTCGCCCGACAAAGAGGCGAGCGGCAGGGTACTCAAGCAACTCGGTGGCGGTCATGCCCGAAACGTCAGGGGGGCATTCAAGGGGCTGCAGGCGGTGAACGCATTCGCCATCCGCCCTCAAGGATTCGCGGCTCGTCGCCAAAAGGTGGACGTCCGGGCAGCGCCGCAAGATTGCTTCGGCAAGTCCCGCCGCGGCTTCGGCGACGTGCTCGCAACCGTCGAGGACGATTAGGGTCCGCTTCCGGCTTAGCGCTGCCAACAGAGACTCGAGCAGATCACTCGACTTCGTGGAAACATTGGTCGATGACGCGACCGCAAACGCCACAGACTGCGGATCGCCGAGCAAACCTAGATCGACGAAACAGACGCCATCCGCGAAGGTGTCGGAAAGCGAATGCGCCACCGATATTGCAGTTGTCGTCTTGCCGACGCCGCCGGACCCAACGATCGACACGAAGCGCTGTGCAATCAGTTGGGATGCGATCGCCTTGATCGCGCTTTCTCGGCCGACGATTTCAGCCGGCATGACGGGCAACCGAGACCGGAACGGTTCGCTGTTGACCGAAACGGGCGCGGCTGCCATCGCGGTCACCGCAAATGCGAAGCAGTAACCTCGCCCTGACACGTTGGTGATATATTTTACGTTCGACCCATCCCCTTCGAGTGCCTTCCTCAAGGCACTGACGTGCACCCGCAAGCTGCTTTCGTCCACGTGCACGCCGGGCCAAACGCGATCGAAAAGCTCCCTTTTTGTAATTACCTGCTGCGGGCGCTCGAGCAATGCGAGCAGAATATCAAAGGCGCGTGCCCCGAGAGCGACCGCCACGCCATCTTTCTCCAATTTGCGCTGGCTTGGTATCAGTCTAAAAGGGCCGAACGTGACGGTTTCAGCGTCGAAGTTCCCGTTCTCCGGTGATTGCCGCAACTCGCCGCTGTTCATCATGAGCAGTGAATTAACAGATAAATGGCGGCTCCTCGAACCGTCACGCAATTGTGTTCTGGTCGGTCGCTTAGGTCGCGTGGACAGTTATGTTAGCCAGAGCAGAGTTGCGGCGATAGCGACGACAGCGAAGTAATTTCGTGCGGTT
>NZ_JCAMOR010000134.1:0-10630 GCF_059512385.1 Bradyrhizobium sp. Crot121 | reverse complement strand
CGGCCGCCCGCTTGTCGTTTTGTCGCGTGTTTGGAAGCATGTTATGGGCTTACACGGCGGGCGGCGGCGGCGGCGGCAGGATATATGGTTGTGTCTTCTATGTTTGTATGTGTGTGCATCTGGGCATGTGTCCATTCGGGCGGATATATCCTATGTCATATGTATACGGCGGTACTGATGAATAGTACCCGGAATCAGAACTGAGTGATACGGCGGCCTTTGAAGCGGCGTGAGCTATGCGGGAAACTGGGTGATGACGGACTGAGATAGGCGGCGTATCGAGGCGGGTGTCGAAGCCTACCAGAACCTCTCTCAAGGAGAGAGATACGCCATGAACGAGACTAGCAACATTGTCCCGCTTCGTCAGCCCGACGAGATCGATGATCCACTGACCAATGTGCTGCGCGCCGGTGCGCGGCAGCTTCTGGCACAGGCTGTCGAGGTGGAAGTCGAGACCTTTCTTGCCACGGTGAAGGATTTGAAACTTGCCGACGGACGCGCCCGTGTCGTGCGGCATGGCTACGGCCCGGCGCGAACGATCCAGACCGGGGTCGGCGCGGTCGAGGTGGCGCGGGCGAAGATTCGCGACCGCGGGGCGGCCGGCGATAGTGACCGTTGATCGCGTATGGCGTCGTTGCGCACCAACTCGCTAGCTCGCAATACTCTTTCATCCTTTGCTACCAATGAAACGGTTTTGTCTTAGACATCCATCCAAGCGATTGGCTACATATGGCCAAGGAGCGGCAGAGGAAAACTGCTGATCTCGACGCGGTCTCCATCCAAGGCGCCAGTTGTGATGAGTATCAAAAGCTTGGCGAGCAAGGTCACAACTGTAAGTCCGTCGCTCAAAGTCGGCGACAGGTGCTGTCCTTCGATCAGCAACAAATGTACTGGCTCACTGCCATCTAGCGGTGCGCTTTACGCCGCGTTCAGGCCAGCGGAGGGCCACCGGTTAGGTATCGTCGTCGATCTCTTTACCGTAGTGATCGAAGCGGAGAGTCAAGTGCTAGCGGCGGGCGGTCATTGCGATCGAGGGTGTAGGCGTTTCCGGCGCCGTGCTAGAGCGCCGGATGACCAATCGGTCTCAGTGCTGAAGTGGTCGAGGCTTAGGTATTCGCTGACAGCTGCCCGATCTCGTCGAGCCCCTCCAACGAAGTCCCTAATGCTTATGGTTCATACTAAGGCCGACAACACACGATTATGGAGCGCGCAGTGAAGAAGTGGTGTTTCTCCCGCGACGAGCTAATTTCATTCGTCGGTCTTGTCGTTGTATTGACTCTCGTGTTTACGGCTCCATGTGCTGCTCAGAACTTCACCGGGGTGACAACGTTCCTTGATGCAATTGTGAGAACGATTACCGGTCCAGTGGGTGTCGCAATTTCCGCTCTGGCCGTCATGGCGGTAGGCTTCTCATTTATGACTGGCCGGATGAACTGGACTTTTGCAGTCTCTGTCATGATGGGTATAGCAATCGTCTTCGGCGGGGCCAGCTTTGTCAGGTCGCTGACCCCTCTCTAATCACCTCCGGT
Source organism: Bradyrhizobium sp. Crot121 (assembly GCF_059512385.1). Taxonomy (NCBI): domain Bacteria; kingdom Pseudomonadati; phylum Pseudomonadota; class Alphaproteobacteria; order Hyphomicrobiales; family Nitrobacteraceae; genus Bradyrhizobium; species Bradyrhizobium sp. Crot121. Next base: position 9,101 of record NZ_JCAMOR010000134.1, on the reverse strand, counting down.
CGCGCGCTCCCTTCAACGGAAGGCGCGGGTCGCCTCAGAGAGTTCGAAAGGCAAGCATCGTGCAGCGGACAACCGTCTTTCTTGGATTAACGCGAGAGGTCACGTTTGCAGGTTTGCCTGTCATGCATCTGGTGTTCCTCGCATGGGTCGTTATGCTTGGATTCGTCATCACGAAGTCATTTGTCTATCTGGCCGTGATGGGAGCTGTTGGCTACGGAGCCTTGCGTAGTCTAGCCGCCTACGATCCAAAACTCATTAGCGTCATCATTGCAACCATGCAATGTACGCCCATGAACGCTGCCGTATTGAAGGGCGACGGACTAGTGTATCGTGTCTGAGCTATCCGAAAACTATGCTTTGCGGCTCGCTGGTCGCGAAGGTGAGCAACTCGTTGGTGGGCTACCGTATCTAAGCATTATCGACGATTTCACCTTAATGTTGCGTGATGGGGATGTAATGGCGACCTTTGCCGTCGAGGGGGTGAATGCCGACGCTCTAGACAACCGACAAACAATCGAGCTTAGCACCGCGTTCTCACGATTCATCGCGCAGCAGCGCGAGGATGTCGGATATTATGTTCATCGTATCTCGGTGGGGGCCCGGCCCTCCATGCGCGCTGTTCAAGGAACTCCATTTAATGAAGAAATTGACAGGCGTTGGCAAACTTATCTCCAGTCTGTTGGATTGCGTGACCGGGTGACGTTAGTCACCATCGTAATCCGGCCGCCGAAAAGAATGGTCAAGCTAACGAGTCTATTTGCCCGTAGTGACTGCTGTAGCAAGGACGAAGTCGTCGCCCGTGCCGGCCGGCTGGATCAGCTGATCAATACATGTATGGTCAGCGTAAGTGAAGCAAAGCCTCGCCGGTTAACCGTTTCTGGCGGGGAATGGCTCAGCGTGCTACGCACCCTGATAGACGGGTCACGTGGGCGTCTCACTGCCGGCAAAACGTTCGTGCCCGTTGCTGACCTGTTGGCTAGTTCGATGATCACGTTCGCTGGCAATGTCTTCGAATGTGACAACCCGAATCCAGATCTCAAACGCTACGGCACCATTATATCGCTGAAGGATTATCCCGCTGCAACGTATCCCGGGATATTCGACGGTCTCAATCTGCCGTATGATATGGTGATTTCGCAGAGCTTTACTCCGATCGACAGTATAGCCGCCCAAGGCAAGATCGCTCGCGTACGAAGGCAAATGAAGGCGGCCGAGGATGCGGCCGTTTCTCTGATGGCTCAACTCGAACAGGCGGAAGACGACGTCGCGTCCGGCCGCGTCGTCTTTGGCGACCATCATTGCAGTATCGCCCTATTCTGCGAAAGTCGACAACAGCTTGAGGAAGCGGTGTCGTATGTTACTCGCGCTATGCAGGATGCTGGCGCCTCGATTGTCCGTGAAAAGTTCTCCGCCCGCGCCATATACTTCGCTCAGCATCCTGGCAATTTCAGCTTCCGCGCACGTGCGGCAATGATCTCGTCTCAGAACTTCGGAGAATGTTGCGCCATGCACGGCTCGCCGAAAGGCAATGCGCATGAGCAATGTCCATGGGGCGATTGCGTGACGATGTTTCCAACAGCGCGCGGGGAAGCGTTTCGCTTTAATTTTCATTTGCCCGGCAAATCAGGCCAGCGCACCGCTGGCCATACCCTTGTGCTTGGCCAAACGGGCTCGGGCAAAACTCTCGGTACTGCCTTTCTGCTCAGCCAGGCGCATCGGCTTGGCGCGCGCATTGTGATATTCGATAAGGATAGCGGGTTCGAAATGGCGGTTCGCGCGATGGGCGGAAGCTATTCGAGTGTACGTATGGGGCAGGAACTTGGCTTTAACCCGATGCGGGCGGAGGCAGATGACCGAGGCTTGGCGTGGCTTTCTGACTGGCTTAGGGCACTAGCGGAAAACGAGGGCGAGCGACTTAGTCCGTTGCAGTCGCAGGCCCTTAGCGATGCAGCTCAGGCAAATGCGGCGGCTGATCGCCGCCTGCAGAACTTCGAACAGTTCCGCAGGCAGCTGCGGGCGACGGATGACAATGGAGATCTCTATCAGAGGCTTGGCCAGTGGGACCGCATGGGCCAGTTCGGATGGCTGTTTGGCGGCAAGGACCGCGATCCCCTCTGTTTCGATAGTCTGGTCACCGCTTTCGATCTCACAGAGCTGTTCGATAACAAAACCGTCCGCACCGCGTGGTTGAGCTACGTGTTCAGGCGCGTGGAACGGCTCGTAGAAGATGAGCTGCCAACCCTGCTCGTGATTGATGAGGCCTGGAAACTACTTGACGATCCCTATTTTGAAAGGCGTCTAAAGGACTGGATGCTAACAATGCGCAAGAATAACGTTGCCGTGGTTCTCCTGACCCAGCGTGTAGCGCATATCGCAAACAGCGCCGCCGGAAATACGATTCTAGAGAGCGCAGTCACGCGATTGATGTATCCAAGTACGTTCAATACCGAAGAGGAACTCGCGCTGCTCAACCTGACGCCAACCGAGCGTGCATTCCTTCAGATAAGTAATGTGGACAATCATCTCGTACTATTCAAATCCGGGGATGACAGCGTAGTTCTTGATTTTGCACTTGGTGCACTCGGGAAGGGAATTGATGTCTTGGGTGGGGGGCGCGGCAATAAAGCGCCCGTTGCTTGGCGTGACACACCGAACTTTCCGATGGAAATGCTGCAATGAATCGTTCCACCATAGTCCTCGCGCTTGTGCTTGCCTCCCTTACTGGGTGCCAATCGGTTCCGGAGAGACGGAAGAACGATTGTGGTTGCGCTTGGGAGTTGCTTCATTTTCAAACCGAGCGAGTCGCTACATGAAATGCGTTTCCCGATTTCTCGTTGTTACTTGCCTGATGCTTGGGGCGATCAGTCTCGCGCCTTGTGAAAGTTGCGCTGACGAAAGCCGGGTTGCCGCCAAACCGCTCCCTTCAGCCGGAGTATCTAGCATGGTGTCGGATGGTGCACAGCCGACGTTGGACAAGAGGGCTGGGGAGCTGCTGGCGTACATAGTAGAAAGTGTTCGCGCACTGAGTAACGGCATGATGCAACTCGTTGCGTCGGCATCCACGGTGGTTGCCGGTATATCAGGTCCAAAGCCGTTTCCGGTGAACAATGACGCGGCGGATATTTCGGCCCGAAAGGGAAATGGAGCGCCGGCGGAAATGGCCAGCGCTGCTTTGGCAGGCGGCTCGGTTGGGGCGGCCCACATTCAGGAGGCGCTTTCAGGATTTCGTGACCGCTACCGTTTGGATGATGCGTTTGCGCTGCGCAACGACAAGAGGTTTGGCAAGATCGCATATTTGTCGGCCCAAGCCGCCGTCACGGCCTATACCGCGGACGACTCTTACAAACGCGCCAATGCAAGCATGGAAAGGATCAATAAGTATATCACTGCGCTTGAAACCAGCACGGAACTAAAAACCAGCGTCGATATCAATACCCGCGTAATGATCGAAGTCGCACAGCAGCTCAACGAAACGTTGCGGACCCAAGCGGCCATCGCGTCAGTGGCAGGATCATACGTCATGGTGCTGGGCTCGGATAGCGCCGAGCCGGACAGCGCACGCGGTCTGTTAAACGACATCAACAAGTGATCGCCATGGGCCTCATTGTGAAGGTCGCGCAGAGTATTGACACGACGCTTGTCGATCATGTGCAAACGGTGTTTCAAGCAGTCGCTGACCCGATCAAAGCGCTACTTGGTGCGATAGCCATGGTCGCGCTTCTGTTTATTGCGCTGAACCAGCTCGTGCAATTCACAAACGTCAACTACTCGACATATCTACAATGGGGGCTCCGATATGTGCTCATATATTCGTTCGCGACCATTTGGGCAAATTTCAAGGGCATCTACGTGATAGTCACGGAAGTGCCGAGCGACTATGGCGCGCTTATGATGCGTGGGGTTGTAGCAACGCTCGAGACAAACGCTGCCCGTAGTCTCAATGGCGGGACAATAGTGGATACGTACTCGGCAATGGATGCGTCGGCTCGTGTCGGTCTGCATATTGCCTACGACTACTTTTCCGACGTCTCAATGTTCAAGATCGGAAAGGCAATTCGGAACGTGTTTTATGGTGCGTTCGTGCTGATCGTGATAGGGTTTTTTACCGCAGCGTGCGTCATTATCGTGGTGGTCGCAAAAGTAGGGCTCGCGGTGGCGATCAGTCTGGCGCCGCTCGCGATCACCATGCTGATGATGCCTCAAACGAGGCAGTATTTCGAGAGCTGGACGCGCTTTACGGTTGCGTATTCAGTCATTCCATTACTGACAACAGCGTTGATGGCTATTGTACTGCTAATCGCGGCGCAAAGTCGGACGGAACCCGACCAATTTGGTTACCCTTTCATCATGATTGCGGCGACCATTCTCCTGTTCCAGATTCCGACCATGGCAAGTGCTCTATCCAGCGCATCGGTTGCGGCTGTCGGTGCCGGTGCAGCCACCGCGGCAGCTTCCATGGCCAAAAGTGCGACGATGAGGTTTTTCGTCAACGCTCAACGATTGCTGGACACTGCCACCATGACGACAGCGGCGGATCGGGGATCGACAGCCAAGGCTGCATCGCCAGCGATCAACGCAATGCGCCAAGGCGCTTGTATGCGGCAACGGCGTTGGGATGAACGTGTGGCTCGTCGCACAGCCGAACAACCGTCCCTTACTCATAGGTCAGAAATATAGGCGACATTGTTGCGGCGTTGGTGTATGCTATCGGCATGAAACGCGGCGGCCGACAACTTGACCATCGAACCCTGGAAGAAATCCGCATGATGGCGTTGGAGCGAACTGGCAATGCACGCCGGCCGCTGCGCGCAGGCGAGAAATTGAAGACCGAGTCCGCACCCAGCTCGCCGACATCGGCAACAGACCAGCTTTGGTGCGTTCCTTCTTCAAGCATCCAGATGTCGCCTATATTTCGGACCTATGAGTAATTGGACGGAAGTATGGTTGATGCGGAGTTATACCCACACTGCAAACGCGGTGGGTTGAAGAAGGCCCTTGTCTTGCAAACCACTCACTCCATCACCGCAACCGGAACTCTCCAGTTGATAAGTGAACCACATGTCTAAACAGACAACCCAGCGGTCATTCGAAGACGAGGTGTTTTTTAGTCTTTGCACACAACGGAATAACTGGGCAAAAGTTGCGGTTGCTTCCATCACCGCAAGTCTGTTGGCGTTAGGAGCGCTCATCGGCGTGCTGCCCATCAAAGAGACCAAGCCCTATGTGGTTCTAGTGGATAAAACGACTGGCGAGGCTGAAAAAATCGTTCAAGTCCGGCCCGCCACGCTTCAACAACAGGACGCCGTGCTTCAGGCGGAACTCGTGTCCTACGTCGTTGACCGAGAAACGTACGATGCCGCGGACAACAAAACCCGGATACCTGATGTAATGACGCGCTCGTCCGGCAACGCGCAAGAAACTCTGGCCGAAACCTGGCGTTCGGGTTCAGCGCAATATCCACCCGTTGTTTACGGTGATGACGTGCGAGTGCGGGTCGTAGTTAAGTCTATTTCGCTCATGCCGTCGGACCAGCGCAACACAGCGGATCTGGCCCGGGTCCGCATTGTCAAGTACCGGGAACAAAAAGGCCGCGAGGCCGTCCGCCGCAGTTTCGTGGCGACTATCGGATATCAATTCAGGCCGCAGATAAATGTTGCTTTGGAGGCAGTGTGGAAAAATCCCCTGGGCTTCGTCGTCTCGTCTTACCGAATTGATGCGGAAACTGCTGACTAGACAGTCGGTCGGCCAAACGATGTAAGTGCGATGGTTAGGGCTCTTTCCTTTTCTTTGATTATCCTCATGGCGTTCTTAAGTGCGGTGAAGGCGGAGCAATCGCCCAAAGCAGCGACGTCAGATTGGCGCATCAAACGCTACGTTTACGATGAGAACAACGTCTACAAGCTCGATCTCTACTTGAAGTCAATCACGGCTATCCAGTTCGCACAGGGGGAGATAATCGAATCGATTCTCGTTGGCGACAGCGCATCCTGGGAAGTGGTCAAGCTGAAGGTGGGCAATGTGATGAGCGTAAAGCCGATTATTGATCAAGCTCTCACCAACATGACTGTCTACACTGATCGGCGCATTTACACCTTCGAGCTGCGAACGGTCGGCGAAATAAAGGCGGGGATGCAGGCGGGAGCGCGTCAAGCGTTCCGGGCAACGTTCATCTATCCCGATGAGAGTAAGGCACCACATGAAGGGTCCGTCAGGGGTCTTCCTATAAATCATGAGTACGCGGCCTCGGGTGATGCGCGGTTCCGGCCGATTGCTGTGACAGACAATACCTTGCAGACGACCTTTATTTTGCCAAGAGGTGCGCCCCGGCCAGCAGTGTTTATGATCGGTCAGGATCGCGAGGAAAAGCTGGTTAATTCGCGCACTGACGGCGACCGTATCGTCGTCGACGGGATCAGCGACTTTTGGGTGATGAGAATCGGCGATAATACGGTCTGCGTCGCCAAGGAGAGCGCAGTGCGCATGGCGACTCAATGAGGGATGGTTTGATGGGTCCGAGAGATGCTGACCATGGGCGCGAGCGCAATGCCGTACAGACTGGAGCAGAGGCGCCGGTGGATTTTGAGCGAAAGAGACTGCTCGACAAACGCCGCGCCAAACAAATCGGCAAATCTAAGCGCAGAAGTAATTGGATGGTCGTTTTCGCCACCATGCTTCTAGCCAGTGCCGTCACGGCGCTCATTGCTACGAGCTCCACGCAAGTCTTGAAGGTCATTGGTCTGAGTGGCGATGACAGCCAAAAGGCGTCACAAGTCGATCTAAAGGTCGAGGACGTCCCAAGAAGTCATCAGCGGCTTGACTTTTCAGTTCCCAGCGCTCCTCCAGTTAAGCAGACGGCCGCCGCTTCCGACAGTACAATGGATAAGCAGGTCCAGGACAACAGAAATCAAGTTGGCGGAAACGCGGGGCCCAACAATGGCTCGAGCGTTTCACTCGCTGATGTCCAGACACTTCTGGACGGTTATAACAAAGAACTATCGCTGAAACTTAAGGAGGATCGTGAAAGGGCGGAAGCTGAGAATGCACGCCTGCGTGCTGCGGCACTACGATTGGAAGAAGAGCGCAATTCCACTCAGCGCGAGGCCGAGAGGCGCCGCGAGCTGGATGAAATAAGCGCCAAACAAAGGCAATCCAACGGCATAGTCGTTGACGAATCAGGGCCGCGGGACGGATCCGGCTCGGAGGTAAAGACCTCGGTGTCACGAGTTCTCGCTGATCCATCGCATACCATCGTGCAGGGGACCATCATCTCCGCGGTACTTGAAACGGCTATCCATTCAGAATTGCCCGGAAATGTCCGGGCTCAGGTCCTCGAGCCCGTATTCGCGGTCGACGGCTCGCGTGTTCTGCTGCCCGCAGGGACAAGCCTGATTGGCACTGTCGGCGATAAAGTGCAAATCGAGCAAAGACGAGTGCTAATCGCTTGGAATCGGGCCATCACTCCAGACGCCAAATCGATCGAGCTCGGCTCCGCAGGTGCGGACCTCCTCGGTCGAGCTGGTACCGAAGGGAATGTAGATAACCGCTATGGCACGAAGATAGGTGCGGGTCTCCTATTCAGCGTGTTCACGGCAGTGTCATCGACCATTCCCGCTCTCGTCGGCAGCAACAGGTCGTCGAATGTAAATCGTCCGCCGTACTATAGCGGAGGTGCCTGGCCAGACAGCTCGAACGCTACAGGCCAGGCCGTGTCCGATGTTGCAGCGACCATCGGTGGTCAGGCCAGACCTGTCGTTGACGAATATCTCTCCCTTCCTCCACTCCTTCGTGTCCCGCAAGGCGAGGAAGTTCGCGTTTTCGTGAATCGGGATCTTGTTCTTCGATGAATGACTTCCGGTCCAGCCCAGACGTCTCTTATATAGAGCAGTATTTCAGCCCCCTGAAGGAATATCTCACGAACGATAGTATCAATGAGGTGGTGATCAACCCTGACAATTCCATCTTCGCCGAAGAGGCCGGATCGATACACATGCACCAGATCGATGTGGCGTTAGGGGCCAACGCCATCAAGCGGCTCGGAGTGCAGCTGGCGGGAGAGGCCCGCAACACACTTGGGGTGCTTCATCCGATCGTATCAGGGCGGGTTAATGTTTGGGGCAACCCGCAGCGCGTCCAAGTGGTTGTCGAGCCTGCAGTTGAGCACGGCTTGTCCCTGTCGATCCGCAAATACCGGACGCGGACATTGGACGTGTCCAATATCGAATTCGTTGAAGGTGAGCAGATCTCGGTGGACGCCGTTCGCCAGGAGCGCCATCGGACAGCGGCCGATATGGCGCAGGCTGGTAAGCTGCAGGGTCTATTCCGATTAGCAATTGAGGAGAAATTTAATATTCTGGTTTCGGGGGGCACATCCTCGGGGAAGACGACGGTGGCACGGGCTTTGCTCGCGATGTCGCACCCCGAGGAGCGGATCATTACCATAGAAGATGCACAGGAGCTTTCTCCAGTTCACAAGAATCAAGTTGGCCTAATTGCAGATCGTACGGAACACTCTGCTCGGAGCCCGTCAAAACTCTTGGAAAGCTGTCTGCGAATGCGCCCCGACCGCATCGTTCTCGGCGAAATTCGGGGTGTCGAGGCATATGAATTTCTTGAGGCGATCAATACAGGACACCCAGGTGCAATAACAACTATCCACGCCGACAGTCCTGAACTTGCTCTCGACAGGCTGGCATTCATGGTCATGCGGTCAGGTGCGCGGATGTCCCACACTTCAATTGTCAATTACGCGAAAAGGACGATCGATCTCATTGTTCATGTGGGACGCCGCCGCGGCAGGCGCGGCGTGCTGCAAATCTACTTGCCGTTCGCCGATAGGAAGCGCCAGGAATGAAGCATACTGACCTGCCACTGAGTATTTCCTCCGGAAGGAGTGAGAGTCCGGCCCGAAGAAGTGAAATGGACCCCGGTTTTGGGATCAGAGGCTAAGTTGGAAAAAGGGCTGCTCCGTTTGATAGACGGAGGGCATGATGACGACGAAGACGAGACGCAAGATCGACGCGGCACTGAAGGCAAAGATCGCGCTGGAAGCCGTGCGGGAGCAGGCGACGGTGGCCGATCTGGCCCAGCGCTATGAGGTTCAC
>NZ_JCAMOR010000133.1:0-11043 GCF_059512385.1 Bradyrhizobium sp. Crot121 | reverse complement strand
ACCGCGCGAAACTACTTCGCCGTTGTCACCATTGCCGCTACTCTGCTCTGGATAAGGTAACTGTCCACACGACCTAGAGCGTTTCATGGCTAAGCTGAATCGATAGGGATTCCCCTGAAGGCGGTTTGTGATTCAAGATGCTGGCTGGGCTGGAGGCCAGCATCTGATGAGCCGACCTCTTTCCAACGATCTTCGTGAGCGTGTTGTCGCAACGCCATCGGCGACTGGTTCGGTGGCGCCTGGCAAGATGGGCGGACACCGCAAGCCGGTGCTGGAACCTCATCGCGCGTTCATCAAGGAACGGATCAGCCAGACGCCGCATCTGACGCTGCACAAGCTGAAGGACGAACTGGCCGCGCGTGGGATCAAGGTCTCGCACAATGCGGTCCGGATTTTCTACGGCGCGAAGGGCTGCGGTTCAAAAAAACACTATTCGCCCTTGAGCAGGCCAGCTCCGACGTTGCACGACGCGTCACCGTTGGCGGTCCTGGCAGGCCGGCCTGGATCCCAAGCGTCTCGTCTTCATCGACGAGACCTGGATCAAGACCAGCATGGCTCCGCTACGCGTTGGGGACCAAAGGGCAAGCGGGTGCCGGGGTCTGCCCCGCACGGGCATTGGCAGACGCTGACCTTTCTCGGCGCTTTGTGCTGTGACGGCCTCATCGCCCCTTGCGTCTTCGATGGGCCGATCAACGGTGAGTGCTTCCAAGCCTATGTCGAACAGCAGCTCGTTTCAGTTCTCAGGCCCGGCGACATCGTTATCATGGATCATCTCGGCAGCCACAAGTCGGCTGCTCTGCGTCGCCTCATCCGCGGGCACGGTGCCAGGCTGTGGTATCTGCCACCTTACTCACCCGACCTTAATCCGATCGACCAGCCCTTCGCCAAGGTCAAGCACTGGATGCGCATCGCGCAGAAGCGCACCCTCGAAGATACTTGGCGACACCTCGGCAATCTCGTCGCAACAATCCAACCTCGCGAATGCAGCAACTACTTCGCAAACGCCGGATATGCTTCCGTCAAAATGTGAAACGCTCTAGAGAGCTGCGCCCATACCCACGTACGCGCCATGTGGATGCAACCTCGCCCTCCGCATCCATGCGACCAATGGGCCAAACAGATGCTAGCGTCGTGGACATGCCGGCCGCCGACTCCGCAGCGATTCCGCCGGCACGCACGACGGAACGAAGCTGGAAGTGCGGGTTGCAACCCCACAGCATTAGACAGGTTTGTCAGCACAATCGGCCCCAGCAGCAATCCGGCTGCCGGGCTCGATTTCAATCGGACGCTATTTGGCGGGTGGCCGCAGCGGGCTATCCGCCCACTTCCGGGCGGCGGGGTCGTGCAGCGGATCATCCTTGCAGGCAAGGCAAACATAACGCGACCGCCCATCGGCGACATCGACGGGAATGGCCGTCATCGCCTTTCCGCGCGACGGGCACAGCTTGCGGCTCGAACTTTGCGCAGGCATCGATATTTCCTGCCGAGCCCAGGTTAGTTTCATGCAGCCCGCCGACACAAGCGGTGCGCGCCGAAATCTGTCCGGATGGTGCCGCTCGCTTGACGCGTAGCGCCTCAAGATTGAAATTAAGCCTTCAGTGAAGTTGCGGGGGTGGCGTCGTGGAAGATTTCTACAGGGGCTTCGCGCAGCGGGCTCGCGATTTGGCCGAGAAGGCGGACCCGTTCACCAGGCGGCGGCTGCTCGATCTGGCACAACGATACGACCTGAAGAGCAGACCAGGATCCGGAGGCGACCCGCTCCCGCGTGCGACGCCGGCGGCCCTTTTTTTCCGGGTCCGGCAAGCTTAACGAATCCATCCCGGCGGACCTAGTCGAGCGCGGTCCGGTCGTTGGTTTTCCGTGTCTTCGTAGACCGGGGCGACTGTTCACTGACTGCCGCTGGTCGGTCCAGACGCCACCTCTCTAGTATCTGCTGCGAAGCTATTGTGGCATTCGACGGCGTCCGGATCCGTGGTCAACGACTGCAAGTCGGTGGCACGAAGTTGGGCGCATCGAGCAAGCTTGCCCAAGAACGGCTATCGAAGATCGAGCCGTCATTGAGACCTAGTTCACACGGCTCCGCGTTCCGGTCCTCTATGGTCCTGTCCCGCGTTCTTTGGAGGAAACAGATGATAGCCACCTTGTCGAGGGCGCTCTCGCGCGGCGCCCGTGCAGAAACCGACGTCGAGGACCTGAAGACCGTCGCGATCTTCTCCGGCGCCGGTCTGCTGCTGTCCCTTGTGGCGGCCATGGCCTTCAGCCTCGCGCTTGGCCCGGCGCCGTTCTGAAGGAAGACAGCCCGACGAAGTTGCGGCCTACTCGCGCGCACGATGTAGACACTTCCTCCGGCGTCTCCTCGTGTTTTTGCCAGCGGACTTCCTCCGCCCGAGCTCGCTCCTCGAGCGCAGTACGCTCCGTTTCGGTCCCCCACTTTCTCGTCATCCTCGCGCTAGGCGTTGTTCCTTTAGCGCCGCGTTGCGCGCGAGCCTTCTCATCGATCTTGCTCGGCCCGTTGGCAGCGTTGCCCTGCCGCCCCTCGCGGGCCCGATCGGTCGGTCGGCAGCGCGGCGTGCTCGGTAAAACGGCCGCTTCATCCGACCGGCCGCTGTCGCATGGCGCCCGGGGTGCGCAATGGCCGCACTGACGATCTCGGGGTCGCCAGTCTCCTGCGCGGCACCCTGATGAGGATTTGCCGCCGCAGCCAAGGCCCCATCAAATTCGACCTCAACCGCAAGCGAACCACGTACGCGTCAGCCCGAGCCGGTGGCGCACAGAGACGCTTACCCATCCGTCAGGCCGTTCGTTTTTCATGGAGCCGGGAGTTGATCTGCGACATCAGGATCGGCCCAAGAGAAAATTCCCCGACCTCCGCTTTCCGCGTCAGCCCACGCAAGTAACCGCCAGCGGATCTGATCGTGGTGCCGCGTTGCAGAATGCAGGCGACGACGACCGCCGCTTGCATTTCACCCAGGACGGTTTGCGCCTCCTCCCAGGCGCTCGGGCTGATCCCCAGCATCGATCGCACAACCGCCGCCGTGGCGAGGAAATCGCGCCAGTTCGAAATCCCACCCTTCGCATAATCGACGATGTCCGGACATGCACTCAGGACCATTCCCAACGGATACGAACTTTCGGCGACTCGCGATGGTTGAGGTCTTGGCTCAGCTCCCGCCGCCCTGCCTTTTGGAAGGCAAGGTTCAAGATCAGTGAGGGCTTCGGTATTTGAATTCTGTATGTGGCGCTCAGAATGGGACTCATTGGCGCTCGGATTCTTGGATTTGATGTGTGTTTCCAGAAGATTGAGCACGTCGTCAGCCAGTTGCGACAGCTCGTCAGCGATCGGCTCGAGCTCCTGGCGCGTCGCGGTGCGCGGAATCTGAGCGACCATTGCGCGGAAGGCGGCATGCACCTCCTGCCAATCGGCAGGCCCCTGCCCTGCCCTTCGCGTCGGGACGCCTTCCTCGATGCCGGTTGCAATCATCTTCGCGATGTCGCGCCGGCACAGCGTGATCCGTTCACGCACCAGCTTGAGTGCACGGGCTTCCGCTTCGATATCGGCCGCCAGGCCCTCAAACTCCTCTGACCGTACTACGAGCGGTGAAAGATCGAAGCCGAAGGCGAGCTCGATTTCGCCAGCATTGTCCTTCCGCGCATACCGCTTGCCATTCGGACTGTCGCGCCTGACGATCAGCCCCGCGTCGACCAGTACGGCCAGGTGACGCCTCAGCGTCGATGCCGGCATACCGTGCGCTCGCCGACTGAGCTGATGGTTCGACGGGAAGACGATCAGTTCATCCTCTCCTGTGAGCGCCGTCTCAGGATGGAAGGTCAGGAGCGCGTTAAGCACTGAGAGCGCGCGCTCGGACACGCCAAGCCGCGGCCGTGCCGTACAGATGGCATGAAAGATCTTCCATTTGTGCACGATCTTTTCGGGCGGGCGTTCTGTTGCGACCATATGGCTTGCCACATGGGCAAGTGTCAGCGATCGCCGCCCGAAGGGCGTCGTTGGAGAGTGTGACTGCATGTCTTTGCCTCAGCTGGGCAAAGGAAACCTGCTCGCCGAAACGACGATAAAATCGCGTAGAAACTCTTGACTGCGATTCGCGAAAGTGATTCTCTGTCAGTCGCCAAACTTGAAGAGAAGGGCTTCCGGAACTCCGTTTCGGGGGCCTTTTTCTTTTGCCTTGTCTGCTCCTGGTCTGCGTTTGCGGGACGAGGCCGTCAGGCCTCGGTGCTTTCCTGACCGCTGCTCGTCTTGGAAAACGCGTCGAACAGGGCCGGGAGTTGGTCGACAAGAAATGCCGCGAATGTCGTCGAGACATTCTTGTCGATGGTGAGCTTCAATTCGCGCTCGGCCTGACGCACGTGCGCGATTTTGTCTCCGGATACGGAAAAGACAGGCTTCTCTTCGGATGGCTTCGATGGTCCCGCGGAAGATGGACGGCTTGCCGCCGTGAATGCTGCAAGGAATCGAGCGTCAGTTTCTCGCTCTGCAAATTTAGGTTCGGCGATCGCCGTCCTGACACGTTTGAGCGCCGCTACATCCTTGATCAATTCAGCAAATGACTGCCAGCGGCCGCGGCCAACTTTCGGAGCCTTCCCGATTGCTTGAATGACTTCGGCTGGGACCGATCGAGCCACGGCAAGAAGCTTTGACGCCTCTGCCCGATCGATCGACAAGGCGTCTTGCACGATTGACCGGCTGTGCCCGGCATCTTCGATATGCATCGCGAAGGTCGCGCGCTCGATGAAACTCAAATCTTCGCGTGGTGCGTTCTCGAGTCCTTGCGCCACGACAAGCGCTTCATCTGACAGCGCTCGCAGGACCGCTTTGACTGAAATGCCTAGTTCGCGTGTGGCGCGGACGCGGCGATGACCATAGGCGCTCTGGTAGCGCCCTTTCGCTTCAGGATGCTCCCGAACGAGAATGGGCACCTCTTGGCCGCGCTGTGCGATCGACTGTTTGAGTGCTTCGAACGAGCTATCATCCTGATCGCGAAACCGGTCGGCCAGCGGTGACGGATCGATAAGCGAGGGGTCAATTTCAAGGATCACAGCCCCGGATGCAATTCTTTCGCGAAGCTCGTCGTTCTCTTTCTCGACTTCGGAAAAGGAATCTTTCAACGAGCGGACCGAGCCTGACGAGACCCGCGGCAGTGCACCGGGCACGTTGTCAGCTGACAACGCGGTTGATTGCGGGGCCGTGAAAAGGCTCTTGATGGTGTCTGTGCGTTTGCTCATCGACCCCACACCTTCTTAAGAAGTTGCGCGATTTCGGCATTGACCGAGTCGACCGATTCCAACGCCCGGTCGTAGGCGCCTCGCCCTACGGCGCCGCGCTCCAGCTCATACAGTGATTGCTTAGTGAGGCCGGCATTGGCGATCGCGGTCGATTTCCACACCGTGGCCTGGAGCACATCCGATCCAAAAAGGGTGCGGAGGAGCGCCACGATTTGAGCTTCGGGCACGTCATTAGGATCGTGACGCGTGATGACATACCGGATGAAATCGTGGTCGAGGCGCCCACCCGCTTCCTCGATGACGGACATGAGGTCCGACGTCATGAGGAGAAATTGGCTCATGGATGCGACATCGACCATCTGAGGATGGATGGTCACGAGCATCGCGGTCGCCGCGTTTAGCGCGCCCATGGTCAAGTAACCAAGTTGGGGTGGGCAGTCGATGACGACGACGTCGTAGTCGTCGGCGACCTGGTCGATGGCGCTGGCGACACGGCGAAAGAATAGGTCGTGTCCGCGTTCACGCCGCTCGACCATTGCTCGAGGCGTGGTGTGCTCGAACTCCATAAGCTCGAGATTGCCTGGAACGAGACCTATCCCGTCAAAATAGGTCGGCCGAACGACCTCGCGCATTGGCCGCCGGTGTTCGTCATATCGTATGGCGCCGTAGAGGGTTTCGTTCGCGGCGATGTCGAACTCGGGTTGGTACCCGAACATTGCTGACAGCGAAGCTTGCGGATCGAGATCGATCGCCAGGACCCGAAAGCCGGCAAGGGCGAGGTATTGCGAAAGATACAATGCCGTCGTCGTCTTGGCGGAACCGCCTTTGAAGTTCGCGACGGTGATGATTTGGAGCTTGTCACCAAGGCGGCGGCGCGGGAGAAATTCCAATGCTTCGCGCGGCCGCGCGGTGGCGAGATACCCGCGCAACTCATGAATCTGAGCCAGAGTATAAGATCGGCGGCCCCCGGTTCCCGTCGTCGGGGTCGGTCCAAGTCCGTCGAGAGAAAGTTGTCGAAGGTACCCATCGGACACGCCCGCAATTCGGGCGACCTCTCCTGAGGTGAACGACCGGAGCGACTTGCTCGCCGAAGGCGGGAAAAGCGTCGTCGCGAGCGAGCGAAGTTGGCCGGAAAGAATGCCGGCATGCCGAGAGATCCGCGCAGACGCAGTCTCGCTCATCGTAACCGAATCTTCCGCTAAGATCGCCATTTGCCTTCTCAAGACGGTTTCTGCGCGTCAGACGCCTAATCTCCGTCTTGAGAGATGGCCACGATTCTATGATTTGAGCAAGAAATAAAGGGTTAACGAGTTCTTAACGCTCGATGGCGTGCCTAACGGCGAGCAGCCGCTTTTTGGCGCGTCGCCCTGTTGTTGTCAGCTGACAACAATGGCCCCAGCCAGCCGAGCCAGCCTCTACTACAGCGCGATTCGGCGAGGCTGCGTGGATCCCTCAAGCATCATTCGGTACGATGCCAGCCGCTACTCCGATCAGTGTTGCTATCGTGCGGATGCGCCGGGGCGTCTTTCCATGCGCCGCAAACCCTCCCTTCTGGGGTCGAGTCAGCGTGTACCGGTGCTTGACGGTCGTTGACCAATCGGCGCGCGAGCGTCCCTATTCCTTGCTTTCCAGCAAGTCGCTGCCCGGAAGATCGCATGCCTCGTAAGGTAGGTGGGCTCGTACCTGATGCCGAAGACCAACGGTCCCCCAAAAGCACCCTCCCCCTCTCGTTGAAGCGCCGGAGCTGGTGGCGAGCGACGGGATTTTGCGATGTCGGTTCGCCGGGCCGTCGCAGTGTGGATCGACGCGCCACTGCGGCACTTCGCTAGGCCGCCGCTTGCCAGGGCAACAAGCAAGCCCCTCACGGCAGCAGGTCTCCGCCAATCAGCCGAAGAACAAGGGTCGAGTAATCGACCGAGTGCATTCCGGGTCATTCGCGCTCGCTGTTCCCGGACCACCAGCCGCAAGGCCGACCAGCACCTAGCGCGGCGGGGGCTCATCATCGACCGCACATGCGATCTGTTTCGGCGAAGGAAGCCAAGCTCAGTCGGGCCACCACCTTAACGGGCACCGCTGTGCGGCGGAGCGACCTCGCGCCGGGCCGCATACATTCTTCACACCTGGCCAACTGCCCGAGATGCCATCGTGAGCCTTCGACGCGGGCACGCCGCATCGAATCTCTTCCTGAACGAGACGCTCCGATCGCGGCGGAACGTAGTCCCATCGGGGGCGCCGCACAGATTGTTGTCAGCTGACAACATCCCCTTAGACCAGCGCAACGGGATGGCGGCTTCACGGTCGGGTAAGGCGGAGGCGCCGCCGGACCTTGGGTGATCAACGGCCGGCATCGGCTCGAGCCATGACCGTGGATCGTTCGGGGAGAACCAGCCGAAGAGTAGGCTGAGCTCACGCCTTGATCCTGCCTGTCAGGAAGTTTGATCCACAGCATCCAGCGTCGGAGTGGCACTCCATCGGCAGACAGCAAGACGGATCGACAATCCAATCTCGCGGGTTTGCGTGGCGCCGAATGAGGTCGACCGGAAAGTCGCCTCGCACTGCGGTCATAGGCAGCAACCGACCTTGGAGGATTGTTGTCAGCTGACAATAAGAGCCGGGCCTACGAAATGGATGTTGTCAGCTGACAACAATCTGTGCCTTCCAGCCGCCGACGCGCGTCCTTCTAGTCGTCGACGATCCGCGCCCTAATGAATTCAGGAGCCGGGACCAGGTTGTCCTCAGCCCGAGCCCGGTCGAGGTCATGGCGTGTGGTCTTGATGGGAAATAGGGCCCGGAAGGCCAGAAGGTGGCATTCATAGAATGCTAACCATAGAAATCTCGGGCCTCCGTGTGCTTTACGACCTTCTCCATCAGATTTCGCGAGAATACCCGGCCTTCACGCGGTGTATCCGGAACGTTATATAAGGATACACGATACACGCTAGAGGAGCGCCGCATGGCCTTCCATATCAAGAATCCGGAGACTGACGCGCTGGCCCGCAGGGTCGCGGCGCTGAAGAAAATCGGGCTGACCGAGGCCGTGCATACGGCACTCGCCCATGAACTCGAGCGCGAGCAGGGCAAGCCGTCATTAGTCGACCTGGGCGTCCAGTTTTGTCGCGATTTGAAGGCAAAGGGCAATCCGCAGAGCGGCAAGCCTGCTGACAGGGCGTTCCGCGACAGCCTGTACGAGGATTCCTGATGTTCATCGACGCTTCGGCGCTCACCGCGATGCTGACGGACGAAGACGAGGCGCGCGAGTTGCTGGCGCGCGTGCAGCAAAGCACAACCCGGCTGACCTCGCCGCAGGCCGTGTGGGAGGCGGCGATTGCCATCGCCCGCGTGCTCGATCTGCCGATCGCCGCGGCGGCCGAAGCGGTCGAGAGCTATCTCGCGCCGATGGAAATCAAAATGGTCAACGTTGCGCCCGAAACAGCCCGCATCGCGCTCGACGCCTTCGACCGCTTCGGCAAGGGCACCCGGCGCGGCTCAATTTCGGGGACTGTTTCGCCTACGCCTGCGCCCGATATCTTGGCGAACCGTTGATGTTCAAGGGCGCCGATTTTCCGCAGACCGACATCGAGGCGGCCTGACAAGCGCTACTATCGGAGCGAGCCTGAGCGTGGCAGAAGTAATGAACGCTGATTCGCGGCGAAGCCACCGAACCGACGCGGGGAAGCCAGCCCGATAGCCGTGACGACAGTCGATCGAGGAGGACATCTGAGCGCGGAGGGCGGCCGACGCGTCCGGAAGAGGGCAGGGGAGCTGCCAGCGGCGCATCTTCTTGGCGGTTTGGCGCCGACCGGCGGCTAGCCTGGCTTGAGGCCGCCAGAACTCGTTGATTTGCGAACCGAAATTGAATCCTCGGGCGGTCCGGAACCGACATCGCTATGACGGAAGCGAAAGCCGTGTTAGCTTCCGTTTCGCTGGTTCCCATTAGGGTTATCAGGACCTTGCTGCCTACCTACAAAATCCCCGATCCGCTGCCCTGGGCCCAGCTCGTCGGGCCGCTCGCCGCCGCCGAGGATGCTGTGGCCCGCTTCGACGAGCGGCTGGCCAAAAGCCCAATCCGCGACGGCGCAATCAGCCGGACACACTTCACCGATGCCTGCGCCAGTCTGTGGCTGGACGGCGAACTTGTCCACCTCGATGACCTCGTCCTCCACGACGCCGGCATGGACGTTCGCGCTCCCACCCACGAGCTGACTCGCGCCCACGCCGTGCTGCGCGCCCGTCGGCGCATCGCCGAGGCGAAGCCCGATTGGGCGCTGTCGGCTCCGGGGCTCGCCAGCCTGCGCGGCAGGGGCGAGCGAGAAGAGGAGACAGGCGAGGGAAATTTTGAGGTCGACGACGACGCCGAGCGGGAGGAGGTGGGTCTCGAATTGTCCCTCGGTGTCCGCGAGACCGATCCCCATCTGGCCGCCGCTTTCGACGCGGTCGACGCAGCGAACGCCAGGGCGGAGCGCAGGCTTGCCGACGAGACTCGGTTTCGGCCGGAGCGGGATTCTCTCATCTACGATCCCGACTGGGATGAGGAGGAACGCCTCGATCACTGGCGCGATGTGGTCGACCAGACTCGCGGCTTGCCGCCGACGCTGGCGGGGGCGATTGCCGCCGACGCCTGGGGTGAGATCGAACCGCTCGAGCACACCCCTTGGCTCGGCCGCCTGCTCGCCGCGGCATTGTTGAGGGACCGCGGCAAAACGCGCTCGCATCTGCCGTGCCTGCATGCTGGGCTAAAGAACATTCCGCGTGCGCGCCGGCGGCCACGCGACGCCGCGGCGCGTTTGGTCGTGCAACTCGAGGCCATCACGGCCGCCGCCGAGTCTGGCCGCAAGGACCACGACCGCTGGCTGATGACCAGAAACCTGCTCGCCCGAAAACTCGCCGGCCGTCGCGCCACTTCAAAACTGCCGGCTCTCCTCGACTACGTGCTGACGAGGCCGATCGTCTCGGCGGGCATGATCGCGGCGGAACTCGAGATCACTCCCCGTGCTGCCCAAAACCTGGTCGCCGAGCTCGGCCTGCGCGAGGCGACCGGGCGGGGACGCTACCGGGCGTGGGGCGTCCTGTAGAGGCGAAAGTCCGTGCTGTGAACGCTCGGCGGAAAGGCCGCCTCGTCCAGATGAATAAGGCACCCACAAAAATGCCGCGCGGTTGAAATCCAGCGCAGCGGCCGTTTCCAGCGCCCGAAGGTGTGACGAAAGCTCCGGTCACGCTCGAGACGCTGACCAAGGCCTTTATTCGTCCGGCACGCACGCGAGACGAAGGCTTGAAGATTTAGTTTGATCGTACTTATCGTAGGCAACCTACGATATATGCAATAAATCGAAACTTGCCCGTCCAGCTGGTCGCACGATACTGTACGGAGCCGCCTCAATCGTCGTTGGTAAGTTCGTCTGGCCACATCTGCGGCGCCATGGAGCACGCGCGAGATGCGAACGGTATCGCCGTCGACCAGGTACGCCGCGACATAAGATGTACGCGGAATGACCAACTCGCGCGTCCCAGCGACACGCCCCGGCCGACCGCTATCCGGAAAGGCGAGCAGGCGCCGCGCGGCATTCGCAATCTGTTCGTCGACATGGACCGCGGCACGAGAATTCTCGGCCTCGATGTAGCTGAAAATGCTGTCGCGATCGGACAACGCGAAGCGCGACCAGACTAAAGCGGAATGAAGTTAGCTTGAATCGATTTGGGATTCCCAAATCAGGCGGTTTCTGATTCCCCATGCTGGCTGGGCTGGAGGCCGGCATGGATGGGCAAGCCTTACTCTTTGGATTTGAGGAAGCGGGTCGTTGCGGC
>NZ_JCAMOR010000132.1:0-11158 GCF_059512385.1 Bradyrhizobium sp. Crot121 | reverse complement strand
ACGGCCAGAAGCGCAAGAACGACACCCATGCGAGTACCAGCGATCCGGACAGCAGGCTTTATCGCAAGGCGGCCGGACGCGAGGCCAAGCTTTGCTATATGGGCCACGCCACCATGGAGAACCGGCACGGGCTGGCGGTGGCCGGCAGGGTCACGCATTCATAAATTTTGTCTAGCCCGCCACTTACTCCTAGACACAGCATGTCGCGCTCCATTCGTCGTGATAGGGACACTCTACTGGCCTGACTCAGGACCGTTCCACCTGAGTGAGGTTCCACCTGAGTGAGGTGCACTGTCGCTCGCCGCCGCGAAGGTCAGTCAGAAGTTACCGACCTCAAACAATCTAGCGTAAGGTCCGTCTGCGAAGTGAAGCCGCAACTCATGAAAATTCTGTACCGTCTGGTCCAGCGGTCGCGTTTCCTGGCGCTGAAGAATGGCGCGACCAGAAAGCTGAAGCGCTGGAACCCCGAAGAACTCCCAAATCGTTGCCAAGCAAGCGGCGGGTTCGCGAAGAAGACTCTCGTACTCAATCACAAGCATGTTGGTCGGCGCGAAGGAGTGCGCGACCCGAGCGTGGAAATTGTCGGCAGTCTTGAAGTAGGCCTCGCAGTCGGCGATTGACAATCTGACGCACGGCGGCGGAGCCGCGTTGTCAGAGCTGAATTTCAGCCATTGGCGGGTTTGCCTTGCCTGCACCAGCGATCGTAGCGATTCCAATGTGTTTCTGCGAACCACGAGGATGACCTTCAGGCCTGGCCAACCGGCCAGCTCGGCAAAAAAGCCCGGACGATCGTGAAACTGAGGTTCGTTGATCTTGCAGCCAACGTGCGTCACCTTGTCGCTCCGCGGGGGATAGCGCAGGTAGGCAAGTTCTAGGAGCTCGCGATCGCTATGTAGCAGGCGATCCTTATCGGGCCACTTCGTATCATATGGATTGAGCAACTCACCGTTACTGAACACGTTCGGATGCTCGTTTAGCAATGCTTCCAGATAGTGCGTGCCAGTCCTTGGCATCCCAAGAATTACAAAGGGCTCAGGTGACAGTACGGGGTAGGTCATTGCATGTGGCTCCAACTAATATTGATCGCGAGGCTTGGGGTGGCGCCCCGCACAAGAATCCACGCTGTCATCTCTCCGCCGACTCTTTCAATGATGTTGAGAAGCGGCGGGGATTAAATCCGCGCTCATGCAACGCTGCAATCAAGCGGGACAGCACCATGACCCGTCTGGTCGCGCAGGCCGGCGTGAGTGTCCGGTTTCAACCCGCTCGGCTCTTTGTCCTGGTTCTCACAATACGGCTCACGGGACCCGATCGGCGACGTGATTTGTACCAGGAGGCCAATACCCGAATCATGGGGACGGCGTTCCATAACGCTGATAGATTGACTGAATTCCATCGAGGACCTCGCGTGACAGGCTGACTTCCACACTGGCGATGTTGTGCTTTAGCTGCAGCTCGGAGGTCGCGCCTACGAGGGTGCTTGCAACGAATGGCCGGCTGCTGAAGAATGACAACGCGCCGTGCGCTGGATCAATGTTATGTTCCCGAAACAGCGTTGTATATGCGAGGGCCGCATGCTGGGCCCTCTCATTGCTGTAGCGGAAGAATCTCCCTAATAAGTTCAGCCGCGAACCGCCTGGTCGCTGCCCACCCAGGTACTTACCGGTCAGTGTGCCCATCGCGAGCGGCGAATACGCTAGAAGCCCTACCCGTTCGCGCTGAGCCATCTCGGCGAGGCCGTTCTCGAAGTCGAGGTTAAGCAGATTGTACGGATTCTGAATGCTTATCACGCGGGCTAAACCATGTACTTCTGCGTGATGCAGGAAGCGCGCAAGGCCCCAAGGTGTTTCGTTGCAGAGCCCGATGTGACGAACGCGACCGCTTCTGACGAGTGCGTCCAACGCCTCCGCGTCTCCAGGATCGGGACCGTGTCCTCGTCGAGTTCGTACTGGTAGTCGACTAACTGAAAGACGTTGGTGCTGCGGTCGGGCCAGTGCAGTTGGTAGAGGTCGATATAGTCCGTGTGGAGCCTTTGCAGGCTGGTGTCCACGGCCTCGAACAGATTGGCGCGTGTGTAGCTGACGCGGCCGTCGCGCACATAGGGCAAAGTTTGCCTTGCCTGCTCGAACAGGGCCGACGGCTTTGGTCGCAAGCACGACGTCTCGCCTGCGCCGGGTCTTGCGTAGCCAACTGCCGATATAGCGCTCCGCAAATCCATGTGTCTCCGCACGGGGTGGCACAGGGTACATTTCGGCAGTGTCGACCAAGTTTATGCCGGCATCTAGGGCTGCGTCCAGTTGCGCGTGCGCCTCGGCTTCCTCGTTCTGCTCCCCCCAAACTCATAGTGCCCAAGCCGAGCGCGCTCACCTTCGGGCCGCTGCGGCCCAGTTCACGATACTGCATCGCATATCTCCTTCTCGTAGTGGTCGTGAGTAGCGTCAACGCATCAGGCGTCGACGAAAAAGTGCCGCCGACAGGAAGAACGGCAATACTGCGTACATGCAAATTACACCGATATGCAGGCCGACGCTGCCGGCCGGGCGGCCAAGCATCGCCGGACGAATGAGATCGATCGAATGTGCCAGCGGCAAGAAGCGCCCCACCTGCTGAAAGGCGTCGGGCAGTTGGGTGACCGGGAAGACCGCGCCGGACAGGAACAGCATGGGTGTGAGGACGAGCGTCTGGTAAAACACGAAATAGTCGTAACTTGGTGAAAGCGCTGCGACGACCATCGCCAGGCTCGCGAAGGTGAGACCGGTGAGGGCGATAGCTGGCAGCGCATAGAGGATGGATGGCCACGCTGCGTAGCCCAGGATGGCGGCAACAATCGTAATTGCCGCCCCGGCCAGAAAGGCCTTGCTGGCTGCCCACGCCACTTCACCGAGAAGGATGTCGCCGAGCGTGAGCTGCGTGCACAGGACTGCTTCCCAGGTGCGCTGATGATGCATGCGAGCGAAAGCCGCATGAATGGTTTCGAAGGTGGCGGAAATCATCGCGCTTGTCGCGACCATGCCAGCCGCCAGAAACGCGATATATGAGGTGCCGTCAACGCGACCTAGCATTGCTCCGAGGCCCAAGCCGAGGCCGAATAGAGAGCTCATAGGCTCGGCGGCGTTCCCGAGAACCGATGCCAGCGCGACTTTCCGCCACGCCAGATAGTTGCGTCGCCATACCGCGATCCAGTTCCACGCATTGGCGGGCAGAGCCGCCGCATAACGTCCCCACATGGTTCAGTCCTTCATCTCCCGCCCAGTCAGCCGCAAAAAGACATCCTCAAGATTCGGTGGACGCTGCAGAAAGCGTAGACCCGTGTGCCCGCGCAGCTGCCCGCGCACCCGCTCCGGATCTGGCGCATAGCAAAAGAGCGTCTCACCGCTCACGTCGATACGCTGCGCGTACGGCCTGATCAGCGCACCCAACTCATGCGGATTGCCACCGTAGATCTCGATCACTTGGCAGCCGATCTGCTCGTCGATTAGGGTGTGAGGCCGGCCTTCAGCGATCTTGCGCCCTTGCTCGAGTACGCACAGCCGGTCGCACAACCGTTCGGCTTCTTCCATGAAGTGGGTGGTCAGAAGAATCGTCTTGCCGCGCGCCAACAGCGAGCGCAACCGTTCCCAGATCAGGTGGCGCGCGTGCGGATCGAGGCCGGTTGTCGGCTCGTCCATGACGAGGAGCTGAGGGTCATTGATGAGCGCACGCGCTATCGTCAGGCGCCGCTTCATGCCGCCAGAGAGTTCGGCGACGCGCGCATTCGTCTTGTTCTCGAGGCGAGCGAACTCGAGCAGTGACGGCGTGACCGCTTCGATTTGGTGCGCGCTCATGCCGAAATAGCGCCCGAACACCAGCAGGTTCTCCCGGACCGTGAACTCGAGATCAAGATTGTCGAATTGCGGGACCACGCCTATGCGCATGCGAGCCAAGCGAGCGCGTCCCGGCACTGGTTCCCCGAGCACGGTGATGTTGCCCGCGTCAGCTGACGCCATGCCGAGAACCATGCGCGCAATCGTGCTCTTGCCTACGCCATTCGGTCCCAGCAAGCCGAAGCACTCTCCCGACGCAACGGTGAACGACAGCCGGTCGACAACGACCTTGTCGCCATATGACTTTGTTACGCCGGTAAGGCCGATCGCTATCGCGGACATGCGCTCATCTTGGCGTGAGGGATGCCGTCGCCCGGCGATAGCTCAGCTGCAAGCGGCTTGGTCAACAGCAGGCCGTCGCACCATACGTGTTCAACGCGTCCCCACTGGCAGGCTGCGGCGGCATCCGGAAAAAACCCACGCCCATGGTGGTTGGCACTCGTATTGCAAAGCAGCGGAATGCCCGTGAGTTTTTCATATTCGACGAGAAGCTCAGCGACTTTGTGCTCAGAGTTTCTAGGAACGGTCTGCAACCGGGCAGACCCGTCGAGATGTACAACGGCGGGGATTTTGTCCCGCCATTCCGCTCGCGTCTGGTGATCGAACAGCATGTAAGGATCCGGCGTTCCAGGGCTGAAAATTTCCGGCGCGCGATCTTCCAGGCATATCGGCGCCACTGGCCGGAAGTGTTCGCGACGTTTGATGTCGTTAAGATGATCCTTCATTCCCGCCGATGTCGCGGCTGCGAGAATGCTTCTGCCGCCCAACGCTCGTGGTCCGAGCTCAGCGCGGCCGGCGAGGAAAATCACGGGCTTATTGCTCGCCAGGATGGCAGCAAGTTCATGCATACTGCACGGCGCAGCCTCCCACTCAGACGGCACATCGGTGCGTGCCAGGGCTGGGCCACTGTAGACCGACCAGTCCAGCGGCACGAAGCCTATGTCCGCCGCCATTGCGGCACAAGCCGCGCCGATTGCCGAGCCGCTGTCATTCGGAAAGGGCGGCACCCAGACAGCATCGCACAGGCCATTAGCACGTAGTGCACTGTTCCATTTTATGTTGAGACCGCAGCCACCGGCTATACACAAGTTGCGCGATCCCGGAAAACCCGAATGCCGCTGCAAAGCGACTGTCACTTCCTGAACAAGGAGACGCTCGAGAAAACAATGAAAAGATGCAAGTACATCTTCGGGTGCCTTAGCCTTCAATCGCAGCGCGCTCCGCTCGAAGAAGTCGTGCATAGCCGCAAGTGACGACTCCGCGCTGTTTATGCCCGCTCGGTAACGGCGAGCCTGCTCCGTGTCGGCCGCAAAGCGCTCCTCGTAGAGCTCCTGAAATACCGCCATCATGGCTTCATCAGCACACCCGAGCGCGGTGTAAGCCATCAGCTTGCCGGCAACACCTAGGTCCCAGCTGGTCCGGTTCGCCTGCCTATAAGGTCCGAAGTGAGAGCCAGCGGCACCATATGCATGGCCTATCATCGGGAACAGGCATTCGAGGAACCGGGCGCCCCGACGATCTACATAGTAGAGACGTGGAAAGATGCAGCCGTCCCATACCAAGCAGAAGGCTGGTTGTCCGGCTTTGGCAAAGGGGCTGGTGCAGTATGCGGAGGCCACATGGCCTGTGACATGCGGATAGCTTCTATAAGGGAAGAGCCTGCCCTCGAGCATGAGCCCAAAGCCGTCGTGCGAAGTGAGAAGGCCCTCGGCATGGCGTTCAACATACGGCGCCCCTTTAAGAGTGATCGCTGCCGTCCCACTGAGGGCCTCGAATTGGGATTCGACTTCCCCGTCCCAACCATCGATGACAAACCGATCGACATCCCGCGGATCCAGACCGTGCTCCGCTAAAGCGGCGACAACTGCGTCGAGATTGTCGATGGCTTGATATCGCAGATTGTTGCCCCGCTTCTCCTGCTCGACGCAAAAGACGAGCCGTCCGTCCTCGACAAGAGCGATCGCCCCATCATGCGTCAGCTTTATACCGCAGATGCGCATTGTGCCTCCATGTCAACGTCGGCGATTCGATTGACTCGAGATCGAATCGGATTCCGGAAGCAGGCGAGCAGGCAGTCTTCGTTGACCGACTCGCCATGGCACTGCAGCCGCTCGACCTCGATCAGCGTTTCGTTCAACATGCTGATGACCGTCTCGGCACCAGCAGGGTGACCCCAGCGCCGACACGTGGCATCGCGCGCGGATCCAAAAACCAGCGGCCCTTCCGGCGCAAGCATCCGCACTAGTTTGCAAATGGCCGCGCGTATCTCGGCCGTGTCAGCCAGGTGATCGAGAACTTCCGCCACGACGATCAAATCGAACAGCTCTCCGGTCGAGAACTGCTGAACGTCGCAGACTATCCACGTGATGTGCGACCATCTCTTCGTCCGTTGGCACGCTCGACCAATCGCTCGCGGCACGACATCGAGCGCTCTGAGCCGTTTGCAGTGCGGCGCCAGCTTTTCCGTGAATGCGCCGGCTGCGCACCCCACTTCGAGGGCATTTGTGATAGACCCTCTGGAAAGCGAAAGCCGCGGCATTTGCGTGTGACGCTCCCGCTCAAACGGATTTCCGTCGAGGCGCCACGGATCGTCGGCAGCCAGTTCCCGCTCTAACAGTTGGTATTTCTTATCCAGGCTCACGAGCTATTCACCTATGTAACTGCACGATCACTCGCCGCTGCAAGCGCTGTCAGACGTTACCAACCTCGAAGAAGCACGCGAAAGATCCCTCCTTCGGATTGACCCACCAATTCCCGGACCTTCTGTAGCATTTGGTCCACCGACCGGATTTCGGATGACGACCTGCTTTCCCCCCCCGTTTGGTAGCTTGGCAGCCTGGCGCGACAGCCAATCGCTATTGCTCAATGTACACAATGCATAGGCTTTCACGGGGAGTAAGAGAAAGATGTTGATGAGTGTGTGCAGAGAAAAGCCGAGAAATCGAAGTTCGCGAGCACGAAACGCTGCGACGCTGCAGCGAACCACGGTCATTGATGCGATAATCAGTCCTGCCCACCACGGCACTGTGGCTGTGAGTGCGAGCTGCGCGAGCGCCGTTAGCGATGACAGGGCGAGAAGTAGCGGGCCGAGATTCTGTCCGACTACATCTAGCGTGAGATAGCGATCAAGTTCAGGCAACAGGCGCAGCGCAAGGAACGTATCCCGGAAAGTGCTCCGTGCCCAACGGAGTTGTTGGCGCAGATACGGCCCTAGCCTGTCCGGAACAACTGTTGCCGCGACGGCGTCGGGAGCGTACTCCGTTTGAAACCCTGCTTTCAACATGAGGATCGTGAGATGGCGATCCTCACCGAAGTCGCTTGGCTTTCCCCGAAAGAATTGCGTCTCGTACTGATCTAGTAGCAACAGGAGCGCGGAACGACGGTACATCGCACATGGGCCGCAGCAGCACATAACGGCGCCGAAGCGAGCTTGTGCCGCGCGCTCTTCGTTGCAAGCCAACCAGTACTCCATATCAATCAACCGGGTCAGCCAAGTGTCGCTTCGGTTGCTCGCCGTCAACTGCCCCATGGCCGCCCCGATCGCTGGATCCTGCATCTTCCGTGCAAGCTTCGTGACCACATCGGCTGCTATTATCGTGTCCGAGTCGACGTTGAGCACGAGATCTCCAGATGAGCGGCGTATCGCAGCGATCTGCGCCTTCCGCTTTCCGACATTCTTTCGCAGCAGAATGAAGCCGAACCTCGGGTCGTCAGAGTAGGCGTCGTGAACGGGTGCCACAGCGTCGAGATTTCCAGAACCGTCATCAACCACATAGACCCGCAGTTTTCCGGCGTAGTCTTGGCTTGCAATGGACTTCAGACACGCCGAGAGCGTACGCGGGTCCTCGTTGAAGCAGGGGACGATGACATCCACGCTTGGTAGAGCGTCGGAGTTGACCACGTCGCCCGACGGCGATGAAACGTTTGTCGGCAGAGCATAAAGCACCTGCACGCTTCTATGGACAGTCGAGAGAAGCGCATAGACCGAGATAGCGACAGTGCTGGTTGTGGTAAGCAGGTTCATAGGGTGCCGGTTTGGTGAGGTTGAGGAAGCGAGCGGATTGAAAATCCGCGGACATGCAATGCTGGAATCAGGTTGGAAAGCGCCAAGACGGTCTGATCGCGCAGACCAGCATGAGTGCCCCGTCCCAACTCGCTGGGTGGACATCCGTCGTGCAAGAGCACAATTGCTCCCGGCCGGATAGAGGCCATCACCGCGTTGACAATCGTGTCAACGCCGGGACGAGACCAGTCTCGCGGATCTACCGACCAGTGCAGGGCAGCCAGCCCAGCCCTCGCTGACGTAGCGAGCACCTCTTCGGTCCACATACCATAGGGTGCACGCATGTGCCGCGGCGAGGCCTGGGGGCATGCCATCCTGATGACTCTGCTCGCCGTTAGTATTTCTTGTTGCACTTCGGCGAGTTCGCATCTGGACAAGTCCGGATGAGTCATTGTGTGGTTTGCGACCTCGTGCCCTTCTGCGACCATTCGTCGGATTAGTTTCGGCTGGTCCGCCGCGTACGCGCCGATGACGAAGAAAGTCGCTGGCACTCGGTGTTCCGCCAGCACATCGAGGACATTCGGCGTGCAAAGTGGATTAGGACCGTCGTCAAACGTCAGATAGACGCCGCGACTTTCGGTGCGGTCAGCGTATTCGCCGCGCGCTTCGCAAGAGCAGTCGAGGTGTGTCACAGCTCTGGCCCGTTCCGATCAATCATCGTGCCGGTCGGCCACTCGCTCATCGACCGTCCAATTGGTAAAATCACGATGAGTACGTCCTCGGTGCGTGTGGGCGGCTTGTCGAGACGTACATCTGGAAGGGTCGACCGCACGCGAACCCCCGACAAAACGGTTGCCCAACCGTGCCGGGCGACCCTTTCAACATGCTTCTGCAGCGCAGGCCGAACCGCGCCGAAGCCGAAGGGAACACCAAGCTCTTGCAGGGTTGGACGCAGGACGTGCACTGCACCGTGATAGGTGACTCCGAGTCCCTCAAAATCTCGACGTACCGCGTACAAACCTAGGTCGGCCACTAGTACATCGACCGCGCCAACCTTGATGAAACGGCGCAGTAAGCCCATATGAGCCGCTACACCGCGCGAGTCGTAGCCGATTACACGGAGCTCAGGCCTCGCGCCGGCCCAACTTCGACTGCCTTCGAATGGCTTTCCATTAAACGCCCCAGTCGGCCCATACGTCTTTCGAAAGAACTCGGCGAGTTCGACATGGTCGGCGAGTTGCAACTCGTTTTCCCAGCACAGCTTCCACCGCACCTGAGAGCGCATTGAGAGACCCCCCGTAGAGCTGGATACGGCAATATTCATGGGTGCCTCCTTTGCGCCGACCGGCATTCGAGGTTGGACTTGACGCACGCGAGCAGTTCGCTACCGATGAACGGCTTCACCAGGGAATGGGAAACGCTGGCTCGCAGCGCCCGCAGCCAGTGGTTGTCGCCGGGACGGCTCGTGAGCAGAATGGTGAGATCGGCCTTTCCGGATGCGGCCGAGTGCTGGCATAGCTCAAGCCCGGCCACTCCGGGCAACTGCACATCCGCGATCAAACAGGACGTGCTGAGAGGACGGTTGGATTTCAACTCATCTGCGCACTGGAAAGGTTCGGGGTTGTCGCTTGTCGACAAGAGCACGTCTGTCAGCGCTTGATTGACCGATGCATCGCGATCCACGATGGAGACAACGTCGAGCGCATGTGCCATTTGCACCAAATCTACCGGGGACTTCGCCTGCATTTTCTGCACGATTTGACTGCTATGGATACGTGATAAATTGGGCCTGGGTCGCAAAGGCATTGGGTGCCGGCAATCGGCAGCTCCCGACTTGTTGGGATGTTAAGGCGAAGTTGATCGCTGGCTCAATTCTACGGAGGTAAGCGGCCGATATAGAAACGGTTGGAAAAGCTATACGAACGTTTACCGGTCGTGAGCGCATAAGCGATCTGCGCCACGCCTGTCGCGTCAAGCCACTGCGCTGCAGCTCATACAACCCGTTGAAAACTGTGGCCGCAATGGACATGCGCTTCGGTCGGGGCTCGGGGTGCAGCTGAGACTTTTCGCGGAGCCAGGAGAAAGACTGGCAACCATTCCTTATCGGCCTGAATTTTATTGTGCTGACCGACCGGCTTTGGTATCCGCCATTGCGCAAAATTGGTAAAATCGATTATTTTTATTGAACACATCCACACGATGGATAACTCCACGCCATGCGCTTCAAAGGCCTTGATCTAAATCTTCTCGTCGCGCTCGATGCTCTGATGAGAGAGCGTAATCTCACCGCGGCGGCACGCAGCATCAATCTGAGCCAGCCGGCTATGAGTGCGGCCGTGGCCCGCTTGCGCGCCTATTTCCGCGATGAGCTATTTACGATGAGGGGCCGGGAACTTGTCCCCACAGCACGAGCGGAACGGCTCGCCGGGCCGATACGCGAGGCGCTGGTGCACATTCAGCTCTCCATAATTTCCCGCGACACGTTCAACCCAGCTAAGTCGGATCGCCGCTTCCGGATTCTCCTTTCCGATTTCATGACAATCGTTTTCTTTAGACAGATCGTCGACCGTGTCGCGCGGGAAGCTCCCGCCGTCCGCTTCGAATTTCTGCCATTTGTCGATGAGCCTGATGAGCTTCTGCAGCGCGGCGAAGTCGACTTTCTTGTCTTACCGGAATTATTCATGTCGAGCGCGCATCCTAAAGCGACACTGTTCGAGGAGACGCTCGTGTGCGTAGGCTGCCAGACGAACAAGCAGCTGCCACGGCAGCTTACATTCGAGCAATACATGTCAATGGGACATGTTGCGGCCAAGTTCGGGCGGGCCCTGAGGCCGAATATTGAGGAATGGTTCTTGCTTGAGCACGGTCTTAAGAGACGCATTGAGGTCGTTGTGCAAGGATTTACCATGATCCCGCCGATGCTATCGGGGACTGAGCGTATAGCGACGATGCCCTCAAGGCTGCCCCAGCATTTCGCAAAGACGATCCCCCTCCGGATCGTCGAAGCACCGCTCCCGCTTCCCGCATTCACCGAGGCCATCCAATGGCCGGCCCTTCATAATACTGATCCGGCAAGTATTTGGATGCGGCGGATATTGTTGCAGGAGGCCTCCTGCATGGCTTCTCCGCGTGAGACCACCCGAAACCGCAGGCGCTGCTAAGTTCACTAAAGCGTCTTACCATCCGCTCTCGGCGACAATTCAGATCTACACTAGGTACCCACTTTTCATAGAACGTGAGTCGTGATTCAAGATCGGGATGATTCCCGAAGCAAGAGAAGTCCGCGTTTCGC
>NZ_JCAMOR010000131.1:0-11558 GCF_059512385.1 Bradyrhizobium sp. Crot121 | reverse complement strand
GCTCCTCCTTGCCGATCAGTTGACCTGTTACCCATGTCGCCGGTCTATTCTGTTACCTATGTAGCCGGTTAGGACCGCTGCGCCCCCTCCCCTTGTGGGAGAGGGCCGCTCCGCCGCCAGCAACAAGCTCGTTCGGGCGAGGGGTTGCCTCCATGAGCACCTGTGCCTGTGGAGAGAACCCCTCATCCGGCAGCCTGCGGCTGCCACCTTCCCCCACAAGGGGAGAAGGTACTTCTCAGGCCGCCGTGAAGAACGGCAGTGGCGCGCCATCGGTCGGCTTCCACACCACCTTCACCTTCTGGCCGATCCTGATCTTGTCCAGGTCGCAGTCGACGATATTTGTCTGCAGCGACGGGCCTTCCTTCAGCGTGACATAGGCGATCGCGTACGCGCCGGTCGGCGACTTCCGCATCAGGCTGTAGGTATAGACGGTCGCCTCGCCCGAGCTCTCTTCCCACACCGTCTTGTCGGAGAAGCAGAACGGGCAGATCGACCGCGGAAAGTAATGCGGCTCGCCGCAGGCGGTGCAGCGCTTGATCAGGAACTTGCCCTGCTTGGCCGCTTCCCAGAACGGCGCGGTTTCCGGGTTGGTCACCGGCGCATTGTATTTCTTCGCTTCAGTCATCACACGCGCTCCAGAATGCAGGTCGAGGCGGCGTGGCGGACGCCGAGCAGGCCGCCGGTGCCATGCGCGATCGCCAGATCGCAATTCGGCACCTGCACCTTCGGATGCGCTTCGCCGCGGAGTTGCCGGACGGCCTCGAGGATCTTGGTCATGCCGCCGCGGTTGACGGGATGGTTGCTGCAGAGCCCGCCGCCGTCGGTGTTGAACGGCAGTTTGCCGACGCCCGAAATCAGGTTGCCGTCGGCGACGAACTTGCCGCCCTCGCCTTTCTTGCAGAAGCCGAGGTCTTCGAGCTGCATCAGCACGGTGATGGTGAAGCTGTCGTAGATCGAGGCGTATTTGATATCCTTCGGCGTCACGCCCGCTTCCTCGAAGGCGCGCGGACCGGACCACACGCCGGCGGAATACGTCAGATCGAGATCCTTGCCGCCACGCGGGCCCTTCATCGCTTCGCCATGGCCGATCAGGCGCACCAGCGGCTTCTTCAGGCTCTTCGCGATTTCCTCCGTGGTGACGATCATCGCGCCGCCGCCGTCGGTGACGACGCAGCAGTCCATGCGGTGCAGCGGATCTGAAATCATCGGTGAGTTCAGGACGTCCTCGACTGTGACGACCTCCTTCAGCATCGCGTGCGGGTTGTATTGCGCGTGATGGGATGCGGCGACCTTGATCCAGGCGAGTTGCTCGCTGGTGGTGCCGTAATCGTGCATATGGCGCATGGCACACATGCCGTAGGCGTTATGCGTGGTAGCTCCGTAGGCGGATTCGAAATCGGCCTCGGCGCCGGCGGCGCGCGGCGGCATCACGCCGGTGCGCGGCTTGCCGGCGAGCGTCACCAGCGCGATCGAGCATTTGCCGGCAGCAATCGCTTCGGCTGCGTGACCCAGGTGGATCAGGTAGGAACAGCCGCCGGTCTCGGTGGAATCGACGTGCCGCAACTTCTTGGTGTTGAAGCCGAGATAATCGACCATCGGCCAGAGCCCGCCGGGCGCATCGCCGGCGAGGAAATAGCCGTCGATATCGTCCTTGGTGAGCCCCGCATCCTCGATCGCGCCCTTGGCGACCTCGGCATGGAGCTGCGCGGTGGATTTGTCGGGAGCATGCCGGGTGGGATGCTCATAGATGCCGGCAATGTAAGCCTTGCCTTTGATGGTCAACTCGTTCTCCGCTGGCGTTTCTGGTGCGAGCGTTTTTCTGGACCGTCAGGCAGGCCTTGGCAAGCGCGGAAATATTCCGTGCGGCGAGAGGGAGGGCGTAGCCGCCACACGCATCAGACCTCATCCTGAGGAGCCGCGTAGCGGCGTCTCGAAGGATGGCCCTGGGCGACAGCCGGGCCTCATGGTTCGAGACGCGCTACGCGCTCCTCACCATGAGGAGTAAGCAGCGGCGCCGTGGCCCGACGCTACTCCGCTGCCATTTGCCTCGGGGCCGGCGGCGGGTTGGCGAGGTCGGCGGCGAGTTGGGCGTAGCGAGCTTTTGCGTCCTGCACCGCCTTTTCCTTCACCGGGCCGTAGCCGCGGATGCGATCGGGCAGCGAGAGCAACTCGACAGCGGTGTCGACCGTGACCGGCGACAACAGGCCGAGCACGGTCGCGACGTCCTTCTCGTAGCCTGCGATCAAATCGCGCTCGAGCTTGCGGTCGGCGCTATAGCCGAAGAGGTCGAGCGGCGTGCCGCGCAGGAAGCGCAGCCTGGCCAGCACGCGGAAGGCATTCAGCATCCACGGACCGAAGGCGCGCTTCTTCGGGCGGCCCTGGGCGTCGACGCCGCGCGCCAGGATCGGCGGCGCGAGATTAAAGTTGAACTTGAAATCGCCTTCGAACTGCTCGCGGAGCTGGTGCTCGAACCGGCCGTCGGTGTAGAGCCGCGCCACCTCGTACTCGTCCTTGTAGGCGAGCAGCTTGGCATAGTTGATCGCAACCGCCCGCGTCAGCGCTTCGCCATAGCCGCCCTTGGTGGCGGCATCGCGCACCTGATCGACCAGCTTGCGATAGCGTTTTGCCAACCTGCTACTCTGATACGCCGTGAGATGGGCGCTGCGGTGGGCGATGATCTCGTCCAGCGTCATGGCATCCAGCGTCTTCGGCGCGACCGGCTCGTCCTGGTCCTTCATCATCGCGGCCAGCCGCACCGGATCGGCGGCGGCAAGACGGCCGAGCTGGAAGGCCTCCTTGTTCATCTTGATCGAGACGCCGTTGACCTCGATCGCCTGCTCGATCGACGCCGCCGACAGCGGCAACAGGCCCTTCTGATAGGCGTAGCCCATCATCATGATGTTGGTGGCGATGCTGTCGCCAAGCAGGGCTTCGGCCGGCCTGGTGAAATCGAAGAAGGCGGAGTCCTGGCGCAGTGCGTTCTCCAGCACCGAGTTGACCTTGCGAACCTGGAAGTTGAAGTCGCGGTTGAGGATGAAGTCCGCGGTCGGGATCACATGGCTGTTGATGATGCCGGCGGTGCGGCCGGATTCGCACAGCGTGATCGTCTCCTTGGACGCCGCGACCACCTCGTCCGCGGCCAGCACGAGATCGGCGGTGCCGGTGACGATGCGCGAACAGGTAACGTCGGCCGGGTGATCTGATAGCCGGACGTGGCTCAGCACCGCGCCGCCCTTCTGCGCGAGGCCCGACATGTCCAGGATCATGCTGGCCTTGCCTTCGATATGAGCGGCCATGCCGAGCAGCGCGCCGATCGTCAGCACGCCGGTGCCGCCGACGCCGCCGACCGCGATGTTATAGGGCCGATCGAGTGACGGCCGCACGGTGGGCTCCGGCAGGTCACCAATGGCGCCGAGATCCGGCGGCGCGCGGCGGCGCAGCTTGCCGCCATCGACGGTAACGAAGGACGGGCAGAAGCCCTTCACGCACGAATAGTCCTTGTTGCAGGTCGACTGGTTGATGGTGCGCTTGCGGCCGAACTCGGTCTCCAGCGGCTCGACCGAGATGCAGTTCGACTGCACCGAGCAGTCGCCGCAGCCCTCGCAGACGGCGGGGTTGATCAGCACGCGGCGCTGCGGGTCCTCCATCAGGCCGCGCTTGCGGCGGCGGCGTTTTTCAGCGGCACAAGTCTGCACGAACACGATCGCGGACGTGCCCTTGAACTCGCGGCACGCCTTCATGACGTTCTCAAGCTCGTCGCGATGGGCGAGCTTCACGCCGGGCGCGATGGTGCCGGCCGGATAGGCGTCGGGATTCTCGGAGACGAGGTAGATCTCGCGAATGCCTTCGGCGTGGAGCTGGAAGGTGATCTGCTGCGGCGACAGATCGCCGTCGTGACGCTGGCCGCCGGTCATCGCGACCGCGTCGTTGTAGAGGATCTTGTAGGTGATGTTGGCCTTGGAAGCGACGGCCTGCCGGATCGCCAGAATGCCGGAATGGAAATAGGTGCCGTCGCCGAGATTGGCGAAGATGTGGTTCTCGTTGGTGAACGGCGCGATGCCGACCCACGGCACGCCCTCCCCGCCCATATGCGTGAAGGTCTCGGTGTTGCGGTTCATCCACAGCGCCATGAAGTGGCAGCCGATGCCGGCCATCGCGCGGCTGCCTTCCGGCACCTTGGTCGAGGTGTTGTGCGGGCAGCCCGAGCAGAAATACGGGACGCGGGCGATCGGGGATGTCGCCTGCATTTGCGTCGCCTGGCGGCCGTTGAACCAATCGGCCTTGGCGCGCAGCATCTCGGCGATCTCAGGGTTGAGATTGAGCCGAAGCAGGCGCTCGGTCAGCGAGCTCGCGAGCGAGGCGACGCTGAGCTCGGCAGCGAAAGTAAGGAAGCGCTTCTCGTGCTCGTCCATCTTGCCGACGATGCGCGGGCGGACGTCGTCGCGCCAGTTGAAGAGTTCCTGCTTGACCTGGTTCTCGACGATCTCGCGCCGTTCCTCGACGATGAAGATCTCCTCCAGGCCGACGGCAAAGTTGCGCACGCCTTCCGGCTCCAGCGGCCAGGGCATGCCGATCTTGTAGAGGCGGATGCCGATCTTGGCGGCGATCTCCTCCGTGATGCCGAGTTCGCGCAGCGCCTGGCGGATATCCTCGTAGCTCTTGCCTGAGGCCATGATGCCGTAGCGCGCGTTCGGCGAATCCATGGTGATGCGGTTGACCTTGTTGGCGCGGGCAAAAGCGATCGCCGCATAGCCCTTGTAGTCCTGCAGGCGCCGGTCCTGCTCGAAGCGGTCGTCGGGCCAGCGGATGTTCAGGCCATCAGGCGGCAGTTCGAAATCGGTCGGGATCACGAATGGCGTCATCTCGTCGCTGAGGTCGATCTCGGCCGTGGTCTCAACCGTCTCCGTGATCACCTTCATGCCGACCCAGCAGCCGGAGTAACGCGACATCGCGATGCCGAGCAGACCCATCTCGATCATCTCGTGGATGCTGGACGGATAGAGATAGGGCATCAGCGCCGAGATGAAGGCGTGGTCGGACTGGTGCGGCACAGTGGAGGATTTGGCGCCATGGTCGTCGCCGGCCAGACACAGCACGCCGCCATGCTTGGCGGAGCCCGCCGCATTGCCGTGGCGGAACACGTCGCCGCAACGGTCGACGCCTGGGCCCTTGCCGTACCAGATGCCAACCACGCCGTCGTAGTTGGCGCCGGGCGAGAGGTGGAGCTGCTGCGAGCCCCAGACCGCCGTGGCAGCCAAGTCCTCGTTCACGCCAGGCTGGAACTTGATGTTGTACTGCTCAAGATGGTGCTTCGCCGCAAAGAGCTGCTGGTCGTAACCGCCAAGCGGCGAGCCGCGATAGCCGGAGATGAAGCCCGCGGTGTTGAGGCCGGCTGCACGGTCGCGGCGGATCTGCGCCATCGGCAGACGGACCAGGGCCTGGATGCCGGTCAGAAAGATATGGCCGGTGCCCTGAGTATACTTCTGGTCGAGACTGATCGGACCTTGGTTGATTCCCATCTAAGCCCTCGTAATCCTTGGTCGCAGCGACTGATTTTAGCTAGTCATCCAAGCGCCTTAGAACCAGTCTATGTCGGTTTTCAAAGGCCGCGCAGCACAATTCTGTGCTGAAACAGCTCGCTTTCGAAGTTCGCAATTTCGTGCCTGGAATGACCGGGTTTGTTTTCGCTTCGTGCGCCGGAGGGGTGTTGCGCGAAACGCCGTAAGGTACCCGGAAGGCCGACAGCAGGTTGGCGGATGCAGGCATGGCGTCAAACGGCCGGCGCGATTCTCGCTCAAGTGTTTTTGTGCAGTGCATTCTTCTTCGACGAAGACGTGCAGCACGCAGGGACCGGGAACGTCAGGGAGCGCTCGCGAGTTGTAACTTAGGCTAACGGAGGAACCCCAATGGCATACCAACCGAATGACCCTGACCGCAGCAATATGACCGAGGACGAGATCCGCCATCAGGCGCGTCTCAACAATCTGGACAATGAGTTGCAGCCGGATCCGGAGCTTGCCGAGGGCCCGGCCAGTGGTGCGAAGATCGCGATGTTCGCGATTGCGATCGCGGTGGTGCTTGGCGCAGTGTTCTATGGCCTGAACAACACGTCCGTTAACAATGCCGGCACGACGCCGCCATCGCAGAGCGCGCAGAACCAGCCGGCCAACCCCGCATCTCCATCGACCACGCCGAAGGCCAACACCGAACCCGGCACGACGACGGGCGCGGCGACTAACCGCCCGACACCACCGCAGTCGAATCCGACCGGCCAGGAGATCGACCGTTCGGCCAAGCCGGACAGCAATAAGTAAGAGGTATCGACACTCTCGAGGCACGGCGGGCATCGATCCGCCCGCCGTGTTTCTTGTGAGAACTGCTACTTGAACATCTTGTTGAGCTCGCCGCCGGGATAGCCGTGGGCGAGTTCGGTGAAGGTCCCCTGCTCCGCCATCTCGCGTGCGGCTTTCATGAAGCCGGCCCAGGCGTTGCGCGCCAGCGATCCGCCGACGCTGATGCGGCGCACGCCGAGATCGGTCGCTTCCTGCAGCGACAGGCCGGAGGCGCCGATCAGGAGATTGACGGGCTTGGGATGCACCGCCTTCACGACCGCCGCGATCTCGTCCCTCGTCTTGATGCCGGGCGCATAGAGGCAATCGGCGCCGGCGGCGGAATAGGCTTGCAGCCGCTCAATGACGAGATTGAGATCGTTCCGTCCCCACAGGAAGGCCTCGCAGCGGCCGGTGAGCAGGACGCCGCTATCCTCGGCGTCGATCGCCTTGCGCGCGGCCTTGATGCGTTCGACCGCCAGGCTGGAGTCGTACAGCGGCTTTGCCGCATCGCCGGTCGAGTCCTCGATCGAGAGTCCCGCAACCCCTGTCCTGACGCCGCGGGCAACGTTGGTTGCAACGTTGTCCGGCTCTACGGCAAAGCCGCCTTCGAAATCGGCGTTGACGGGCAGATCGACGGCGGCGCAAAGCGCCGTCAGATGGCCCACGACATCATCGACCGTGACGCGGTTGTCTGCCTTGCCGATGGTCCAGGCAAAGCCGGCGCTGGTGGAGGCGAGCGCCTTGAAACCGAGTTGCTGCAGTGCGCGGGCGCTGCCGACGTCAAAGGGATTGGGCAGGATGAAGCAGCCGCTCTCATGCAGCTTCCTGAACGCAGCGCGCTTCTCGGCAATCGTGACCGGCATGTTTGCTCTCCTTTCGATGATTGGTATTGCGAGCTAGTGCGGCTCATGAACGGCACGGCTGTCCCTGGGCGCCTGCGCGCGATCGTTCATGCCGTAGTCGCGGATCACACTGGCGATCCGGATCCGGTAGTCCTCAAATATGACCGCGCGGCCCTTCGCCTGAGACCTGCGATGTTCCACCACATTGCGCCAGGCCTCGACGGCGGCTTCATTGCGGAAGAACGATATCGACAGGAACTTTCCCTTCTCGGTCAGGCTCTCGAAGCGCTCCACGGAAATGAAGCCGTCAATGCTCTCCAGGATCGGCCGCAACTCGGCGGCAAGATCGAAATATTGCTGCCGAAGTTCGGGCTTCGGCCAGACCTCGAAGATCACGGCAATCATCGGCACCTCCCTCGTTCCGGAAGGCGACAGTCTACAACGTAACCGGCCGCAAAAAAGTCCGCTCTTCGGCCAGGATGAATTTCTGTTCCTCGGCGAAGTTGAAATTGGCCATGCCTTCGGCGTCCTCGCGCAGCCGTGCGCGATAGGCCTCGTAGGCGGCAAGGCTTTCGAACGAGATCAGCGCAAAGGCGATGTTGTTGGTGCCCTCATGCGGCATGAAGTAGCCGATCAGATCGCCCCCGCATTTGGGAATGATGGTGAGCCAGCGCCTGGAATATTCCTCGAACTGCGCGCGTTTGAAGGGATCGAGCTCGTAGCGGATGAACGCGGTGATGGTCATGGGTTGCTCCCACAGCTTGCGTCGTTGCGGGCGAAGGCGGAAGCATCCGTCCGCGCACGCGGAATGATGGACCGCCTCGTCGCCACCGGTGCGACACCTCGCACCGGTGCGACACTTCGATCAGGTTGCGCGAATGATAACGCCTTGCTCGACGCTAATGCTTCGGCTAAGATCGAAGTATGAAAGCTGGTCCTGACATCGCCATGGTCGCGTCGCTGGTCGGCGACCCTGCGCGCGCCAACATGCTCACCGCGCTGTTGAGCGGCCGGGCACTTACCGCGAGCGAGCTTGCGCAGGAAGCTGGCATTACGCCGCAGACCGCGAGCTCGCATCTGTCCAAGCTCGAAACTGGCGGGCTGATCGAGCCGGAAAAGCAGGGCCGCCACCGCTATTACCGCCTCACCGGCACCGACGTCGCAGGCGTGCTGGAGGGGCTTGCGGGGCTTGCCGCGCGCGCCGGCCACATGCGCGTGCGCACCGGGCCGAAGGACCCCGCGCTCCGCCGCGCGCGGATCTGCTACGATCACCTCGCGGGCGACCTCGGCGTTCAGATGCTCGACAGCATGAAGAAGCAGCGGCTGATCCGGCAGAGCAAGGACGCGATGGAGCTGACCGGCGAAGGCAAGCGCTTCATCGCGAAGGCGCTGCAGATCGACGCCGACGCGCTACTCCATCCTCGCCGCCCCGTATGCAAGGCGTGCCTCGATTGGAGCGAGCGGCGGCATCATCTGGCGGGCACGCTGGGCGCTGCGATCATGGAGCGCTTCACCGAGTTGAAATGGGCGGCGCGCGACACGACGCCGGGCAGCCGCGTGGTGAATTTTTCGCGGAACGGCGAAAAGCGATTTGCTGCGCTATTCGGGACTGGCGAATAGCGGCACGCGAGCGCAGCGAAGAACTGGGCGCCGTCATTGCTTCGTCATTTGCACCGGCAAATGCTGCAGAACGCTAACTTGGTAGCAGGTTTCTTTGCTCCACGGTAAGAAGTAACCGCTCCGTTCACATCGCATTCAGCCCTGGAAACTATGCTCCGCGACAAGTGATGCGGCGTCTGCGACACTCCAGCGCGGCGAATCACTGTCGCATTCGAGTGCGGCGAGAACTCAATGGGAGAAAAAGAATGAAGTATGTTCTGGCGGCGGCTGTCGTTGCGGCTGGCATGGTCGCGAGCTTCAGCTCCGCAAACGCGGCGGGCGGTTGCGGCCCCGGCTTTCACCGTGGTCCGTATGGCGGTTGCCGACCCAACCGCGCCGTCTACGTGCGGCCTGCACCGAGAATGGTGGTGGCGCCTCGCGTCTGCCCCCGCGGCTTCATTTGGCGCCATGGCCGTTGCCGGCCTTTCTAAACTTGTCGTTAAAGCGTAGAGCGTTTTCGAGCGAAGTGGACTCCGGTTCGCATAGCAATCAAGTTTACGCAGATTGCGTAGACTTATCTGCGCAGAAAACGCGTCAAAACTAGAATCTAGAGCTTCGGATCTGATTCCATCAGAACCGAAGCTCTAGTCGAACAAAGCTCGGCCAATCAGATGGCCGAGCAGAGCGCGCTAAACTTTAGTGGCCAAACGATAGTGGGCAGGGACTGCGGCTCGCGGTCCCTGCCCTTTTTCGATTAGTGGGCCTGCTAGACTAGATTGGCCTCACCAGCGACGCCCGTGCCGACGGTGCCAGTGGCGATGGCGATGGCGCCAGCCCCGGTGAGGATGCCAGTGGCGACGATGTCCATGACCTCCATGCCCATGACCGCGATGCCCGTGACCGCGATGCCCGTGACTGCCATGCCATTGCACCTGTTCGGGCTTGAGCTTTTCAACTTCATCGCCGGTGGAAACCGCAGGATGGGCATCCGGGCTGGAAGGCCGCCGCGCGTCTTCGCTTAGTGGCATCATCGCCGCGGCTTGCGCGGTTGCAGCAAAGGTTGCCACACCTGCGGCAGCGCCCAATGCAATCTTCAAAAAGTGGCGGCGTTCCATGAACATTGTCCTTTTCTTGCTCAGCATGTGATGCTCGAACAGTGTCGCCGCCGTGAGATGAATGCCCGCTGAACTTTGCGCGTGCGCTGGGCGCGACAAAAAGCGCCGCGGCAATCGCGCGCGCCTCTGCATCCGCGGACTCGCCACGATCTTTTTTTGCCGGCACGATGCGACCAAAATGGACGCTCGGCGTTAACCGGGTCAGCTCCAATTCCGAAGGAGAACGCCATGGCGGCAAAGGCGCGACCGACTCCAGACGGGTTTCACACCGTGACGCCTTATCTTATCGTGGAGGGTGCCGAGAAGATCATCAGCTTCCTGGAGCAGGCGCTGGGTGCCCGAAAGCACCACGAGCCGACCCTGCGGCCCGATGGCACGATCATGCACGCGACGCTCAGGATCGGCGATTCCATGGTGATGATTGCCGATGCCTGCGAGCACGCCAAGGCCATGCCCGCCATGCTCTATCTCTACGTGCCCGACGTCGACACCGCCTACCGCTGCGCCATCGAGGCCGGCGCGACCTCGATCATGGAGCCGGCGGACCAATTCTACGGCGACCGCACCGGCGGGGTGAAGGATGTCGCCGGCAATAGCTGGTTCTTCGGCACACACATCGAGGACGTCGCACCCGACGAACTGAAGAAGCGCGCGACGGAGATGTTCAAGAACCAGGGCAAGGCGGCGTAGGCGCGACGCGGCGATCAGGCCGCAATCTCCTCCGCCAACACCAGCACCTCACGCGTGCGCGTGACGTCAGGCCAATCGCGATTGAAGTCGGCAATCAGCCGTTTCATCTCCTCGCCGTTGACCGCGCGCTCGAGTGAGGTCTGATCGGCAAACTGATAGGTCGCCAAATGCTGCGACGGATCCGTCGCGCTCCAATACCGCCACGCCTTCTGCGCCTGGAACGATTTCAGCGCATCCGGCAAATGCTCGCGCGAATACCAGGCATCGAACGCGGCACGTTTCGCGGGGTCGGTGACGGTGGCACGGACGATGAAGAGAGTGGTGGGCATGTGATCCTCCGGCGGGTATTCGCTCCAAGGATAGCTCGTTATTGTGCCGACGACACCTGTTCACAAGTCAGCGCATCACATCAGTTTCTTGGGCGCATCACCGACCGGCCGAAGATGGATCCTGCCGATCAGTTGCAAGCGGCGCGCCTCGGCGGCGGAGATGGCGCTGTCGGTCTGTCGCAATGTGCTGACATTCGATCCCAACGACACGATCCCGCCCAGCACCATGGCGATCGATCCAAGTGCTGCGACCTGACCTAATCCAAACAGGCCGACGAGTGCGATAAGCAGCAATGTGATACCGCCGGCAATCGCTGCCTTGGAAGCCCGAATGAACTTCCGACATCGTTCGGCGCTCTCGGCAAGCTCCTCGATCCGCGCTTCGATCTCTGAAATCTCGTCTTCTGGATCGACTTCGGTCATGGGTTCAAGATCGAGGGGGTTGGTCGCGAACCGACTATAACCCTAGGGCAGACCAACCACTGCCCAATCCACCGAAGTTCTCTTCAAGAAAGACGGCGTGTTGCGCTTCGCTCAGCTGTCTTACCTTGTCTATGGCCGCCGCACCGTTGCCCCTAGGCTGTGTGGACTCTTGGGATTCTCAAATCAGACGGAACGTGATTCAAGGCTTTCTTTTAGGAGGAAGCCTTG
>NZ_JCAMOR010000130.1:0-12050 GCF_059512385.1 Bradyrhizobium sp. Crot121 | reverse complement strand
ACAATAGCGATTTGACCTGAGA
The DNA here is from genome assembly GCF_059512385.1 of Bradyrhizobium sp. Crot121. Classification (NCBI taxonomy): domain Bacteria; kingdom Pseudomonadati; phylum Pseudomonadota; class Alphaproteobacteria; order Hyphomicrobiales; family Nitrobacteraceae; genus Bradyrhizobium; species Bradyrhizobium sp. Crot121. Next base: position 12,028 of record NZ_JCAMOR010000130.1, on the reverse strand, counting down.
ATGGTTCAGAAGCTTGGTCATGAACTTCGTGAACACATCGCCGTTCTGCAGCCGCTCCCGGTTCTTGGTGAAGGTGGTCGGGTCCCAGACTGGATCGTCCGGCGACAGTCCCACGAACCAGCGATACAAAAGATTGTAGTCCAGTTGCTCCATCAACTGGCGTTCCGAGCGGATGCACACTTGCAGCAGCAAGGCGCTCAGCAATCGCTCTGGAGGGATCGAAGGACGTCCCTCGTTGGGATAGAGCCTCCCAAGGCTGCGGTTCAAATCACTCAATACATCCCGGACAAGTTCCCGGACCTTCCGCAGCGGATGGTTCGCTGGCACACGCTTATCCGGCGCGATGTACGAAAAGAGGCCGCTTTGATCCGTAAACCTGCCCCGCATGATCGTCTCCGCCGGTTCGAGATGATAAAAGTGAATCATCAAGCTCCCTCCGTGGCCAGGGGGTTCTTCAGCAGACTGCTACTAGGCCCTTTCCAGGGCCTTGAGGTCCTCGCGCTTGCGCTCGAGTTCGGCAAAGGCATCGTGCGCCTTCTGCGCCACCGCCATGATCGAGGTCCAGTTGACGGGCAATTCCTCCGAGAGGTCGTGCAGATCCATCTTGGCCTGCGTCGCCTTGGCCGATAGCTTTTTCATTTCTGCTTTTACGATTTCAAGATCGCTCATGAGCTGCCCTCAATAGTTCGCCACGTCGGGAAATTTCCGGATCATCTTGATGCCGCCTTTGACGTATTTGTCACCCTCGGCGGCGAGCTTTGCGAGATTGTCGAAGCCGAAGCGATGCACATCGCGCAGGCGCTTGTTCACCACGATCAGACGGCCGCCGATCAACACCATGCGACCAAAGCCTTCATGGTGCATCTTTAGCATCGCATGGATCATCACACCCGTCGCTTTCTCGATCGAGAGCGCGACCGCATTGAAGAACAGCTCCAGCCGCCAAACCACATCCGGATCTGGATCGCCAACGATCGGCAGCGCGCGCCGCTTTTCCTTATCCAGAATATACGGTTCGAGCAGATCGAGATCGCTCTTGCCGTCCCAGGCGCCATAAATGTCCTGGGCGCGCCAACTCTTAACCAGTTCTCTCACGAATGGCGCATCGAGCGTGTTCTCTGGTTGCACGATATCTGCAGCTGCAGTCATGGCCGTCCTCATTCTTCGAAATCGAGCGTGCGCTGCTGGTCTTTTGCCAGCGCCTTGCGCAGCCAGGGCGGCGGCGTACCCTTGAGCACTCGCTCGAGCTTCTCGACGAGGGCGAGGATGTTCTCGGGCTGACCCACCTTAATGGGATGTATATTGTTGGCCACCACGCGGGCGGCACCGGAGCCGCCGATAGCAGCGACATAGAGGATGGCGCAATCCTTGATCGCCTCGATCTTGGGCGCGAGCTTGTCCTCGTTGCCGTCCTCCTTGAAATCGCCGTCGAACTGGACCGCCTTCAGGAATACGTGCCCGCCCGGCCCAACATCATAGATGGCGATGTTCTTGGCCCAGCCAAAATGCGCATCGACGCGCCTCAAGTCCTGGGTAGCGAATGCGACCTTCATGCAATCGACCTCTCTGCTGCCTCGATGACGCTGAGGCCGCCCGGCCTAAAGGGCTGACTCCAGCTACGCCAGCTGTCGGGCGTCGGCCGGTGATTTTCCTCGCGGTCGGCGATCACGAGATTGGCGATTTTGAAGATCAGATCGCGCGTGCCGCGATAGCCGACGGATAGCTGGTGTCCCGCGCCGATCCGATCGAACATCGGAAATCCCGCGCGGTAAAATGGAATCTTCAGCCGCGCCGCCGCTTGGCGGCCATGCGAATGCGTAATCAGCAGATCGCACCCCCTCGTCCTAGCAAGCTCTTCCAGATCCTCAAGATCGCCGATGAGCACCTCCTTGGTCTCGATCCGCTCCAGCACCGGGGACTGCGTGGTTGTCACGGCCGCGGTGACCTGCGCACCCATCTCGTGCAGCATGCTGGATAGGTCGAACAAGAGGTCTGGCTCGGCACCTATCGCAAGCTTGCGGCCGCCGATATGGAAATGCGCGTCCAGCATCGCGTCTGCCAGCTGCCCGCGCTGGCGGCGATATTTTGCTGGCACAGGGCGGCCGCTGATCTCGCTCAGGAAAGCAATGAATTCATCGTTGGGGGTGAGGCCGCAGAGCCGCTCGAACAGGCGAAACGGCACCCCGGTCTTGGCCTGCATGGCTTCTGCCGCCCGTCGCATCTGCGCACCAATCGCAATGGTCCAGCTGGACCGGCCCATGCTCGCGACTTCGTCAACCCCGATGCCGCCAATGCTCGTCGGCGTAAATTCGTCCGGGATATGCCCGTCCAGCGATCCCGCAAGATCAGGCAGGAAGGATGGCTTCAGACCGAAATCCTCCAGGATGGTTCTCAGTTCGTCGAGGTCACCCGGCGTCAGATGACATCCGGGGAGAACATTCACCCGCGCGGGATCACGCTCTGCCTCGGCCGGCAGCGCCTCCGTCAGCACCTCGACGAGGCGTGCCACCGTCTTTTCCCAGCCGTCCTGGAAGGCATCCTTGAAATCAGGCGTCGAGACAAAGATCAAAGGAAAATTGGCGAGCTGCGGATGTTGCTCGCGGATCAATTTGATGTAGGCGTCGACATCATCGCCATTGGTTTCGGTGACCCCGGTCGAGCAGATCCCGATGATCTCCGGCTTGGCGCGATTATAGATGTTGAGGATAGCCTGCTCGACATTTTCATAACCGCCGAGCACGGTCGCCACCTCGCTCATCGCAGTCGTCTGCAGCGGCACCGCCTCCTTGAAATGCCGCACGAACAGCGTGAGCCCAAACGACGTGCAACCTTGCGAGCCGTGCAAAAGCGGCATCGCCCCACGCAGGCCCATGAAGGCGAATGCGCCGCCGATCGGCTGACTGATCTTGAGCGGGTTGACCGCGCACGCCTTCGTCGGCGTGGTAACAATGGCCATGACTTGTCCTATTCCGCGGCCCGCAGCATGGCAGGCGGCGAGGAAACCGGCATGGTGGCTAGGACGTCCTCGATGCGCCTCTTGCAGCAGCCACCGAACGCGTCGGTGTGCTGGCGGACTGCCTCGACGCTGGTCAGGCCATGCGAGCGGATCGCATCCTCGATGGTGCCGAGATCGACTTCCTTACAGAAGCAAACCTTTTTCGCGCGCCGCATCGTCTGCGGATCGGCGGCGATCTCGGCAGCCCGCCCACGCATCTTCGTGATCGTCTCGGTCTGCCGGTTCTTGGCCACCTTGTCCCACGGCACCGGTCGACGCAGCTGCTCCCAAATCGGGTTGAACAGCGCCTTGTCGATCTCCTCGACCAGCTTCACCATACCGATATAGCCCATGTAGGCGTGGCAGCGCTCCTGGTTAATGTCGAGCCAGGGCATCGCTGCCTTGAGCGCAACAAATTGCGATTTGCCACCCGAGAGCATGATGTCCGCTTTCGCGTCGGTCAGCATTTTGTATATCTCGCGCGGCGTCATGTCCTCAATCATATGGGCATCCTGCCCCATCAGCTCCTTGATGCGCTCCTTGTCCTGCTTGGTGGATTTCTTGACGCTGGTGCCGACCAGCTCGAGCCCCGCCTCCTGCAGCGCAGCCACCACGGACCAGGACTTGACACCGCCGGTGATCAGTAACGCCCTCTTCCCGGCAAAGCGCGGCTTGTACGGCTCGATCGCGGCCCAGGCGCGCGCCTCCTCCCGCGCGATCACCGTCTCGGTGCGCCCGATCAGTTCGGAAGGCGCGCCGCGTTCGACCAACAGCCGCGCGATCTCGCGCAGCGAACCGCTGGAATCCTGGATGCCGTAGAACGATCCCTCGAAGAACGGAATGCCGTAGCGCTCCTCCATCTTGCGCGCAACGTTGATCATCGCCTTCGAACATACCAGCATGGCAGCGCGCGCCCGGTGCGAAGAGGCAACTTCGCGATATTTGCCATCGCCGGAGATGCAGGAGAGGATGCGGATGCCGAGCTCGTCAAGCAGCGGCTTAACCTGCCAGAGCTCGCCGGACAGGTTGTATTCCCCGATCAGGTTGATGTCGTAGGGCGTGGTGTAGTCCGGCTCTTGCGTGCCGATGACATGCTCGAGCAAGGCCTCGCCGGCGAGCTTATTGCCGAGGTTCTTGGGGCCGACGAAGCCCGGCGAATTTACGGGAATGATCGGTTTGCCGAGCTTTTGCGAAGCCGCCTTGCAGACCGCATTGATGTCGTCGCCGATCATGGCGGGGACGCAGGTCTGATAAACGAAGATGGCCGGCGGATCGTACTTGTTGATGATCTCCTTGATTGCCTTGTAGAGACGCTTCTCGCCCCCAAATACGATGTCGGTTTCGCGCATGTCAGTGGTGAAGCCGGTGCGCCAGATGCTGGCATCAGAGGAAGACGCACCGCGGTTGTCCCAGGAGTTCCCCTCACAGGCGATCGGACCGTGCACCAGATGGGCGACGTCGGTAAAAGGCTGCAGCGCGATCTTTGCACCGTCGAAGGCGCAGCCGCCTGCGGCGCCGCCCGGCTGTAGCTGCTTGTTGCAGCCCTTCTTGCGCTCGGCAACCGACTTGTTGGCGTTCTTGGCGCAGCCCGGCTCATTAAAGATCTCTTGGATCCTGGCCGATAGCGAACTCATCCATCTCTCCTCTCAACCGAGCTTGTGCGCAAAGATCAGCCCATCTGCGCTTAGGCCATCGCCGATGTTTGGCGGCGATGGCGCCCGCGTCATTCGTCATCAACGAATGATGTCGAAGCTATAGTCGGTTTCGCCGAGAACGTTGGTCTTCTTGTCGATCTCGTCGAAGATCTTGTCGAGAATCTTCACGAGCACGTTCATGCCGCCCTGATAGCCCCACACCGGAGAGCGGTGATGGTGATGCCGATCAAAGATCGGAAAACCGATGCGGATCAGTGGCACACCGGTGTCGCGCTCTAGATACTTGCCATAGGTGTTGCCAATCAGGAAGTCGACCGGCTCGGTGAACAAGAGCGAGCGCATATGCCAGAGGTCTCGCCCCGGATACGCGTGGCAGTTCTGTCCAAACGGCGAACTCGCAAACAACGTCTGCATTTTTGCCTCCCAATCCTTGTTGCCGTTCGTCGACAGCACATGGATCGGCTCAGCGCCAAGCTCGAGCAGGAAGGCAGCCAACCCGTAGCAGAGGTCTGGATCGCCATAGATTGCGAATTTCTTGCCATGGATGTGCGCACTGGAGTCAGCCATCGCGTCGACCAAGCGACCGCGCTCTCGCGCCAATTCCTCGGGGATATCCTTGCCAGTGATGCGCGACAGCGCCACGAGGAACTCATCCGTTGCGGAGACGCCGACCGGATAATTGAACGCTACGACCTCATGGCCATGATGTGCGATGAACGGCAGCGTCTTTTCCGTGCACCACTGCTGCATCGAGATCGTTGCCTTAGCGTGAACCGCCTTCGCGGCGTCTTCCAGCGTGGTGCCGCCGTCATACATCCGGAACTCGCCGTCGGTTGGTGTATCAAACACATCGGAATTGTCGGCGAGAACGGTGTACTGGATTGCCATCAACTCAAAGATGCGCTTGATCTCACGGATGTTGCCGACGGTGTAGCCGTCAAAGCCGCCGATAAAGTTGATCTTCTCGTTGGGCACCCGCTCAAGCTTCGGCGTTGTTCCGGCCTTGCCGTCCCAGAAATGCTCCAGGATACCCTTGAGCGCATTATCATAGCCGGTGACGTGGCTGCCCACGAAGGCTGGCGTGTGCGCGAACGGCACATCGAAATCCGCTGGAACCGAGCCTTTTTCCTTGGACGTTTTGATGAAGGCGTTAAGGTCGTCTCCGATCACCTCCGCCATACAGGTCGTGGAGACCGCGATCATCTTGGGCTTGTACATATTGTAACTGTTGGCGAGCCCATCAATCATGTTGTTCAGCCCGCCGAATACGGCAGCGTCCTCCGTCATCGACGAGGAGACGCAGGAGCTTGGTTCCTTGAAGTGCCGCGACAGATGGCTGCGGTAATAGGCCACGCAGCCCTGGGAGCCGTGCACGAAGGGCAGCGTGCCCTCAAAGCCAACGGAGGCGAACACCGCGCCGAGCGGCTGGCAGGCCTTGGCTGGGTTTATCGTCAGCGCTTCGCGCGCAAAATTTTTCTCGCGATATTCGGGCGTCTTCGCCCATTCCCTGATGCGTTCGACCTCCGCGGGATCGCGGGGATTCTCGAACATCTTCTTCTTATTGGCCAGCATCTGCTGGTATTCCGGTCCGCGGAACAGCTCGAAGTGATCGAGCACGTGTTCTGCACTCTGCGCCATAGGTAGGATCCTTTCAAAAAAGCGTCATCAATATCAGCTCCGGCCCTCAGGCTGAGAGCCGGTCACTTTGCGTTATTCGGCAGCTAACAGTTTCGCCTTTTGGACACCCTTCCAGGGCGCCTTGGTCCTCTTCCAGATCGGCGAGTTGATGGCCATGTCCATGTCGCGTGCGAAGATCGCAAATCCGTCATAGCCATGATACGGACCCGAATAGTCCCAGGAGTGCATTTGGCGAAACGGCACGCCCATCTTCTGGAAGACATATTTCTCCTTGATCCCCGAGCCGACCAGGTCAGGCTGGACCTTCTCGACGAAGCGTTCGAACTCGTAGCCGGTGACGTCGTCGTAGATCAACGTGCCATCCTTGACGTAGTGCTGGGCGGTGCGCTGGTAGTCGTCATTGTGGCCGAACTCGTAGCCGGTGCCGACGACCTCCATGCCGAGATCTTCATAGGCGCCGATCACGTGGCGCGGACGCAGTCCGCCAACGAACAGCATCACGCTCTTGCCTTCCAGGCGCGGGCGATATTTTGCGACCACCGCGTCCACCAGCGGCTGATATTTTGCAATCACCCGCTCGGCACCCTCCTTGATCTTGTCGTCGAAAAAGCCGGCGATCTTGCGCAGCGACTCCACGATCTTAGAGGGCCCGAAGAAGTTGTATTCGCACCATGGAATCCCAAACTTCTCCTCCATGTGGCGTGAGATGTAGTTCATCGAGCGGTAGCAATGCAGCACATTAAGCTTCGCCTTCGGCGTTGCCTCGAGCTCGGCCAGAGAACCGTCGCCGGACCACTGCGCGATTACGCGCAGGCCCATTTCCTCCAGCAGGATTCGGGATGACCAGGCGTCGCCGCCGATATTGTAGTCGCCGATGATCGCGACATCGTAGGGGGTCGGCTCAAACGTCGGCTTGCCCTCGGGCGAGACCTTGTCGAACACCCAGTCGCGCACCGCGTCGTTGGCAATATGGTGGCCGAGCGACTGCGACACGCCGCGAAAGCCCTCGCAGCGGACCGGCACGATAGTCTTGCCGCCATATTCCTTCGACTTTGACCTGGAGACCGCCTCGATGTCGTCACCGATCAGGCCGATCGGGCATTCCGACTGGATGGTGATGCCGTTGTTGAGCGGGAACAGCTCCTGGATCTCGTCAATGATTTTGACGAGCTTCTTGTCGCCGCCGAACACGATATCCTTTTCCTGGAAATCGGAGGTGAATTGCAAGGTCACGAAACTATCGATGCCTGTCGTGCCAACGTAATAGTTACGCCGCGAGCCCCACGAGTACTGTCCACAGCCGACCGGACCGTGGCTAATGTGGATCATGTCCTTGATCGGGCCCCACACCACACCCTTGGAACCCGCGTAGGCGCAACCGCGGATCGTCATCACGCCTGGGATCGATTTGAGATTGGACTTGACTCCGCAGTCCGACTTGCCGGCCTCGTGAACATTGAGGTGCTTGGCGCGCCGTTTCGCAGTCTTCTCCGGATAGATCTTCAGCACCTCCTCAATCAGCTCTTTGTTGCGGGCTTTGATTTCCGCGATGCTCTGGGTCGTGGCGAGACTCATGCTGATATCCTTCAGAAGGTTTCCTGTTGCGATGACGGCTCTCGACCAAGAGTTTGCAACGACCATGCCAGCCGCGGCGTGAACGCAAAAATCCACGCAGTTGGAAGTAGATAGCCACACTCGCGCGGCTGACCGGACTGTTGTTGCAAACCCGACATCGAACGTGTCCACGGACCTGCTCGTTTGATCCTGTTCGAAACAAAACAAGCCGGGCACGCATGGTTTTGCACCCGCGGATTTTCCACACAAGCCCGCGAGAGTATTGCGATACTTGCCGGGGCCTACTACCGGAAGCTATCTAACGAAGCGACCCAGCTGCAAGGCCGCGGCAGCCAATCTGGCTCACGGATCGTCGCGAAGCCCGACCGGTGCACACCTCACCCGCGATGGTGCCTTGCGCGTGGCCTCGCCGCCATCCTGCTATTGGGTCGACCAACCAGGGAGATCGTCGCGGCCGACGCGCGGGGGGTGTTCGAGCGCCTGAGCATCTCAAGCCGCAGCGCCGAACGATTTTTAGCTCCATGATCTTACGTGTGCAGCCGAGGCCGAGGCTGCCCTAGCTGATACGCGTTGACGCAACTAAACCTGATCCTCGACTCTGCCGAGAGACCCGCCCTGTGCTCGAGACGAACCGGCTCGTGAGCGCGAATGATGACGAAGGCGGCGTGCGCCATGAACTCAAGCGGGTGTAGTAGAGATCATGAAGAAAACGCCAGCTCTGCCGCACATCCCAGCGTCGCCCGGATAGACCAGCGGCTACCCGGTATGCGGTTGTCTGCGTCGTTCTTAATCAGCGTCAAGGAGCGGACGCACTCTCCGGCGGAGACGTCCAGCGATATGAGGTTCGCGCATAGCATTAGCAATTCGCGTATACACAACGCGCCTCATGGTTCTGGGCCCGTTCCTGCCCTCATGAGAACAGCTCCTGCGCTTTGACAAGGGCACCCGCCAGCGCATCGATCTCTTCATAGGTGTTGTAGAGGGCGAACGAAGCGCGGCACGTTGCTGGCACGCCAAACGCTCGAGCAGCGGCATCGCGCAATGGGTCCCGGCGCGCACCGCCACGCCTGCACGATCGATGACGGTGGCAAAATCGTGCGCATGCGCGACTTTCATATCGAAGGAGATGATTGCGCCCTTCTCAGCCGCCGTTCCAATAATGCGTAAGGGATTGATGCCGCGCAGCTTCTCCTGCGCATAAGCAAGCAGTGCGCTCTCGTGCTTGTGGATCTGTGGCTTGCCTATTGAATTAATATAGTCCACAGCCGCGCCCAGACCGATCGCCTCGACGATCGGGGGAGTTCCAGCCTCAAACCGGTGAGGTGGATCACCATATGTGACACCGTCACGCGAGACCTCGCGGATCATCTCGCCGCCACCGTTGAACGGCGGCATCGACGCCAGATGCGCATATTTGCCGTAAAGCACGCCGATACCGGTCGGCCCATAAAGTTTGTGGCCCGTCATCACGTAAAAATCGCAATCAATGTCGCGGACATCAACATCCAGATGGACGCAGCCTTGCGAGCCGTCGACCAACACCTCGATGCCGCGCGCATGCGCGATCCTCACGATCTCCTTCACCGGCAGGACAGTGCCGAGCGCGTTGGACATCTGTGTGATCGCAACCATTTTGGTGCGCTCGGTCAGAAGCCGCTCGAACTCCTCGAGGAGAAAATTGCCCTCGTCGTCCACTGGCGTCCATTTGATGACAACGCCGTGGCGTTCCCTCAGAAAATGCCAGGGCACGATGTTGGCGTGGTGCTCCATGATCGAGAGAACAATCTCATCCCCGGGTGAGATGCGCTCGCGGCCGAAAGTCTGGGCGACCAGATTGATCGCCTCGGTAGCGCTACGAGTAAGACAAACTCTTCGGTGCGGCGCGCGTTGAGGAACTGCGCCACTTTGGTGCGGGCGCCCTCATAGGCCTCGGTCGCGGCGTTAGCCAGATAGTGCAGACCGCGATGCACGTTGGCATATTCGGACGTGTAAGCCTGCATCATGCGATCGAGCACCGCCTTTGGCTTCTGCGCCGAGGCGGCGTTATCGAGATAGACCTGCGGCTGCCATAGACCTGCAGCGCCAGCGCCGGAAAGTCCTCGCGCACCCGCGCAACATCGTAAGCGCCGTTGGCGACCGCCGGATGCGCGCTCATCCCCTCGCCTCCAGCCAGCGCTCGGCCAGTACTATCACGAATTCGCGTAACCTCCCGTCGGCGATTTCCTCGATAGCTTCGCCGAGGAAAGCCTGGACCAAGAGCGCCTGTGCCTCCTTCCCGGAAAGGCCGCGTGCGCGTAGATAGAACAGCAGAGTCTCATCCAGTGCGCCGGATGCCGCGCCATGGCCGCAGGTGACATCGTCGGCAAAGATCTCCAGCTCCGGCTTGTTGTCGGCTTCAGCCTCGTCGGACAGCAAAAGCGCACGCGTCATCATCCTGCCGTCCGTCTTCTGTGCATCAGGACGCACGATGATGCGGCCCTGGAATACCGAGTGGCCGCGGTCGTCGACGGCCGCGCGGAAATTCGCCCGGCTCGTGCAATGCGGCACAGCGTGGTTGACGACCAAGGTCGTGTCACCATGCTGTTTGTCCCTCAGCAGGTTGATGCCGTTGACGGAGAGCTCGGCGCCCTCGCCCGCCAATGTGATGAATGCCTGGTATCGGCTCACAGCACCACCACAGATCATGCTGAACAATTTGAGTTTCGCGCTCGCCCCGAGCGCGAACAATCCGGAGGAAATGTTGGTGGCGTCCGCCCCGTCCGCTAGAACGTGCAGATGGGCAAGATTGGCCGCCTCACCAACCGAGACGATCACCGCATCATTGGCCTGATGGTTGCGGGCGCCTTCGGCCGCCACAAAGCTTTCGACCACGGCCGCCTGCGCGCCCTTGCCAAGCCTCAGATGCGAGCGAGTGAAGCTTGACGCCGACGAGGTGGTTGCGACATGGACGATTTGAATCGGTCGGGATAACTCGGTGCCGTCGGTGACCGTGATGACCACGCCGTCGGTCACCATCGCGGCATTGAGCGAGATCACCGCATCCGTCGTTGCGGTCAGCAGCAGGTCGCCTCTCCCCTCGTTAGCTGGATCGTCCAGAACTTCGCGCAGCGTGCGCACGTTGACGCTCTGGCCCAACTCGGCGATGTCGGAGAGATTGGGCGCGAACAAACCATCGACGAGCACTAGCTTCGCTGCGCCCTCGATCGCTCCCTTCTCGACGGCAGCTTGCGCGACTGCAGCCCTTGCCCGCGCGAGCGCAGCCGCATCCGGTTGCGGCGCGAGCGGTAGGACGTGGCGCATTAGCGCGCGCAGGTCGGTGTATCTCCATTCCTCGATCCGCCGGTGCGGTAAGCCGACGCGCTTGTAAGCGTCGAATGCCCTCGCGCGGATGTCGGCAACAGAGCCTGCGCCGGGCAGCCGTCCGTTGGCCTTGACGAACACATTGCCCACCGCGCGTCCGGGATCGGTTTTTGACAGAACCAGGTTCATCGAAAACTCCTTGCGCTCTCTAGGCCGCGTGCTCGAACGGAGCGTAGCCGGCGGCCTCGAGCTCCAGCGCGAGATGCTTGTCGCCGCTCTTCACGACACGCCCCTTCGCCATCACGTGCACATAGTCCGGCACGATGTAGTTGAGCAGGCGCTGGTAGTGGGTGATCACGACCATGGCACGCTCGGGCGAGCGCAGCGCGTTGACGCCGTCGGCCGCGATCCTCAGCGCGTCGATGTCGAGGCCGGAATCCATTTCATCGAGGATACAGAGGCTCGGCTCGAACAGCGCCATCTGCAGGATCTCGTTGCGCTTCTTTTCGCCGCCGGAGAAGCCGACATTGACACCGCGCTTGAGCATGTCCTGCGGGATGTTGAGCGACTTTGCGACCTCGCGGACCTTCTTCAGGAAGTCCGGCGTCGAATATTCGCTCTCGCCGCGCGCCTTGCGCTGCGCATTCAGCGCGGTGCGCAGGAAGTTCATGGTGGCGACCCCGGGGATTTCGACCGGATACTGGAACGCCAGAAACACGCCCTTGGCGGCGCGCTCGTCCGGCGCCATCTCCAAGAGGTCCTCGCCGCGGAACAGGATCTGTCCGCCCGTGACCTCATAGCCGGGCTTGCCGGCGATGACGTGCGAGAGCGTCGATTTGCCGGAGCCGTTCGGCCCCATGATCGC
>NZ_JCAMOR010000129.1:0-12238 GCF_059512385.1 Bradyrhizobium sp. Crot121 | reverse complement strand
ATCGGCGGCAGGACGCGAATCTTGCGATACCTGATCTCAAGAACGGCCTGGTCGGGATCGCCGTTGCTGTCTCTGACTTCGATGCGATGGAGCCCTTTGACGGCGACCTCGTCCATTTCGTCGGCGATCGTGTGATTCCCGTCTCCAGCCAAGCGGTCGACGCAGGTCCTGATCAGGAAATGAGTTCCGATCTCCTGTGCCGCGCAGAAAAGCTCGTAGATGTCACTCTCGCGATCGCCAATATGGATGCATCGTCCCGGATGATCCAAGAGTTGGGTAGACTGCTTGAGATTTTCCAACCATCGGACGCTTTCCTTTTTCTCGATGGGAATCCGGGTCGGATTGATCTTCTTTTTAAGCGCGGCCGTCCCCTTGAATTTCTTCCGGGTCCAGAACTTAACTGCCGCCAACCCCAGCGGCACCCCCTCGATTGTGACCGCGAGGCTCGAATGCATCAGGATGCCGCAAACCGTGTGCGATCTGAGGCGACCCGCCTTATCCCGTCCACTGTTTATGCTCTTGGTGATGCCGATCGCTTCTGACTTCTCGCGTTGATAGGTGAACTCGGTTGTATCGTGCAGCACAAGAACGAGACCTTCAGCGGCGGCACGATCATGTGTCGATTGGAAATGGCCGGCCAGAATGTCCGCTTCGCTGACCCGGTCATTAGAGAAGAACCGGTAGGCTGCCTTGGTATTCGCCCAATCCTGGCAGACGAGCGGAATGCTCTGTCCCATGGCGCTTCCAATCTGCGTGAGCAGCTTGCGGAATCTGTCGCCGAGCCGCGCGTCCCTAAACTCGCATCCACTACTCTCTCGATCAATCCAACATTCACCTTTCAAGGACCGCAAACTGCCTTTTGCCGATCGATCCCTTAATGTCAGCCCCATAGAGCACCCCTCGCGAATCAGGTGCTCAGCAAGGAATCACAAGTGATTCTTTCGATTCAAGATTTGGCCGATCGGCGGATCAGCCCGAGTGGTCAAAGTTATGGGTAATTGAAAGCTTCACCGGACGGATACGGAAGTCCGATCAAGGAAAGAACTGTGAGCCTGCAGAGAACGATCATTCAGGAATTGACGACACAGTCGCTAAAAAGAAACGACGACTAGACCCGCTTCCAGTAGTCCCGCGGTGTTTCCTCTGAATCGTCACGTGACCCCGCCGATTGAACCGCCCGATCGTCCGGCTGCCTTACGCCGATCGCCTGAGAGGCCGCCTCCGGGGCGCTACTGTAAGAATCACGAATCATCTTCAGCCCGTCGATGAGGGCTCCGTCATCTGGGAATAGTCCTTTAGCACGCGCAATCAGTGATCCATGATCTAGCGTACTGATTCCTTCGCCATTACGATTGAGCACTTCTGAAAACCTGCGAAGACTGCGGCAATAACGGTCAACGGCAGTCAACGAACGTCCTTTTTCAACGGCAGCATGAGTCGCGCGCTCGATGACACGCTTGTCGTCCTGAGAGAACGTATGACGTCGAGGACCGCGATGAGCTGAGACATCGGGCTCTCGATAGTTACGAAGCATGGTCAACGCGCGACGCATTCGAGGGCTTATCTCGAGGAACTGATCGGCGTGAGCGACCAAGGCATCGTGATCGAGTGCAACAAGGTTCTGGCCGCGCGCCCTGAGATTATTCGCCAAACTGAGAAGGACTCTCGTGTAATCACGGGCCGTGCTCCGTCCTATTTTCCCGCGTGCAACAGCTGCCTAGACCGCTGCTTGGATGAGGCTTTGATCCTCGGCAGCGGCCTGAGGACGATACCTCCGGACGCGAGTTGCGGATATTGCGCCGACTGCGTATGCGGTCTGGCGCTGCTCTGATTGTGGCTGTTGGTTGCTGTGCTGCAGGTGTGGAGTGAAATGGACCCGCGGAGCGGGACCGCTTGAACCGGTTTGTTAGTTGGAAACTGACCGCTCCTGATCCGTTTCTATCACGCTGCCAGAGTCTCTGTCTGCTGCAGTTGGTGTGGGCATGTGGTCAACGCGTCAGCGTTGTCCACCATGTCCACAGCCTTCGCGGCCTGCATCCGCTCGCGCCAAACCGCCATCGGCGTGCGATAGCCGTGCGCCTGATGAAGGCGACGATCGTTGTAGAAGGCGATCCAGCTCGCGACCCCTGCCTTGGCCTCGCGGCCGTCGGCATAGCCCTTGAGATAGATGTCCTCGTGCTTGAGCGACCGCCACAGCCGCTCGATGAAGACGTTGTCCATCCAACGACCACGGCCATCCATGGAGATCTTGATCCCTGCGCCCGCCAACGCGCCGGTGAAGGCCGCACTGGTGAACTGGCTGCCCTGGTCAGTGTTGAAAATCTCCGGCGTGCCATACTTCGCCAGCGCCTCGTCCAGAGCCGCCACGCAGAACGAGACGTCCATCGTGTTCGACAACCGCCACGCCAGAACCGCACGGCTCGCCCAGTCGATGATGGCGACGAGATAAAGAAAGCCGCGGCCGATGGGCAGATACGTGATGTCGGCCGCCCACACCTGGTTTGGCCGGTCGATCGTCATGTTGCGCAACAGATAGGGATAGATCTTGTGGCCCGGCGCCGGCCTCGTCGTGTTCGGCCTTGGTCCCAGCGCCGCGATGCCCATCTTGCGCATCAACCGCTGCACGCGCTTGCGATTGACCTGAAGCCCCTCAGCCTTCAGCATCGCGGTCATTCGCCGCGAGCCCAGGAACGGCCAGGCGGTGAACAACTCGTCGAGGCGCCGCATCAGGGCAAGGTCGTTGTCGTTGGCCGGCCGTGGCGGCCGGTAGACCCCAGAGCGCGCGATGCCAAGCAACCTGCATTGCCGGCGGATCGACAGCGCCATGTCGGCGCGATCGAGCATTCCTCGACGGTCCGGCGTGCTCATCTTCCGGACCTCCGCGCTAAAAAATCGCGCTCGACTGTCAGTTGTCCAATCTTGGCGTGCAGCTTCTCGATCTCGCGTTCGCGCGCGTCCTCGCTCTCCCGCCCGACACCCGCGTCAAAGGCCCGGGCCGCCTGGTCCAGCAGTTGCTTCTTCCAGGCATAGATCTGGTTCGGGTGAACCTCGTAGCGCTGGGCCAGATCGGCCACCGTCGCTTGCTCCCGCACGGCTTCCAGCGCGATCTTCGCCTTCAGTGCCGCGTCGATCTTGCGTCTCGTCTTCGTCGTCATCATGCGCTCCGTCTATCAAACGGAGCAGCCCCTTCCAACTAAGCAAGTGGTCCCAAAATCGGGGTCCATTTCAGAGAGACGTACGGTGATGGACTAAGAAGCGGAGTCGGTTCGTAAGCTGGGTGATGTGGCGGGTTGGAGTTCGATGCTTCGAACTCCCCCAGTGCGAGCGAGCTTGGCTGATTTGCACTGTCAGCTCGCGAGCGGGCTGATGGCACGCCTTGGCAAAAGTTTGCGGTGTTCCAACTTGCGCCTGGCAATGGACCTAGATGATCCGCTACCTTCAAACGTTTCGCCGCAGCAAACCTTGGCGGAGACTCGGAGGTGAGATCCTCCAATGGTTGCCGATACTCACGAAGCGCCGTCAGAGCCGGGCCAATCTTTGTCTTTTCGAAATCTGGTACAGTCTGCATAGCGTGAGCGGCCAACGCGTTGTGATCGAATGCAGCAATCGTTTGCCCTCGCGACGCGAGATCCTGCGACAATCTGCGAAGAACCCGAGCATAGTCCTCTGCGGTTTTGGGTTCCCATCTCCGGCGCCTAGCAGCTTGCTTGATCGCCTCGTCGATGAGCATCTCGTCATCCTCCGAGGGGAGTAGGCGCCTGAGAGGAGGTGGAGCACCGGGCTCACGATGATGACGCAGCCAGGGCAGAGCGAACCTCATGTGCCTGTCACTCGCGAAGAACTGTTTGACGTAATTGACCAGCGCGTCGTGATCGAGTGCAGCAATCCTCATGCCGACCGCTCCGAGATGGTTCGCCAGTCTGCGCAGCGCCGCAAGATAATCCGCCGCCGTGTTCAATCGCTGTATTCCTCGTCCAATGGCGGTCTGGATCGCCGCCTGGGCGAGGCTCAAGTCCTCGGGATGGGCCTGAGGATAATACCGTCGGGAGTCGATATCTGACACGGCGCCAATTGCGGACTCGGCCTGACGTTGCTGCACCTGCGGGTTGCTGCGGCACGGCGGAGCAGGCCGCCTGCCACTCTGGCTCCGATGAGTTGAATTGGCTTGAGTGAATTCCATCGAGTTTGCGCAGCTGCATGTGTCCCTCATGCGTTTGCAGGTGACTTGAGCGCTAGCTTCAGTAATTATATGCTGCTCGGCTAGTGTCCTGTCCCGCAAATAACTGGCATTAATTCTGCATCGTTCTCGCGATCTTGTGGGATGGAGATGGCGATGACGATAGGCAGACCCAAGGCAGATCTGGTGTTGTCGGATCAAGAGCGTTCGCAGCTTCAAACGTTTGCACGTAGCCGCTCGCTGCCCGCGGCGCTCAGCAGTCGAGCGCGCATTATACTGAGTAGTGCAGATGGCGAGCCCAACAATGCGATCGCGCAACGAATGCAACTCACCAATGCTACGGTCGGGAAGTGGCGGTCGCGTTTCATTGAGCGGCGCCTGGCTGGCTTGTACGACGATGTTCGCCCAGGCGCGCCGAGAACGATCGATGACGAACGCGTGGCGCAGCTGATTAGAACGACGCTGCACACTAAGCCATCGGATGGTTCCACACATTGGAGCGTTCGCTCCGTGGCTGCCGAAACTGGCATCTCCAAGACCAGCGTACAGCGTTATTTCCGAACGTTCGGCTTGCAACCGCATCGCTCTGAAGGCTTCAAGCTGTTCAATGATCCTTTCTTCATCGAGAAGCTGCGCGACGTCGTCGGGCTGTATCTGAGCCCGCCCGACAACGCTTTGGTGATCTGTGTCGATGAGAAGAGTCAATGCCAAGCTTTGGAGCGCACGCAACCAATGCTGCCCATGGGCTTCGGTTACGTCGAAGGCATTACTCACGACTACAAGCGCCACGGGACGACCACGTTGTTCGCAGCGCTGAATGTGATTGATGGGACGGTGCTCGCCAGGTGCAAGCCGCGTCATCGGCATCAGGAATTCCTATCGTTCCTGCGCGAGATCGATAAAGCGGTTCCCATGGGGCTGGATATCCACTGCATCATCCACAATTACGCGACCCACAACCACCCGAAGATCAGGGCTTGGCTCGCGATCAGGCCCCGTTGGCACATGCACTTCATTCCCACCTACAGTTCCTGGCTTAACCAAGTGGAGCGCTTCTTTGCGTTGATCACCGACAAGGCGATCCGCCGCGGCTCTTTCTCCAATGTTAAGCAACTCGTCCGGAACATCGATCACTTCGTCACGGCATACAACGCCACCTGCCAGCCCTTCCGATGGACCGCTACGGCAGACGCAATCCTCGAAAAACTGCATCGACTTTGCTCACGAATTACCGGGACAGGACACTAGCTTATGGCTAGCAAGTGAGCCGATTTGCCGCTGCGGCTAGCCTCCCGAACTAAGCGACATTGAGTATAGCATGCGCACGATTTGCGAGCGGCTATCAATTCGTTCACGGATGCGGCATAGAGATTAAAGAAGGGATGAATGGACCGGCTCGAGGATTTGGGTCGATGCAGCCGGTTTGATGGACTCCGCCGTGGGCTAATCCAACTTTGCATTAGAACTCCAACCGAGATAGCCCATCGTCAAGACCGTTGGGTGGTTAATTGAAAAAATCAGTTCTGGCATCGCTCCTCGTTCGATAAGTCCCCGCGCCGTGGGCTCTGTCTCGAGTGACGAAAAGAAGCCCTCCAGCGGGTCGTCTTGGACTTTGCCCCGGCTGCTCATGGTGGAGACAATGTCATTGTCGGCCAGCGGCTGGAACTCCTCGGTGGCATACGGCGGTCCTGGTTCGGATGCAGCAGCGCAACCGGCTTCCCGCCGCGTCGGATCGCCATTAATAGTGTATCCGCGACCAACCGGGCGATCATGCTCGCGCTCATCGACCAGCCCATGACTAGCCAGCGATGACGCTGCTCTTTCTCGCCAGCAGAAATGCTGAGAACCATTGGCGACGACCGGTTACATGACCGCAATGGCCAGTTTTGCCACCCAGTTCAGCAAGCGCGTCGCAAGCTCATCGGAGGGCCCCGATGGGTCTGTTCGCTGACCTCACAAACTTCTTACAGAGGCGCTACTACACAGAACTTCTGAGGCCTAACTGCCCCACAACGGCTGCACCCGCAGGGTCCGCTCCTTAGATCCATAGATCAGAGATCCTTCTCCTAGAGCGGGCCGGCGTTCAAGGCACGCACCAGATTGTCGCATTTCTCGAGCTCCCGATATGCCTTACGTGCGACGTTGTAGGCTTCCTCACGCGCCTGCCGGGCTTGTTCGGTTTCCGACAGTGCCTCCTCGAGGCGCCGTTCGAGCAGCCGTTCGTGGTCGTGCAGTGAGATCATCTTCGCCTTCGCCTCCTCAAGATCGTTGAGAGCGACGGTTTTGCCGATCAGCAAATCGTATATCTCGCGTTCCAGACGAGGCCGGTCTTGCCGCCATGTGCGAAGGATTGTCAGTGCCGCTTCGATAGCCGCATCGGATTTGTCGATGGCTGACTGCCGCACTCGTAGAGTCTCGTCGGCCCGGCGACTCCGCAATTTTCTCAACTCAAGCAATTGATGTACGGCCTTAGGAGTTATGCGAGGCACGTGGCAAGCTCCTGAAGCATTGCGTCGAAGCCAATTTGTTCACATCTTGGCTGTCGCAGGAACGCCCGTATGTTCTCTATCTTGGCGATAGCCGTATCGGCGTGCGGATCGGCTCCCTTCTTGTACTCGCCGACCCGTATCAATAGTTCCACCTCGTGGTATTTCGCTAGCAGGGCCCGCAGCTCACCCGCTAATTTCTCATGCCGCGACGACACGATAGCATTCATAGCACGGCTGACGCTTGCCAGAATATCGATAGCGGGATAGTGGTTCGACGTTGCCAAGGTGCGTGAGAGCACAATGTGGCCATCCAGGATGGAACGGATTTCATCGGCCAGGGGTTCGGTGACGTCATCGCCCTCGACAAGCACGGTGTAAAACGCGGTTATCGATCCACGATCGTTGTTGCCGGCGCGTTCCACGAGCTGCGGCAAGGTTGCAAAGACTGAGGGCGGGAAACCACGCGCGGTGGCCGGTTCGCCGGCCGCCAGACCAATCTGCCTCTGGGCGCGCGCAAAGCGCGTTACCGAATCCATGAGAAGCAGCACACGCTGTCCCCGATCTCGATACCATTCTGCGATCGCCGTCGCCACGTAGGCCGCCTTCACCCGCTCCATCGCGGAACGATCGGAGGTCGCAACGACAAGAACTGATCTCCGTCGCGCTTCTGAGCCGAGATCGTGTTCGATGAACTCCTTCACCTCTCGGCCACGCTCGCCAATCAGCGCTATCACTGTCACGTCAACCGCCGCACTACGCACCAGCATCGACAGCAGTGTGCTCTTGCCGCCGCCCGCCGCGGCAAAGATGCCCATGCGCTGGCCTTCCCCGCACGTCAAAAGACCATCGATCGCCCGTATGCCGACTGGAAGAGCGCGATCAATTATGCGCCGGGTCAAGGGATCCGGTGCCTCGCTTTGGACTGGCACGCGGGCGTCTGGAAGCAGGGGCCCATGAGTGGATGTGTCGAGAGGGCGGCCGAGACCGTCAAGCACCCGGCCAAGAAGGTTCCAGCCCGCGGGTGCTGTCAGAGGCTCTCCCATCGGGATCACCTCAGTGAGGGTAGAAAGCCCCTGTGTTTCGCCAAGCGGTGTTAGAATGGCGATGTCGTGCTGGAACCCGATGACTTCCGCGGACAATTCACAGTTGTTCTCGGGGTTGCGGAGCGTGCACAGGTCGCCTATGCGGGCGCGAGGTGCCGTTGCACGGATGATTGTCCCGACGATTTGAAGGACTCGGCCGCGGACGCGCATTGCCGACGTCTGCGCCACCACTGTGCGAGCAAGCTGGAACAAGCGATCGATGCCGTCGTGCGAAGAATGAATGGCGGTGACTGCCGTTGGCTGCTCGGGTCGCTCGGAAGTCACGTTGCAGAGGCCTTTAGGCTGCTGCGCAGGCCGGCTTCGATCGCCGCTAATTGGCTTTCGATCGTGGCGTCGACCAGTCCAGCATCGGTCTCAAGGATGCAGCCGGCATCTTTGACACGCGGATCAGAAATTACTTCGACGACGGCGCGCGACGTCGCCGTCGAGAGCAGTTCGTTCAATTGTCTGCGAACTGTTTCGACATGCGCCGGTGCCACGCGTAAGCGGACGAGGGAGCTATGACCTGTGAATTTGAGGCTATTCAAAGCGATCCGCACCGCCGCATCATCCGGCGCGATGGTATCGATTACCCGACGTGCGATCTGTAGGCCCATGTCGACAATCCGCTCTTGATTCTCCTCCATGATCCACAGAGACGCCACGGCGATCGCGGTCAAACGTTGTTCGATGGTCGCTTGCGCCGCTGTCAGCGCGGCTTCCTTGGCTGCCGTCTCGATCATCCCTGCGCTTTCGCGCGCCCCATCCACGAGCGCGTCCGCATCGCGTCGCGCCTGAGCGAGCAATTGCTCCGCGTCCACGATCGTCTGTGCGTTTTCTGCCGGCAGGACTCGCCCTGGGCCGAGGATGCGGACCCTGCCAGACGTCAGTTGAACCAATGCGACCATGTTGGCATCTTTTTGCGGGCCAGGCGCCGCATCGCACGAAAGGCATCTTCGCCGGCACTGTCGTCACGGCAGGCGTCCGCCACCACCATCCAGATCGCTGCAGGTCGGCGCAATCGTAGTCGGGCGCGCAGCCCATGTGGGATGGCGCCTATCGCAAGGCCGAACGTCGCCGCACCGCGGTAGAGGAATGCATTAGGCGCAGCCGGCATCTCGGAAGCGCTGACCGCGGACATCAGTTCGGCGGTCGGTCGCGGTAGCAGGGCGGCATGCGAAACGAATGCCAAGGCCTCTTCTCCGAGAACGGCGCGTGCCGCCAAAACATCGGCCGTCCGAAGAAGGCCGATGAGGCTGGACACGCCGGTCCAAGCTCCAGCGAGGCAGATAAGGCGTGCAGCGTCCGGCGTCGGCAGAAATGCGAGCCGGGTTCGTGGTGCGTTGCCGGCCGAAATAATCGCGGACGCTTCACCACCTTGGCCACGAAGCAGCCAACGTCCAAGCTTGACGCGAATAAACGGGTCGGACTGAGCGAGGTCCAGAGGCATCCATTCGGGCCAATCGAACGCTATTGTATCATCGAAATCGGCCGCAGGATCGGCGATGCAGCGCATCATCGCTCCCGCCCACGACGTATCAAGCCATTCATCCGAGATTGTTGCTGAGCTCATTGCGAGCATAGTCTGATTGTTCGCTTCGCCGAAGTTCATGACGCTGCCATACCGTTCCTATGGCTAAAGCGCCGCCGCCATATGAGACAGACGAGCACTGCATTGCCAATCAGCGATGCCGCCATGCCGCCGACGAGGCCGATCAAGAGGCGCGATGAGTCGCTACGTTCTGACGCCCCGGCAGTCACTTCCGTTCGACGAAGCGTGGTATTGTCCTGATTGGCCTCTACAAGGGCAACTGAGACCCGATCATAGGACACGCCCTTCAAGCTATTTGCGACCAGCTCCTTGATCTTCGGCACGACCTGATCGATCGGGGCACCGGGCTTGTAACGGACGAGCACAGCGGCAGTTGGCGGGGCGGGTGGACTACGATCGTCACTCGCGCTTTCCGGCAAGACCGCGTGCACCCGGGCATTGAGCACGCCGTCGATAATGGACAGAGTCTGCGAAAGCTCCTGTGTGACACCATAAGTGTAGCGCACACGCTCTTCTGTGTCCGATGAGATCATCCGGTCCTTCTTGAAGAGAGTGCCCATATCGGCGAAATGATCGCGAGGCCACCCGGCGCTGTCCAACACAGCCATGGCACGCGGCACGTCCTCTGTTGGCACCACGAGCGAGGTCGTGCCGCCGGTCTCGGCCGTCCGTTCCGCGTGGATGCCTTGCCGCAGAAGCAATGCAAGCATTTCGTTGGCCTCGCGCGCTGAAAGGTTGCGATAGAGCTCGATCTTCGATCCGCAGCCGACCAGCGTGAATAGCACCAGAAGTGCCACCGCCCGCTTCAATACAAAAACCACGCCCCGCGTCACCGTGGCTCATTGGCCGCTCAGGAAAGTGTCGAGAGCGTGGGTCGCCTTCCCAAGCACCTTGGTCACAGTGTCGTATTGCAGGCTCATAGCTGACAGCTGGACCTGCGCATCGAGCCACTCAGCCGAGCGGATGCTCCCCGCGTTCATGCCTTCGGCGGCCCTGCGCACGCCTTGCATGGATTCTGCAAAACCGGCGCTCAGTTTTTCCATGCCACTGAGGATATCATCGGAGAGGCGAGGAACGAGCGCCCCCCCTCCCTCCTCCGTCAGCTCGCCTCCAGCCATGATCAGCGGTTCGTCAGCTCGCTGCGATGGCACAGGCGGCTCGAGTGCGGCTCGAAACGCCTCGACGGATTCAGCCGATACTTTCGATGTGACTGGCATCTCGACCGCCAAAAAGGCTGGCCCTGTTTGCGGGAGGATACTACCTACGCTGCTCATTAGATGTCCTTTCCTGCGGTATGGGCTGGCTCGGTCTGGCCCAAGGCTGTGAGGAACCCCTCGAGGCCGGGCTCGCCGCTTGGCAGGCTCCTGAGCACAGTATCGCGTTCGCTTAGGCGTCCATTAAGCCCAAGAGCCACGGCCTGAAATGCCATCCCATATGCATCATTTGCTTTGGCAAGAGGATCGAGGCGTTCCAGCGCTGCTGCAACATCGCCTGCCGTCAGATCTGCGACCGCATAAGCAATGACACACTCCCGGCTGCCCGGCGCAATGACCTCAAGTCCCTTCGCGATCCGCCTCGCCCTCACCACGTCGCTCGTGACACAAGCCAAGAATGCCGTCTCCGTGAGACGTCGCAGGAGGCGGGAGCGGCTGTCGGGCGTCGCACAAGTCGACAACAAAGACATAGATGCCGAATCCCTTTCCCTAACCGAGTCATGTGTCGTTTGCCGATCATCCATGTCATGTCCTGCCACCGACCTCCGCCGGGAAAACATCGCGCCTGAGCTCCGAAAGGGCGCACGCTCGCAACACGTCCCGTGACCAAGCACTCACCTCGCCACCACATGACAAGACCGTCTGCCGAGTGGCGTTGCGCGCTGCAAGCGATCTATTCTCACGATGGTCTAATTCGGCGTCTCGCTCGGCGCCAATACAATACGGGCATGGAGTCATAACGGTAGCCTATGGATAGTGGCGCCCTCCGTCAGCCGCTCGGTCCGGCACAAAGTGTGAGCTGCTCGCGGCGTTTCGTCCAAGGCGACTGCAGAACCCAATCCGCCGTCAATGCGATCCTCATCGTTACCTGCTTAAGGCCAAAAATGCGTACGGCTCGGCGACGAGTTCTTGCCGAACGACTCATTTGACGCAACGACACGCATTTCCGGGTTAGCGCCACCGTCTCAAGCGCTCGCGCTGAGACGCACCGATCCATCGCGGGCGACTATGCCTTCATAGCGATCACGTATTTTGCGCCATGTGCCGCCTCTAGTAGTGACCTGCGGAGCGGTTGATCCAACCGGGACACGGAGGAATGCCATTGGGCCAGCTGCGGGAACGTTCTCGTCGTGAGGAAGGGGATTCTGGCACACCTTATCATCGGCAGACGATGCCTGTCGGTGGCCTTGAGCGGCCGGCCCCGAGAGCAGGTCGTTGCCCCTTGAGCGGGGCTGGTGGCGCAAGCGGTTTCGAATCCTGCAGGCGCTACGGTGCGTTGGCAAGGAGACCGTCTGGGAGGGGCAATGAACCTCGATGACACGATGGAGGCTGCGCGACAGACCATCGCACAGATGGATAGTCTCTTGACGCGGGCTCGCGAACAACTTGGCCGTTGTGCTTGCCCGTTGGGCGACACCACTATGAGTGCCGCTTCAATTTCTGCATTTGTCGCCGATCAGGACGAAGCGTTTCAAAGGGCGTATGCGCACGAGCAGGCGGCGCTCAGTCACATCCTGCCAGCCCCCCAATCAATGTCGCATGTTCCAAGCACCAAGCCGTCTCAACAGAGAGTGTGACATGATGAGGATGGCGGACGGTGAGCTATTGAATGGTGGTGATGCGACAGACACCGAACGGCTGGCACAGCTCGCCATCGACTTCGTGGCAGGGCGCGCGGACCTGGCTAGCGTCATTGGGATCACGGACGATGAGCTTGAGGCCTT
>NZ_JCAMOR010000128.1:0-12553 GCF_059512385.1 Bradyrhizobium sp. Crot121 | reverse complement strand
CAAACCTCCGTTCAATCCGGACGCTTCTTCGCACATCTAATCTAACCCCGAACCCTGGGTATCGGCTTAGCGCTTACCGATAAACTGCAATTCGCTGAGATGAATCGTCTCTCGAAGCATAGATTGAACGCCAATCAAGTACGTCCGAACGAGTTCCTTCTGTCCGTCAGCGAAACCGGTCCAATATTCCTGCCACCAACTTCCAGTAGTTCGGCGCTCCCTTCCGGCTGGTAGAAGACTTTCCAGAGGCCAATCGACAAAGGCCAAATCATTCAAACCGCCGACCAACAGGGATGGTAAATAATATCGAAAGGCATTCGGATCGATGTACCGCCTAGCACTACTCGCGTGAGCCCCCCGTCATCCTCCAGTCGAATATCGTCACATCAACCCAAGGACGATGCGCAATCCTCCTCGCAAGATCTTCCGGGATATCACCAATGAGTGGTTGATTGCCGTCGATCCAAAACTTTTCGGGGACAGGTTTGACGGGGAACGCGTTGTGTATGAGTTCAGATAGTTCGGCTGCTACCATGGCGATGCACGTGCCCTCGCGGCTTCGAAGTCATCGATCCCACGAAGTTGTAGCATGCGCGGGGCAGGTCACCGGATCGTCCTATCTGTACCGAAACAAGGCTAGATTGATCGAGCGCTACCTCTATTACTTCGTGATGATCACGAAGCATGGAGCCTATATTGACGGATTTTCTGGGCCGCAGTATCCCGACAAGGAAGATGCTTGGGCGGCAAAGCTCGTATTGGAATCGCGACCGCCATTCTTGAGAAAATTCTGGCTGTGCGAGCAGAGCAAAGAAAAACTCCCCGGCTCTATGAGCGCGCCTCCGTCATCGTGACCACCAATCTCACCTTTGGCGAATGGCTGCTCTTCTGCGCGCTCCATTGCCGTGAACCGCTGCCCGACCTTGTCGGGCTTGCGCGGTTCATAACGGACTTGCCCGCTGATCACCGGTCGAGCAAATACGCAGTGCTCGCCATCCTAAAAAGGGAATCCCTCGACGTCGCGGCATTGCGTCGGGACGTCGATGGGCTTCTATCCTGGCTTCCCCTCATCGATACGGCACCCCCCCGAGGATTTCACGGCAATCCTGAGCGAGGCATTTTCGCCCAAGCTCTGGGATGCTCTCGATCGTGAGCATAGGTCCAGCCTTGTCGAAGCGGAGATGCTCTTCGCTCGCTTCCGTCGTATGAGACCATCCGAGAGGGGCGGGCAGCCGATCGACGCCCTGGTCGTGCGATGGTCCAGAGTTGCGGAGCCCATTCTTAGGCTTGTCCTAGCGGCGTTGGGCGCTTCGGCGGAGGGGAGGCCACTGGGTCAATTGATCGGGATTACAAAGAAAATCCTAGATCGCGACGGCATCGCTTGGAGCGCCGAACTTCGGGAAAGATTTCGCTTTCTGCCGGTAGCGCTACATGAGCTCGACAGATTGGACCTCGTCAACAAGAAAGGGGTTAACCATTCCGACGGCGTTAAATTGACGTGGGCACACGTCGTTGACGCACATACAAGCATCCACTGGGTTATGAGAACTCTTCTCGAAGCTGCTGTCGGCCCCGCGTCTTCCGAGTGATTCAGGAGGGGTCCGCGGTGGCGACCGACTCGCATAGCTTGCCGTGATCGGATGGTGGAAAGCCGCAATGGGTGCGGAGCCGAGGCGGAAGGCGGTGAGGAAAAAAGGTGGTCGCCGGCCGCATGAGCCGGACGTCTACTACGTCATCGCGATCGACGGCAGAGATTGGAGCTATTTGCTCAGCCTGAACACGGAACGGGCTCCGATCCTTACCATGAATTTCGCCATCTCGAAATTCGAGGCCGGCTGCTGCACCCGAAGGGGCTGAAGACGGACCGGATCGCGCTAACTTGATCTATTAGGATTCGACAAGGCTCAGCTCGCCGACAAGGTCGGCATTTCGCGAAAGACGATTGCCCTTATCGAGACAATGAAGGCGAGCCCGATTGATCCTCGCCGACGGGCTATCCTTCAAGAGCTCCGACGTCAGATGGAAGATGACCTCGCCGTTGAGTTTGTGTTTGCCTCACCAGAAACAGGCGAAGGTGTTCGAATTCGTCGTCCTCCGATGAACCCTGACATGACATAGCGGATGCTTCGCGACGACTTGCTCCATCATCGTAGCACTTGAGTGTCTCGGCGATGATCGCGTCAACTTCGCGTTGCGATGTCAGCAGCGCAAAAAGCGCTTGAACCGCGGCCCCGGCCATTCGATCAGTAAATTGCTACACAATCAAATCGTGAGCCGCATGGAGATTGGCGTGCCATGAGTGATCGTTGTGCGCATCTGAAATATCAATCCCGTCAGCATCCTGGGCCGGCTCAGGCCCCTCGCGTGCAACAGCATGCTGGCCATCTCCATAGGCTTTTCCATTTCCCTGGCTCAGTTGCTGAAGGTCATACATTTCTGAAGACGTATTGTCGGCGCCACTCTTAAAATGAAAGGAATCGCCAAGTTCGGTGCCAATCGCTGATTTGGCCTGGTCTGCGTTGTCAGAAGAAGGCCCGCCCTTTCCTTCAGTCGTAATCTTCAATGCCGAATGTGCGTCGTTGGCAGAATTTACGGACGCCGTTGGCATATTCTGCCGCGGTTTGCCAGTATCTAGATCACCTGCCTGTGGATGCTGTGCGTGTTGCTTGCCGGCCGCGGAGCCATCTTCAAAAGTCTGCAAATCGCAGTGCGCCTGTCCGCGATTCGAATCTTGTCCCGGGGCCTCATGCTTGGCATCTCCCTTGGCGGCTACGGAGCCGTTGTCGGACTCATGCAGTGCCTTCTGAGAGTGGCCGTGATTTGAACCGTCTTCCGGGACCTCATGCTTGGCATCCCCCTTGGCGGCCACGGAGCCGTTGTCGGACTCATGCGGTGACTTCTGAGATTGACCATGATTTGAACCGTCTCCCAAGGCCTCATGCTTGGCGTGCCCCTTGGCGGCTTCGGAACTGTGGTCGGACTCATGTAGGGTCTTCTGCGATTGACCGTGCTTTAAATCGTCTCCCGCGCCCTCATGCTTGGCGCGCCCCTTGGCGGCTCCGGAGTTGTTGTCGGACTCATGTAGGGCCTTCTGCGATTGACCGTGATTTAAATCGTCTCCCGGGGCCTCACGCTTAGCGGCTTCGGAGCTGTTGTCGGAAGCGCGCAAATCGGATTGCGATCGATCCTGATTTGACCCGTTATCCCGGCCCGTCTGCGTTGGGTCACGCTGCGAGGCTTCGTTCGCGGCCGCCGCAACAACATCAACGGTCCCGGAACCTCGGGGAATAGGAATTTCTCGGTCACTGCTGCCATCCTCCGCATGGGCATTGCCGACATAAAGGTCGCTGCCGTCTGTGGCGATTGTATCGCCTTGGGCGAACTCGAATGCGACCCCCCCATCGTACACGGCCGTGCCGCCGAAATTTGCGAAGCCGGGAAGTGCGGATGCCAGTCCGTTGGCGTCGCTTGCGGTAGATGAAGTTACAATGTCGTCGCCGAAATCGAACGCCTGCACCGCGTGGTTGGCACCATCGAGGTCGTAGATCAAGGCGGCGAAAGCTGCAACCATGAAGATGCTGTAGCCGCTCGAACCCGGCCTCGGCGCGTTGAGTGCCGCCTGCGCAAATAGGCTCGCGGCAATCTCGGCCAAGGGGTCGACGAGTTTGCCGGTCGGCGATGATGTCCCAGTTGCGGCGCCGCCGCGGTCCTTGCTCGCGCCTCTGGCCGGGGTGCCACCTGATACTGCTTCCTTGCAACTGATTTTGATGGTGACGACCTCCGCGCAGCCATTTGCGGCCATGACCGTGAAGCTTTCGGTTGCGGCGTGACCGTGCGAATCGTCCAACGCTGCCAGGATCGCAGCTGCCAGGATACTCATCGCGCCATAACGGCGCGACCTTGCCAGCGCAGCGAGCTCCGTCCGGCTGTTGATTCCGAGCTTCTGTCGCGCGTGGTCGATGTGAATCCTGACGATCTCCAGAGAGACACCGAGCACCCGGGCAATTTCAGTGTCCGACAAACCTTCGGCGACGAGATCCATGATCGTCCGCTCGTTGACGGTCAGGAGCGCCAGAACGTTATTGCCGAACGAGGCGATTCCATTAGCTTCGTTACCGACCCTCGCCAGGTCTGACCCCGGTTTTTCCAGCCTCAGGGATTGCACCAGCGCTTCTGGTTTGGCGTTCATCGAAATTGCGCGGCAAGCACCACTCGCCAGTGCCCTGGCTAGATCGCCGCAGGCGACAGTAGCAGTGAAGAACACCAGCCGGGAGGAAAGGCCTTCGTCGTCAACGACGGCGAGGATGTCGGAAGCGCTTACGTCGGTGAACCCGTCCTCCAGTAACACCACATCGGGCGTCAAGCTGCGAATGGCCGCAAGGCAACTAGCTCCATCAAGACAGCACGCAACCACTTCGAAATCGGGCTGCGCTCCGAGCAGCGATGCAAAACCCTGTAGAACGATGGGACGTCGATCTGCTATCACAAGTCGAACGCGACGCATGGGCTTCCTTCGCTCGGCTC
The DNA here is from genome assembly GCF_059512385.1 of Bradyrhizobium sp. Crot121. Lineage (NCBI taxonomy): Bacteria > Pseudomonadati > Pseudomonadota > Alphaproteobacteria > Hyphomicrobiales > Nitrobacteraceae > Bradyrhizobium > Bradyrhizobium sp. Crot121. The sequence continues at coordinate 8,029 of NZ_JCAMOR010000128.1, read as the reverse complement.
GCAACACAACATGAGAGGCGGCGATCTAACTCCGCTCGGCCGATTGCGTTCCTAATTGTCATATTGGGTTCGTGCGGACGCTTCTGACGATGAGTTCAATCAGTTCGTCGGGATAGCTCCATATGGCTCGCCCTCTTGGCCGTCCGTCAGAGGTCGTACCGCTCCCAGTGCGCAGGGGTGCTGCAACTTGAAGGTAATTTTCTGGTAATCCCGCTTTGCGACCGAGGAGGTGAAGCACTGCTCATCCCATAGGATGGCCTCCGGCCGGCCTTAAAACTATCAAAGAATTCGATTTTCAAGCACAACGAATGATGGCATTTGGTGAGCAGAACTCTCACCGATGTCGCTATTGCGCGAAAACCGCCGAAAAACAGGATTCCAGTCGACGACTCTTCAGCGGTGCAAATCGATCTCGACTGCAATCCGGACGAGGTCGGAGTGATTTTTGGCGCCGAGCTTGGTCTTCAGCGTGGAGGTCGTGTTGGCGACGGTTTTATAGGAGATGCCAAGTTCGGACGCGACTTCTGAGATGCGGTCGCCACGACCCAAAAGCCTCAGGATCTCGAGCTCGCGTGCGCTCATCTGCGTCAAAGGGCTGGCCTTGATCGCCGCGCTCGCGAAGGTCGTCGCTTCAGCCAGACGCGGCGAGACGAAGCGCTCCCCAGCTGCAACCCTCCGGATGGCCTTGGCCAGGAGCCGGGGATCATCGCTTTTCGAGATATACCCCTGAATGCCCATCTCGACCGCGCGCACCACGAACGCCGGATCCTCACTCACGCTGAGCATGACGATTTTGGCGGCCGGATCATCCTTGCGGATTCGGCGCGTCAACTCGAACCCGGTTAGGTCGGGAAGCCCTACGTCCACCACCGTAACGTCGGGATGCTTCTGCAGGTACGCACGGTGGCCCTCCTTCGCATTCGAAGCCGCCAGGATCTCGACGGAAGGGTCGGCCGTGAATAGGGCTCGGCATCCCGTCACGACAACGGGATGGTCGTCGACGATCAGTACCCGCATGTCGATCTGGTCCTCATTAGCACGTCGTCGCTTCCTCCAGTTGTGGAGAACGTCGCGAGCACTGTAATGGTTCAAATATCTGAGCGGGACGTCGGGCGAACCGACCGAAGGAGCACGAATTGCAGAAGATCTGGAATGTTCTTTCCTTTCGGCAGAGGCTGCTGCTTCCGATCGCTTTGATGATCCTGAGCGCGCTGGCGTCCGGCGCGGTGGCGCTTCTAATCTTCTCCCCCGACCAATTCGAGTACGAAAATGAACAGGAGTCGGGGTCCGCACGCGCTGTCGCGAGAGCCCTCAATGGAGCTCTTACAGCTTCGCTCAATCCGGAGCAGACGCTGGATGCCTTTGGCAAGGGGCTCGGAAATTCCGAGGCAATCCGATATTTCCAGCGGGAACATATGAGCCGGTGCCACCTTTGCGCGGGAAGGATAGCAGCGTGCCCGCCTGGTTCATCTCCAATCTCACCATTCCCGACCTCGAAAAGAGCTACCCCATCAACATCGTAGGCGTAGGGCCCGCCATAATAGCCGGTTCTATAGTAGCCGGGGCCCCCCTAGTAGCCATAGCCGGGCCCCCAGCCGTACGCCGAGGAGGCAAGGCCGCCGATCACGGCGCCTGCGACCAAGCCGCCCGCGATGCCGGGTCCCCTCCACCTCGCCAATGAGCTTCGGCCGGAGACGTCGTGGCGACCGAGGCCAGACCAAGAGCGCCGGCCATCAGCGCCGACATTGCGATCTTCTTCATCGAATGATCCTTTCACACTGTTCGCGCCCCGCCGATAACGGGAAAAACGGGCAATGGTTTCTGCTGGCCCCGGCGGCAGGGGCAATGGATATGCTCGGCGCCGGGGCAGCGTCGCTCGAAACCGGCGCTCGCGCTCACATCGCTTCGCGGATTCTGGAAGCCGCTGCCAAAGGCGACACCGCGCCGGAAAGCCTGAAGCAGGTAGGTCGCGACGCGTTGCACGTTGCTTCCACCATGCTGCGATAGCGGAGGACGGGGGTGAATTTCCAGGTCACCGTGCTCAAGATCCTGGTGAGCTATCCGGATGGATTTGCCGTCATGGCTGACCTCAAGCGCGACATGGCCATCCTGGCGAGCAGCGGCCGCGACTGGGCCGAGCGGACCAAGCGCCTAGCGGCGCGCGTGCCTGATCTCGACATCTTCTCGCAGGCGCTGGTCGAGCGTCTGAATGGAGGTGGCGCATCACCGAGAAGGGTCGGACGGTACTCGACTTCATGGAGAACAGGTTGTCTGGGCCACAGACGGGACCCGATGCTCCCGTCGAACAACTCTCAGTCGTAGAGCCCGCGCCCAGACTTTTCGCCTCGACAAGAGCGGGCCGAACCCAACGCCTGCACCGCCGACGGGCGGCGCGAGCGCGCGCGGAGGCATCCTGATCTCGTCCTCACTTCGTCTACAGTCGGGAAAAACAGGAAACTTTCCGAAGTGCCTTGAGTTGGCAGTGACGGGACCAGTCTCCGGAGAGCGAGCATGGTTGACGAAGCCGTCTTGAAGAACGCCACGGAGACCGCCTGGACGGTGTACCGAGCGCGGCACCCCGACGTGGAAGCTCATGACAGCCGACGCTGCTTGCTGGAGCGTCATCTGCACAGGAGATGGGAAGAGCGAGAGAGCGATACCGAAGAGCTCGCCAGCTTCGGGATTGCCTACCTGCACCGGCTTCCCCGCGACGAATGTTGACGAGCATGAAAATGCTCGTCGCCCGTGTAGCCCGCGGAAGCACAAGGCCCAGTTGGACGTTGCTCGCAATCTCGTTCCTCATTTCCGCGGCAATCGTGATCGGCTTGCGGATCGTTTTGGGGGACTAGCGCGATGCGGATCGCCCAGCTTGCGCCGTTGGCCGAGAGCGTTCCACCCAAGCTTTACGGAGGCACCGAGCGAGTGATCGCCTGGCTGGTCGACGAACTGGTCGATCTCGGACACGACGTCACCTTGTTCGCAAGCGGGGATTCGAACACCAGGGGAAAGCTCCACGCGGTGTGGCCCCGCGCGCTTCGTCTGGGGCGGAGAGGTGTCGATCCGAACGCCGCCTGCGCATTGCTGATCGAAGCCATCGCCGAGCGCGCGCGCGAATTCGACGTGATCCACTCCCATGTCGACTGGTTGCCCCTGCCGGTCCTGAGCCGGACCGGAGTGCCTTTTCTGACGACGATGCATGGCCGACTCGACCTTCCGGGGCTATCCGACGTGATCAGGGCTTTTCAGGAAGCTACTTTCATCTCCATCTCCGACAACCAGCGCCGTGCGCTTCCGGACGCAAACTGGATCGCGACGATTCCGCACGGGCTACCCAAGCATCTGCTTCAGCCCTCCTACGAACCCGGTTCGTACCTGGCCTTTCTCGGCCGGTTGACGGCGGAGAAGGGCCCGGAAGACGCCATACGCATCGCCCGCGCCGTCCGGATGCCGCTGCGGATCGCGGCCAAGATACCCCGCGCGGAGACGGGCTACTTCAAGAAGAAGCTCGAACCCGAGATCGACGGTGAGAACATCCGGCTGGTCGGCGAGGTGGATGAAATCCGGAAGCAGCCGTTCCTCGCCGGCGCAGCAGCCCTTCTATTTCCGATCGATTGGCCCGAGCCGTTCGGGCTAGTCATGATCGAGGCGATGGCCTGTGGCACGCCCGTGATCGCGTATCGTTCGGGATCGGTGCCCGAAGTCGTTGAAGACGGCGTCACCGGCTTCATGGTAGACGGCGAGGAGCAGGCGATCGAAGCGGTCAAGGAAGTCGTCCGGCTAGACCGGAGAATAGTCCGTGGCCGGTTCGAGGAGTGCTTTGGCGCCGACCTGATGGCGAGAGCGTATGAAAGCCGATATCGCGAGTTGGTCGCTCGCGGAGGGCGCCAACCGTGAGGGCAAAGCAGTGGCGCGCGAAGGATTCGAAAACGGAGCAGCTCGTTTGATCGCTGCCGGAACGGCTGACGACGCCAACCGTTGTCGCCGATCAGGAGGAACCCCTGAAAATCATTCTTGCCGCGACGGCAGCTATCGTCATTCTCGGGACGCCGGCCCTCGCGGACGAAACGCCTCCTTCGCAGCCGACGATCCAGCAGGTCCGCGACTCCACGTCGGGAGCGGCAGAGTGTTCGAAGCAGGTCTGGCCACATTTCTCTGATCACTGCCTGCGCTCCGAAGGTAAGGGCGTTTCCGTCCGCGTCGTGACCATCGAACGTCGATAGGGACGGGGATCTGATCGAATCCTTCACGACACCCACGGGCGCGGCGTCGACAACGGCCACGAGCCGCAAAGCGAACGATTGGTTCCCCGAACACGCCGTCATGAGCGGCAACGAGGAGCAATTGAAAGCGATTCCGCAGTTCTAGAGTAGGGTGTTCGCTCATTGAGATTGGGGTCCCACACGGGGCCCTTTTTCTGCCTTATGGCAACCAGCGGCGGCGGGGTCAAAAAACGGCCCGCCCGATTGCGGGCGAGCCGTTCATGCTGACGATCGTTCGCTCAGTGCATGTGAACCAAGAAATAGCCGACGCCGCCAACGACCAGAACGGCGGGAACGGCCCACAAAATCAGTACGGGCATTTCTCCTCCAATTGCTGTCAGAACGCTTCCGTCGGGTCTTAAGCCCGATGATCGCTTTACTGTTCGGTGCAGACCTTCGTGGTCTTGACCGCGGACTCGGCCTCGACCTTGGTCTTGTAGACGCCATCGCCCACGACCGTCGTGGTGGTCGTCGTCGGCTTGGTGTCGACGACGGTGCATTTCTTGGTGGTCGCGTCGCGAACGATGTAAAACTCGGCGGCGCTGGCGGCCTGGGTGCCGAGGGCGAAGGCGACGAGAGCGCCGCACACGATCAGCTTCTTCATGGGTGTTCTCCTCGTTGGTTGTAAGCAGTCAATGCCAACCGCGAGGTGCGAGTGAAGTTCCGCTTATTCCCGGCTGCAGCGGGCACGCGCCATTTCGGTACACCAGAATGCTTCTGCGCCTCGGAGGACATCCAGATCCCTGCTTCAGGAGAGTTACCAAGTTTTCCCGAATTGGAACCGCGCGCCGCATGGAATGTTGACCGACGTCCGCATTTTGGAGGTTTCAGATGAACAAGCGTTTACTCTTGGCTACGACCGCTGCAGTGGCAATCGCGACTTCGGCTCTCGCGCAGTCTTCTCCGAGCACGTCGAGCTCCAATCCGTCGGCCACGCAGCGCCAGCAGGATTCCACATCGACGACGCCGTCCTCTTCAACTTCGACACCGTCGTCGAACTCGTCTTCGGGGTCCGCGCAGACCAATCCTTCCACCAATTCGGCCCAGACGCAGTCTCCATCGTCGACCGGGCAGACCGCTGCAGGCCAGCCGTCCAATTCCGGAACGGCCAATACGACGCAGGCGCCGACCTCTAATAATTCGACCAACCAGGCGCAGACCAACTTTCCTTCGAACACGAACACCCAAACGCAAAGCGCCAACCCGCCCGCCTCGGGCTCCAACCAGGCGCAGTCGCCGACGGGTACCGGGTCGAATACGGCCCAGCAGCCGAACAATCAGCAGAACACGGCCGATCGTTCGTCGAACACCAACGTGAACGCGTCGGTGAATATCAACGATCAGCAGCGGACCCGCATCAGCACGTCGATTTCGCGTCTGAACGTGCAGCCTCTCACCAACGTGAACTTCTCGTTGTCGGTGGGCACGGCCGTGCCGCGCGATGTCCGCCTGCAGCCGCTGCCGACTGAGGTGGTCGAGGTCGTGCCGCAGTACCGGGGCTACAACTTTGTCTTGGTCAAGGACGAGATCGTGATCGTGGAGCCCTCCAGCTACCAGATCGTCGCGGTCCTGCCGTATTCGGGGCGCTCCACGGCGGCGGCGCCGGCGCGCACCGAGCAGCGCAAAGTGACGTTCACCGATCGTGATCGCGAGGTGATCCGCAAGCACGCCAAGGCGCGTCCCGTCGAGCGCGAGCGGCAAACGACCGGCAGCACGGTCCGAACCGAGATCCGCCGGGGCGAGCGCGTGCCGGAGGGCGTCGAAATCGATGCCTTCCCCGACGAGGTCTATCGCGATGCGCCGAGCCTGCGGGAGTACCGGTACATTCACCGGGATAGCCGCACCTACATCGTCGAACCGCAGGAACGTCGCGTCATCGAAGAAATCGACTGATCTCGCCAAACGGAGGAAGACGAACATGAAGACAATTGCGCTCGGTGCTTTCGCGACCGCCTTGTTGGCGTCGGCTGCGTCGGCAGCTCCGCTCAATCCAACCTCGCTCGGGTCGGCGGAGGTGGCCAACGTCGATCAGGTTCGCCTGGTCTGCAGTGAGTACGGTCGCTGCTACCGCACCCGCGGTCCCCGCTACGTCCAGCGATACTACGGCGGAGACGACGGCTATGTGGTGCGCCGGAGCTACGGCTCCTATGGCGGGCCCGGCTACTACGATCGCGGCTACGGCTACTACGGCGGTGGCCCGAGCATCGGTTTCAGCTTCGGCACCGGCCGCTGGTGAACTAGGAAAAGGGCCGCTCTCTGAGCGGCCCTTCGATATGGCTACTTTTCTCGGTGATGAGATGACTGCCGTTGCAAAGCTCCTGGGACAGAAGGAGCAATTGCTGGCGCGGCTCGAAGCCGATCCCGGCTCGAACGAGCGCGCCGAAATCCAGGCGCGCCTCGCCAAGATCGAGACCGCGTTGAAGCTGCTCGGCACCCAGGATTCGGCCGCCGCAGACGAAGACCAATAGCCTCTGGGGAGCAAAGGATTCGGAAGGGCGGGAGCTTCGCCGATGCCTCCGGTTCGCGGCGCTTCCCAAGCTCGCCGGATGAAGGCCCAGCTCGGGGGGCAGGGGCTATGAGCTCGGGCCAGTACGGGCTTCGCCCCTTGGGGCAGGGGCGTCGGGGAAAACCTGGCGCTCGCGCTATCGTTCCTCTGCGCGCAGCGAAGTTTCTTGATCCAGTCGCCCGGAAAGGCAGACGAGTACGACCGCAGGTCAGCGGCGCTCTTCGCTAACTACCTCTCACTGCATCCTCGCAGGACGAAAGTAAGGCGGCAGTTCGCGAAACCAAAATTTGCTTCGACGATGCAATGCTCCTTCAGCGATTGGTGCCCGCATGGGAATAACAATTGGCCATCTACCGGATAATTCAAAACTCACCTCTCGGGCCTGAAGAGATCGCGCGGCTGTCTCGAGCCTACGAACATGCCCTGCGCAGGATCGGCGTACAGGATCGCAACGACCCCTCACCGAACTGTTTGAAGAAGAGAAAGGCTATGCCATGAGTAGAGCAGCTAACCAGGCGGTGCCCCCTTTTTCCTCGCCGAGCTCCTTGATTGTCCGGACGATCTCCTCCGGATGGAAGGGCTTGTTCACGATGCGGCTGCCGGGGGCGTGGTGGGGTGGGCGAGAAGCCCGTTGCGTAGATGACCGGCAGGTTCGGATCCTGCTCTCGGTAGCGTTCCGCGATCTGCCATCCATCGACTTGTCCGGGCAGCCTGACGTCGGTGACCAGCGCGACGTGGTGCTCGCACCAGGCCAGAGCCTCCTCTCCAGTGCTCGCGTGGATCACGTGATAGCCTGCCTCGCGCAGCGCTTCGACTACGAATTCGCGGATCAGAGGGTCGTCCTCGACGAGAAGTACGCTCACTGGTGGCTCACTAGGAAATGGCATCCGTCGCGCAGTCGAACGGCCCAATCGGCCGGTCGTTCCCGACGGAAAGAATCGAGCCGACGTGATGCGAGTCCGTATCGGAAGGAGACCCGCACCGATTGGCGGCCCGGCTCGCCGATGGATTGCCGGACAATTCGACCGCTGTTGTTCGAATGCACGGTCGTGTCGCGATCGCCGTGGAAGACGATGGTCGGAATGGGCGTGCCGTCGCCCGGCTTTGCTTCTGGCCCGCCGCCTTGCTTCATGGCGATCAGCGCGGAGGGAGGACGCGAGAGCGGCGCGGGCCCGAGGAGGGAACTGGGGGGAACTGATGCGGTCACTAACGCAAGCTGAGGGTCCCCGTGACCTTCTTCAGTCTTAACCCATCGACTGCGAGC
>NZ_JCAMOR010000127.1:0-12637 GCF_059512385.1 Bradyrhizobium sp. Crot121 | reverse complement strand
AGGTGGAGAAGACTAGCTAACGTGATCTGATTGTGCCGGTCTTCGATTGCTCCCGCTCCAAACGATTGCAGATACCCCGCGGGGCGGAAGCATAGCGCCGTTGTCGAACAGCAGCCACTCCATGACCGATTTGGATCAATCGCGTCGTTTTCGGCCCGTTCGAGGGATGTCTGGTTAGCTTTTAACAGCGGCGGAATAGCAGACATCCACCAACCGCTGCTTGGGGCCAATAGCGACTTAGAGCGGCGTCCGGCCTACCCGGTGAGTTGACGTGCGATCTTCAATCCGGGTTTCGGCCATGGGCAAGACCGGACATAACCGCCGTCGCTTCTTCGTGCAGCCGTTATTGTTTGCGCGGATCGTCAGCAGGATTGATGTAATCGATGCCACCTGGGCCAATGAACTGAACCTGAAGTATTCCTTCCTCGCTTCCGGTCCACGCGAAATGCGGGTGTTTCGCAGGGTACACCCATAACGAGCCAGGTTTTAGGAGATCACCCTTCTTTTCGAATTTCTCACCATGACTGCTGCCGATTGCCCCGCTTAAGACGGTGACAACTTCAGAATAGGGGTGAGTGTGCGGAGGCATTTGGAAATTCGCTGGAAACTTGATGCGCAAGACGACAACTTCGCCTTTCTTGCTGGGATCGCCGACCAAGGTGGCAATCTGAACGCCTTTTGGAAAGGCTGGATTATCCTTCCATACGAGCGCCTCGGGCATCAGCCGCGCCTCAGTATCTTGCGCGATTACCGGAACAGACAGCATAATCAAGCTGGTCGCGGTCAGAAGCAATTTTTCCATGAGAATCTCCCAAGCTCCATGCAGCAAGAGAACTCAAGTCGCAATGCGGCGAGCGTGAGTTTGAGATAGAAGCTGCGCGCCGCGTACAGTCGCAAGGCTATACTACCTGCAGGCGAACAATAAAGGCAGAGATATTGACTTACAGCCTGGCAAACGGGTTGATGCCCGCTTCGGATCAAAAACGCGAAGAACTCAACCGAAGAAATCTAGTCCGCTGTGCCTCGCCAAGCGGACCTCGGTGACGTAGTTCACCACTTCGCCGATGGGCCATGAGCTGACGAGCTTACACCTCGGCCGTGAAAACGATCAGATGAGAGAATGATGCGGTGTTGGGACAGCGTGACTGTCAGATTACATGGCCTTGCGCCGATCGAGGTTTGAGCATTCAATTCAACGACCATACGCCGCCACCGCAACCAGCTTTTCGAGCATATCTGCGCTTCCGCAGGGTAAAGCGACCCGCTTGAGCGTGGCGCGTGTGTGGTGACTTCATAGAGAGGCGCAACGAGTCGGTCCGCCTAACTGGGGAGTGACCAAACACGCAGCCTCATGCGCCCACCGCGCAGCACCGTCGATACCAACAAACGGGAGAAGAACAATGAGCACCTGGCTTAGTGAGCGAGAACAGCGTCTCGTCGCGGGCGCGGAGACGGCATCGGCGGCAATGCCGATTCCGACCCAGATTGTTTCCAACGGCGAGTATCTCCCACCTCCACAGAGCGCTACGCAAAAGAAGGTCGAGGCACGGATCAACGAACTTGCCGACGTGAACGGCAAGCACCTCGCCTTAAGCCGCAGGCAGTTCCTGCATACGAGCTGCGGCATGGCGGCAGCGTTCCTCGCCATGAACGACATTTACGGCAATGTCTTCCAGGTCACGCCCGCCGAGGCCCGCGAACCCGAGCTGATGCTGGCGCGTGCGCAAACCCTCGCCGGCCAGTTCATCTTCGATGTCCAGACCCATTTCGTGCGCGATGACTTCGATCACAAGGAGCTTTTGGGGCTGGCGGACTTCGCGAGCCAGCACTGGAACCCCAAGATGAAAGATGAGGGCGTCTCCTCGCTCGCCCGCTACAAGTTCCAGAACTATGTAAAAGAAATCTACTACGACAGTGATACGAATATGGCGCTTCTCAGCGGTGCGCCGTTCGACGATCCGAGTTGGTGGCTTCTGTCCAACGAGCAGATCGTCAAGGCGCGCGAATTCATCAACGACTTCGCCGGCTCACGCCGCCTGCTGGCGCACAGCGTCATCACCCCCAAGCAGCCCGGCTGGATGGAGGAGGTCGACAAGGCAATCGAGGTCTACAAGCCGGATTCCTGGAAGGCCTACACGATCGGCGATCCGCTCGCGCCCTCCAAATTCCCATACCGACTCGACGACGAGCAGGTGATGTATCCATTCTACGACAAAGCCGTGAAGGCCGGCATCAACACGCTATGCATCCATAAGGGGCTGCTGCCGCCCGATTACGAAAAGTCGTTCGCCGGCGTATGGGAATACGCAACCGCGTCGGACATCGGAAAGGCTGCCAAGGATTGGCCGCAGATGAACTTCGTGATCTATCACTCGGCGCTGCGGGCGTTCCTCGAACTGCCGGACAAGGCGTGGGCCGAGTTCGAGCAGACTGGCCGCATCCAATGGGCCTCGGATCTCGCGGAAATCCCGCAGAAGTTCGGCGTCACCAATGTCTACGCCGAACTCGGCACGTCTTTTGCCAATTCGGCTGTAGCGCATCCGAAGTTCTGCGCCGCATTGGTCGGCACGCTGATCAAGGGGATGGGGATTGACCACGTGATGTGGGGCACCGATTCGGTCTGGTACGGCTCACCGCAGTGGCAGATCGAGGCGCTGCGTAGGCTCGAAATCCCGGAGGATATGCAGAAGAAGTACGGCTTTGCGGCGCTTGGCGATGCCAACAGCGCTACTAAGCAGCTAATCTTCGCGGGCAACGCCACCAGGTTCTACAAGATCAAGCTGAAGGCGGCTGGGAACATCAGGATGCCGACCTTTTCCGAGGACCGCCTCGCAGCGCTCAAAAACGAGTACACACAAGCTGCGAAGCAGCCCTCGAACCTGCGCTACGGTTATGTTCGCGCCACTTAGGTGAACGGCGCGCCTACCGCCAATCCGACTTCGACTTTGGGTCCAATAGCGCCATTTGGCTGATCGGTCGGTCACTTCCGCGCTACCCCGATAAAGCGGACCATTTCGAAGCCAAGCCGACCTTCGCTCTTGGGCCAACAGCGGACGTCGCCAGTTGCATAAGCGACAAGGCGCACGCGTTGAGGCCGCGCGACAAGGCGACCTCGGTGATGCGAGCGCGGTTTTCACTTCGCGGCGTCGGCACCCGCCTTTGCGACTTGGCCATCCTGAACTGACGTCCCGCCAGAGACGCCGATCGCCCCGACAATCTTGCCATCCACATTAATGGGAATGCCGCCTTCTAGTGGAGATGCCCCACGGAGTGCCAATGAACGCAAACCCATGCCCCCCTGCGCCACGAGATCCTCGAACACCTTGCTAGGGCGCCTGTAGTTAATCGCGCTGTGCGCCTTGTCCTCGGCAGCCATAAGAGAGCCGTATTGCGTATTGTCGAGCTTGTGCAGCATCACCGTGTGGCCCGTGCTGTCGAGGATGACGATGGCCATCGCCCAGTTGTTCTTTTCGGCCTCCGTTTCCGCGGCAGCCATCACTTTCTTGGCTGCCTCGAGCCCCAGTGGCGCTCCATAAGGCGTTATCGGAGGTGGGGATGGCGCCTGTTGAGCGCTGGCTGTTGCGGTGAGTATCACTGCAGCCACGATGGAAGCGACTAGCGTCTTGTCCTGCGTCCTCATGTTGTTGTCCTCCCGATATTTGCTGGTCGGCTAAATAGGCAGTCCCTGCACTGGGACTATTTGCGACCGCAGGATTGCGCCAATCCGTACCAGAGTCCATTGGCCGGGGCGTGCCGCCTAGCTGCTTGCCAGCAATGTCCGAGAAGAGCCACAAGCGGATTTATGCACCGCAGCTAACATCGCGGTCGTTCGACAATGGCATCAGCGACTTTGCGGGCTGCGTGCGCTCATTCGGGAAACCCCGCACGGCGCAGACCTTCGGCGTATTTTGCCACGAAACCGGGCTTCTGATAGGGGCCCGAGATGGGAAACGCGGAATGCTGGATCAACAATTTGCAGGCGGGCAGATAGCCGATGCGGCCGTATCGCTGCGCCCGGCAAACAATTGGGCAAGGCAGATGCCCCGTGACGTCACTGACCTTTGGACTTTCGTGGCCGAACTCGACCACGATAGTCGCATGGACTTGTTTGCGCATTGCGCCGCATTCACCGTCAATGCGGTGAAACTGCCGCGGGAGCGGCGGCCGCGGGCGTTGGCAACGGCCGACCGGCTTGCGGAGGCCGTGTCTCTCGACATGACCGGCTTCTGGCGGCCAACGGTGCGCAGCTATCTTGGTCGCGTCACCAAGGCGCGCATTCTGGAGGCTGTTTGCGAAGGTGTCAGCGGCGAGGCCGCCGAGCGAATGGTGGATATGAAGGTCGACATGGCTGAAGCCGCCGAGCAATTGCTGGCTGCCACCGACTGGCTGCCTCGCTGCTGAGAACGGCCAGGCCGGAGGATCGGGCGGCTGTGCCAAGCGAGGCGCAAGGCGATGATGAATATTCGCAGGCCGCAGAATGAGGCTTAAGCCGGGCCGCGCGAGCGGCCCCGGTTCCAAAATTTCGGCCACGCGCCTGACCGGCGCGCGGCCGATTTTTTTTGCGCACAGCGGCGACCGCTGAATGGAAGCCCCGCCACGAGCGAGACCTCGATCACTCTGATCGACGCCGCCTGCGGCAGCCATGTGGACCGCTATGTGGTGCTCGCCTATCAACAGCAAGCGATGAGGCCGGACGCTTTGTCGTCTGCAGACTGGGGTATTGCAAGCGCTGCCTGGCGGATCGCTCTAGCAGCACCTTCATCCTGCCACGCGGGAATGCGACGAGGGGCGCTAGCGTTTGCCAGAATGCGTCTTTCTTGCCGTTGATGCGCTGATGTCAGCATGTGTACGATCGATCCAGTCCCGTCCTTGTGCTGCGTCGGTGTCGGCCGCCATGGTGGTCTCCGTCAGCTCGTTCATGGCGCGTCCAACGCAACCTCGAATGGGCTGATCAGGCCCGAGGGACGGCAAAAGCCTCGATCGCCTTCCCGCAATGGCTGCGCCTGCTTTTTTCCCCTGCCGCGAAATGGCGGCATTCCTCGCGGGAGACAAAAAAGCAGGCTATCGCCGTCTTCCGCTGGCGCTGCGGGCCTGAAGGCTGCGGGCCGATCGCTCCCCGGGCCAAGGATCGCCATCGAGGCTGCGATAGGCGCGGCCCGAGCAACAAACGGAGACCACCATGGCTACCATTGGCACCTTCACCACTTCGGACAACGGCTACGTCGGCTCGATCAAGACGCTGACGCTGAACATCAAGGCGAGGTTCGCCGCATCCGAGAAGGATAACGACAAGGCGCCCGACTACCGCATCTTCAACGGTGTGACCGAGTTCGGAGCGGCCTGGAAGAAAACCGCTCGCGACAGCGACCGCGAATACCTCTCGGTCAAGCTCGACGACCCGAGCTTCCCGGCCCCGATCTACGCCTCGCTGGTGAAGGTCGAAGGCGACGAGGGCTTCACCCTGATCTGGTCCCGCCGCAACGGCGACTGATCCCTCGGGATCATCGGCCCCGCTTCTCCGGAGGCGGGGCCTTTTGCGTTTCTTGCGCCGCTTTGGAAGGAAGCAGAAGCGCATTTTCCTTTGAAGAAATTGCTAAGGGCTCCGCCCTCGCGCGGGCAAGGGTGAAGCACGATTCCGTGCCGGCCGGAGCGGTATCCCCGGTCTTCCGCGCAAAGATATTCAATGACGACGATGTCGTCGGGCGCGTGCAGACGCGCGCTGTTGGCGCGCCCTTGTCAGGCGGGTGATCCCCCTCCGCTCCGGCCGCCCTTGCCCTTGCTACCCCAGGTCTCGCCGACGGGCAGGGTTGCAGCGCAGCGCTGCGCTTCAACCTCAGCCCATAGGAGAACGACCATGAACATGATGACCTTGTCTCAGAATGAACAGCCTGCTTCCGGCGGCTTCCGCGTGGATGTATCGCGCGGCCAGCGGATTGGCCGCGTGTCGTCCGAGTGGTTTGCGCGACCGGATGACGAGCGGTATCTGAACCTGCCGGAACTCTATGAATCGGTGCGAGGCCGGGCCGAGCGCGCGCAAGCGCGAACGGTGGAAAGCCGAACCATCCGGGTGGAGGCGAGCCGGGACAATGCCGAGCGGCTGGCCCTGACAGTGCCGGGACGCGAGGAGCCGGTAGCGCCGACCCATTGGAGCTTCGGCCAGTTGTGTACGCTGGTCGGTGCGCCGACATCCTATCTGCGGCAGCTTCCCGCAGCCCTATCCGCGATCAACCTGCAACACGGCTTGCTGTCGCATCGCGCCGAGCTCGTGAAGACTTTGGAGACCAACAGCGGACGCGTCGAGCTTCGTGCTGTTACCGGGCCGGATTACGGCCGTATCTGGGATCATGAACTAGTCGCAGCCGTCATGAAGATCGCGGGCAATGGCACCGGTGACACGCGGTGGAAAGTCCCCGGCGTGATGGACTGGTCAACCATGACCCACAATCCCTTTGTGGACGTGACCAAGGACACGACCACGCTCTATGCCAGTGACCGGGATGTGTTCCTGTTTCTGGTCGACGACACCAACCCGATCGAAGCGGGGCGTCTGGCGGATGGATCACCGGATTTGTATTTCCGGGGTTTCTATTGCTGGAACAGCGAAGTTGGTAGCAAGACGCTCGGAATTGCGAGCTTCTATCTTCGCGCCGTCTGCATGAACCGCAATCTCTGGGGCGTAGAGAATTTCGAGGAGATCACCATCAGGCATTCTAAATTCGCCGCGCAACGCTTTGCGCATGAAGCCGCTCCCGCATTGACGAGCTTTGCCAATTCCTCACCCGCGCCATTCATCGCCGGCATCAAGGCTGCAAGGGAACGGATCGTTGCCCGCACGGACGAGGACCGGGAGACCTTCCTCCGCAAAGGCGGGTTTTCCAAATCGGAGAGCGCGAAGATCGTCGAGACCGTTCTGGGTGAAGAAAATCGCAAGCCGGAAAGCATCTTTGATTTCGTGCAGGGCATCACCGCATTTGCTCGCGGAAAGGGCTCATCAGGACACACGCCTTGAGCTGGAGGGCAAAGCAAAGCGCTTGATGGAGCGTGCAGTCTAAAGACACAGGCCGCGTAACCGGAGGTCGGTTGCGCGGCCTTGCGTCCAGGTCTGGTGCACCGCCGCCGCTCCGGCAAGCCGGATCGACGGCGGTGACGCGTATCCGCGTCCGGCGCTCGCCGGGCCTTCGGCCCGGCTCGCAAGAGTCGAGGGTTACGATGACTTAGAATGACTTGCGACCCGATCATTTCCGCTTGGCGGCTTTGATCGGTCGCTTCGCGCCTCCTCGTCGGGGATCACCAGATCAACGTGACTGACACCTAACGTGCTGGCGAGCTCAAAAATGGTTACGACAGTCGGATTACGGCGGCCGCGCTCCAGGTCACTAATATACTGCTGGGTGAAGCCGGACATTTCGGCGAATTTCTCCTGCGTGAAGCGCTTCTGCTTCCGCAGTTTTGCGAAATTCCGGCCGACCAACTTGCGCATGTCCATCAGCGCAAGTTGCGTCTTTACATACTATGAGGTTTATCTCCTATAGTATGTAATTGCTGCCGCTCGCTCGCTGGTCGGTAACCCGGAATGGGGCTAAAATGAGAATGTTGGACAATCTCGACCGGTCTGAGAGGTTAGAATCATTCGCAGTTTGCTAGGATGCTCATGACGAAGCCCCAGCTAGATCCTGACGTCGCGGATGTTGCGCCGAACGAGGCGAATCTGACCGCCTATGACGAACAGCATGTGGTGACGTACATTCGCCTTATGCAGGCGGAGGGTCAGGGAGCGGACTGGCGGGAGGTCGCTCGAATCGTCTTGCACATCGATCCGGAGCGAGAGCCGGATCGTGCGCGGACCGCATATCAGAGTCATCTCTCGCGCGCCAAATGGGTGACTGAGCAGGGCCGTCTATTACGCGGCACCGGATCGAAATAGAAGAAAATCGCCGACTGGCGACCTGCAGGCAGAACGTTTTTCTTTGGCTAACCGGTGGTCATTCTGGTGCACCACGTGGTGCCAAACTAGGGACTTCCTACAACTCAATCGTTTATAATTATTGCGCCGCAATCCTTGTTAGCTGCATGCAATGGGGCGGAAGCAATGCCTGAGTTCGACTGGCGATCGCCGGATTCTTACAAGAGCCTACAAGACGCCGAAATCACCGACATCGCCTGGGAATGTCTTCGTCGTAACGCGGACTATCGCCGCGACTTTGAGGCGATGATTGCCAACAGTCCCGATGGCCAAGTGACACCAGAATTCAGGAGAAGGTGGGGCCTCTGCTTTCGCCCATGACCCGCGGAGGTCCTTCGACGAGCAGACGATCTTTTGGGCGCCTGAGGTTCTAGCGGCGGTCGTTCCGGTCAAGTTGGTCTCGGCCGCCGATCGCGGTTCAGCGTCTCAACCGCTGCTCGACCTCGCAACAGGTCAGGTGCGGCGCGCCGCCGACGGCTGGCACGCCGTGCTGCGCATCGGTGCGGTAGATCACCGTATCTGGTCCAAGGAGCCGCCGCAGCTCGGCGCGTCGTACACAGCCGAATTGCCGTTTGATGGCGATTTCGACGCGCGTGCGTATGCAGCCCGCCGGCTGTGGCGCGCGATGAATGGACGCGTGCCAGGTCCTGCCTTTCACCAATTATCTAAACAGCGGCGCGAACGTCTGAGCGCCGCGATCCGTGCGCTCGATGCTCACAGCACCGGCGGAAGTTATCGCGTTATCGCCGAAGCGCTGTTCGGCAAAAAGCGAATCCCCGATCGTGCCTGGAAGACGCATGATCTGCGCAATCGGACGGTCCGCCTGGTGCAAGGCGGCCTCGCGTTGATGCGCGGTGGTTACCGCAAACTTCTGCGGCCCGGGCGCAGGGACGAATAGCCCTTCCGCTTAGGGGGTATCGAAAATCGTCCCCTCAAACTTCGGCATCCCCCTCCGACATCGCGCTTCTCCATGATGACCGCACACGCGCCAGCACCGCCTTGCGTGGTGCGCTGTCCTCTTGGAGTCGTCAAATGCCCGATCCGATGGCCGGTCTTCCCCCGCGATTCCTGCGTACACCTGAGGCCGCGCGTTACTTTGGCCTGTCCGGTCGCACGTTGGAGAAGCACCGCACGTACGGCACGGGACCAATATATCGGAAGATTGGCGGACGGGTCGTTTACGCCGTTGATGATCTGAAAGCGTGGGCCGACCGCGGCGCCAAGACCTCGACCTCTGACCCCGGCAAGGGAACGGTGTTGCCGGCCAAGAAGCATCCCGCGCTGCGCCCGTATGCGGGCCAGGAACGTCGCTGATTGCCGCGTGAGCAGTGACCATGCGGCGCAAGCACCGTTCCGAGCGCGATCAGCTTGAGCTCTTCCGGGCGTTGCCCGGCGATCTCGCGCCCCGCGACGCGCAGGATCTGATGGCCTATCCGTTCTTCTCCCTTGCAAAGACGAAACGTGTGGTGCCGATCGATTTTCGTGCCGGTGCGATCGCAATTCGTGTCGAAGCCGTGCCGGAACACGGCATGGCGACCATCTGGGATGCAGACGTTCTGATCTGGGCCGCGTCCCAGATCGTCGAAGCGCGTGACGCAGGCTTGAAGACCTCGCGCCTGATGGCTGCAACGCCATACGAGATCTTGACGTTCGTCGGCCGTGGCACCAGCGCACGCGACTATGATCGGCTCAAGGCCGGCCTCGACAGGCTTCAGTCAACAACCGTGCTGACATCGATCCGTCAGCCAGCAGAACGACGGCGACACCGCTTCTCCTGGATCAACGAATGGAAAGAGACGGCCGATGCAAACGGTCGGCCGTTTGGGATCGAGCTGATCCTGCCGGATTGGTTCTATGCCGGCGTCATCGATGACGCGCTCGTGCTGACGATCGATCGCGCGTATTTCGAGCTCACGGGCGGGCTTGAGCGGTGGCTCTACCGCGTCGTGCGCAAGCACGGTGGACGCCAAGATGGCGGCTGGAGCTTCGACCTTGTGCACCTCCATGCCAAGTCCGGCATCATCTCGCCGCTTAAGCATTTTGCTTACGACGTCCGCCAGATCGTCCAGCGCCAGACATTGCCCGGCTATCAGCTCGTGCTCACGCGAGACCGGAACGGCAGCGAGCGATTGAATTTCGCACCTACGCCTGTTGATCCCTTAACGGCCCGCTTGCGCCGTCGCGGTCTCGTTCCAAATTCGGAGGACAACCTGTGAATCAGCTCGTGCCATCGAGGACCGCAACCCTCGTGCTATCGGGGACCCGATCCTCGTGCTATCGGGGACCGGAATCGGACTTAAGAGCTTGTTTCTCCGCGCTTTCCAGCCGCTCTAACTTTACTAACCAGAAATCCTTCGGATTTCTTCTAACGGAGCAGGCCAAAAGCCACGTTGGCGGCGCTCGGCAACGGCAGCCCGACAGTCCAGCCTGCCTTTCCAGGCCATACGCACTCTCCACCGAGTCCCAAGCTCACGGTTGCCAACTCCAGCGTCAGGGTGCCGCCGTATGAGCGATCTCACGGAAGTGGAAGTGTTGTGGATCGAAAAGCGCATAGAAAACCGCATTCGGTTCGGCCGCGTTGTCGAGGAACGCAAGATCGATCGCCACCGGCGTGTCCTGTCATTTGCGCCCGGCAGCATCTTTGCCTTCGTCCGTTGGACCTCCAACGACTTTGGGACAATCATTTCGCGCGTGGACATTTTGCGCGCGGTTGCGCCAGGACAGCGCTGCTCGACCGTGCCTTACGTGAAGCCCGGCGGAGAGATTTTGCTGCGGCTGTCAGGCTGGCCGAAGGTCGAGCGCGTGCTGCAAATAATCGATGCCGTTGAGGCGCTCGGCATCGATCCAGCTGATGTTGCGCTTGATCATTGGCATCACATTCATAACCGCCTGTCCGTCAACGAAAACCCGCGTCCGTATACGAGAGCGCGCCAACAGGCTTGGCTTCACCGTCAGAGGATAATGCGATGACCGGCCGCATGAAGACGCTGACTGCGACGTTTGGGGCGGCTGCTGCGCTCGTCGCGACACTCGCTCTGGAGCCGGTTCCGCTCTACATTTGGAATATTTCGGCGAGCGTGCCAATCGGCCTCTATAGCTTGCGACCGGTGGAGCGCTTCCATGACACCGAGCTGGTCGCCGTTCAGCCGCCGGAGCCGCTCGCGACCTTTCTCGACCTTAATGGCTATTTGCCCATTGGTGTCCCCATGCTGAAGCGCGTGCTCGCCCTTCCGGGGCAGAGTGTTTGCAGAACCGGCCTCACGATTTCGGTCGACGAGATTGCAATGGGCGAGGCGCGGGACCGCGACGGACGCGGCCGGCCGCTGCCGAAATGGCAGGGCTGCCGCGTCGTCGGCGACGGCGAGCTGTTCCTAATGAACTGGCAGTCCGACGACTCGCTGGATGGCCGATATTTTGGATTCTTGCCTGCGTCGGCAGTGATCGGGCGTGCGCTGCCTGTGTGGACGTGGGAGGAGTGATCGTGCGTGTTCCATGTTCTTACCCCGCCATTCCTCTGTTCGATCGATCGCGGGACCATTCCTCCGTCTCGACCAACGCTTCCAGGGCCGACGCGCGCCGCGGCAGTCCAGGGCGGCCGCATGGCCGGCGCGAAGCGGCTTTACCCTGGACGGGCGCGAGCACGACGGCATGCTTGGCTCGGTCGGGCGTGCGTGTTTGGGCTGTCGTGTGGCTGCTGCTTATTTTCGCTGCGTCGGAGAGTGCTGCTCTAGCCCAGAGTGAATCGGGGTTAGCTCAGGCGGTTGCTCAGGCAAGCAACCCGTTTGCAGCTTTCGTCGACGAAGCCTCGGAGCGCTTCGCAATTCCGATGAACTGGATCGGTTCGGTCATCAACGTCGAAAGCGCTGAAGACCGGCACGCCAAGTCGCCCAAAGGCGCAATGGGCCTGATGCAAATCATGCCGGCGACTTGGGCGGAACTTCGCGAGCGCTACAATCTCGGGAACGATCCCTACGAGCCGCACGACAACATTCTGGCCGGCACGGCGTACTTGCGCGAACTGCTCGACCGGTATGGCTCGCCTGGCGTGTTTGCCGCGTACAACGCGGGACCATCTCGCTATGAAGAGCATCTCGCAGGTGGCTCTTTGCCAGAGGAGACGCGAGCATACGTCGCAAAGCTTACAAATCTGCTTGCCATTGAACTGCCGCCAAGGTGGACGTCCAGCGGACAGTCATCAGCAGCTGCGACGCTATTCGTCACGCGGTCCGATCGAATGAAAACGCGCGATCGGTTGCTGGCGCTCATGCCGTCGAGCGGTGCCACGACCGTAATCTCGGCGCCCGATGTTTCGCCCATGGTCCCCCGGCCTAGTGGCGTGTTCGTTCCTCGATCAGATTCGGGATTATCGCAATGACCAAGTGTGCGGGTTCGCAAGCTGATGGCGTATGGGCGATGCCTTCGGCCCGCGCTCTACTCGTCGCTTCGCTCCTCACCGAGCCACCCTACGGTGTCTCGGCCCTTCGGGTAACGATCGCTATCGCAAGCGCTCGGAAGCAGTTGGGGCTTCGCGAGTTGGGTGCCAAGTCGCGGTGGCTCTTTCGGGAACCGGCGGCCGGGAGACCACGACACCACGACGGTATGCGTCCACCTGCTGCAGGTTAGTCAGGTCTTGACATGATTGTTCGATCTCCAGGCCCAGGGCAGCAGTTCGTC
>NZ_JCAMOR010000126.1:0-12711 GCF_059512385.1 Bradyrhizobium sp. Crot121 | reverse complement strand
AGGATCGTTTCCTTGGCAACATCGATCTCGGCGCAGACTCTGGCGGCGTGATCTCGGAATGTGGAACCCGCCTCTGTTAGTACGGTGCCGCGAGTAGTTCGTGCGAGCAGCTGGACGCCGAGCTCTGCTTCAAGCCGAGCCAGCTGCCGACTAACGATCGACTTGGAGACCCCGAGCCGACGCGCAGCAGGTGTTACTCCGCCAGCGTCAGCGATCTCCACGAATGTTCGCAGTTCTTCAATGTCCAATTTTAGCGTTCCTGCTTTTGCGACACAGTGTGGCAAGGGCGAGCGCTACCGTATCGCAAATGGGAGTGGCACTGTCTACGCAGACATCGTCGCAGTCGGCGGATGTCTCCCACAACTCAGCCTCATCTAACGGCAGCAGAGGATATTCATGACCTTTCGCAACGGCCTTGCGTCGCTTCTTCGTCCCGAGGACTCGGTACTCGTTCTGATCGATCACCAGCCCTATCAGCTCACGAACTTGAACAGCCACGATCCGCAAGCTGTAGTCAACAACACGACCGCGCTGGCGAAGCTCGCAAAAGCCTTCAATGTTCCAACCATTCTCACCAGCGTGATCGCGGCGCGCGGTGGACTTCTCTTTAAGCAGATCACCGACGTGTTCCCAGGCCAGGAAGTCATCGATCGCACCTGGGTGAACACCTGGCAGGACGAGAATGTGGTGAAGGTCGTCAAGGCGACCGGCCGCAAGCAGCTGATCATCGCGGGCCTGTGGACCGAGGTCTGCGTCGCAATGCCTGTCATCCAGGCCGCCGGCGAAGGCTGGGACGTGACCGTGATCACCGATGCGTCGGGCGGGATCTCGAAGGAGTCTCACGAAGTGGCGGTCCAGCGAATGATCGCGGCCGGCGCGAACGTGATGACCGTGATGGCGCTCGCTGGCGAATGGCAGCGCGATTGGGCGCGCACCGAGCATGTCGAGGCGCTGACCGAGATTCTCATCCAGCACTTCGCCGGCAGCGGTATCGCTTATATGTGGGAACAGCAATTGCTCAATACTCCGGCACCAAGCGCCGCGAAGTGAATTGAAGGGGGGGTGACGGGCGTCCGGACGATGCATTGCGAAGGGTGTCCGCTGGGTTAGTCTCGTCATCCCCTCTTTCCAGAAAACTGGAAACCGAACCGCTTTCAGCGGGGCCTACAGTGATCTCGCTCGAATCGGGCAACGAAACTGATCCGGATCGAAGGCGGCAAACTGGTCGAGCATTGGGACGTTCTGCAGAACGATGTGCCGGCAACCGCGACGATCGGGGGGCGCTTCGATGTTCGATCCCGACGAGGATCTCGCCAAGCTTAACTGCTCGAAAGGCTTCCCATGGAAATCGGTATCGACAGCTTCGCGGCCATGCTTCCCGATCCGGCGACGGGCAAGCTTCCATCCAGCACCGATCGCATGGCAGACCTCATCGCGGAGGTCGAGGTCGCCGACCGGGCCGGACTCGATATATTCGGCGTCGGCGAGCACCATCGTGCAGAGTTCCTGGATTCCGCTCCCGCGATCATCTTGGCCGCGGCGGCAGCCCGCACCAGCCAGGTCCGCTTGACGAGCGCCGTAACCGTCTTGAGCGCGGCCGACCCGGTGCGCGTGTTCCAGGAGTTCGCGACACTCGATTTGATCGCCGGCGGCCGGGCGGAGATAGTCGTCGGTCGCGGTTCGTTCGGTGAGGCCTTTCCGCTGTTTGGCCTCGACACCATGGCGTATGACGAGCTCTTCGCCGAGAAACTCGATCTATTTCTCAAGCTCCGCGAATCGACCAACATCACCTGGAAGGGGCGCTTCCGGCCCGCGCTCCATGGCCAAAGCGTCTTCCCACGCCCGCATCAGTCGCAACTTCCGCTCTGGATCGGAGTCGGCGGCACGCCGCAATCCTTCGCGCGAGCCGGCGAGCTTGGCCTTCCGTTGATGGTCGCGATCATAGGCGGTAGCTTCGAACGTTTCCGTCCTCTCGTCGATCTCTATCGCGAGACCGGCCTACGCGCTGGCCATGATCCTAAGCAGCTGTCGGTAGGCGTGCACGCCATGGGCTTCGTCGGAGAGACCAACGCCGCCGCCAGAGACGCCTTCTTCCCGGGATGGGCGCACCTGACCGCGAAGATCGGCCGCGAGCGCGGTTGGTCGCCGCCGAACCGACGGCAATTCGACGTCATGGCCGGTCCCGAGGGCGCGTTCCTGATTGGTGATCCGGGGACGGTCGCAGCCAAGATGCTCCAAGCCAGCGAGGCGCTCGGCGGCGTCTCGCGCATCACGTTTCAAATGAGCACCGCTTCGCTCGAAACCGCCGCGATGAAGCGCTCGATCGAACTCCTAGGTACTGAAGTCGCGCCGGTTGTCCGGGCGGCGCGCGCAAATCCGTGAGGAGTGCTTCGTCTCTGGAAGGAAACACCTGATGGTATCCACTTTTCCAAGATTCGGCCGTTCGGTCGTAGTCACGGGCGCCGGCGCCGGCCTTGGCCGCGACATCGCGCTCGGGCTCGCCGCCAAGGGCTATATCGTCTTCGGCACAGCGATGTCCGCGGCGGAGGCCCTAGATCTCAGGGACGCTTCCGGCGGACGTGTCAGCCTGACCGTCTGCGACGTCACAAAGGCGATGGGCGTGGAGGCCTGGGCGTCCGGTGTGACTGAAGCACTTGGCGCTGCCGGGCTCAACCTCCTGATCAACAATGCCGACGTCCTCACTCAAGGTCCGATCGAGGTCCTTCTGCTCGACGCCATCCGTCACGAGTTTGAAGTCAACGTATTCGGTGCCCTTTCGGTGATCAACGCATTCTTGCCGGCCTTACGGAAGGCGCGCGGCCGTATCGTGCAGGTCAACACATGGATGGCGAGCTTGCCGTTACCGTTCAGCGGGCCGTCGGCAGCTTCGCATGCGGCGATCGAGGTATTTTCGGCTGTCTATCGCGCCGAACTGAAATCCTTCGGTATTGAGGTCGTGGTGGTGACCGCCGGCAACATGAAGACGGGTGGTTCAGCGAAGACGTCGGCCTTGGCACGGATCGCAAACGGGATGACGTCGGGTCAACGCAAACTCTACGGCAAGACGTTAGGCACCTTCGCGAAGGGGCTGAGCAGTACCCAGGCGGCCAGCTTCGACTCGGCCGCTACCGCTGCACAGGTAATCGAAGTCGCCGAGCAGCATCCCGCGCCGAGCCGCGCGGTGGTCGGCGCCGACGCCGAGGAGATGCTCCGAGCCACCCACGAAAGCCCGACGCCGGGGGGCATGCACTCCGCCTGACGCTTGTTGGCCTGCGCTGATCTTCATCTCAAAAGGGAAACGGATAAAATGACGATACTAGCAACGCAGGATGGTACCCGGATCTTCTACAAGGACTGGGGTCCGAGAGAAGCCAAGCCCATCATGTTCCATCACGGCTGGCCATTGAGCGCAGACGATTGGGACATTCAGATGCTGTTCTTCCTAAGCAAGGGCTATCGCGTCATTGCGCATGATCGACGCGGGCACGGTCGCTCCGACCAGACCGATACTGGGAATGAGATGGATACATACGCTGCCGATGTCGCGGCGTTGGTCCGGGAACTTGATTTGAAAGACGCGGTCCACGTTGGACACTCGACCGGCGGTGGGGAGGTGATCCGCTATGTCGCCCGCAGCGAACCCGGCCGCGTGTCGAAGGCGGTGCTGATCGGTGCGGTGCCGCCGATCATGCTGGCGACACCGCGATATCCTGGCGGCTTGCCGATGGAGGTGTTCGACGGATTTCGCGAGGCCCTCGCTCGCAACCGCGCGCAATTCTACCTCGATGTCCCTGCCGGACCATTCTACGGCTTCAACCGTGAGGGCGCCGACGTAAGCGAGGGGCTGATCCGCACTTGGTGGCGGCAGGGGATGATGGGCGGCGCCAAGGCCCACTACGACTGCATCGCCGCGTTTTCGGAAACGGACTTCACCGAGGACCTTCGGACTGTTTCCTTGCCAGTCCTGCTGATGCATGGCGAGGATGATCAGGTGGTGCCGATCGACGCGTCCGCGCGCAAAGCGATCGACCTGCTGCCGAACGGCACGCTGAAGACCTATCCGGGCCTGTCACACGGGCTGTTCGCTACACATCCCGATCTCATCAACGCCGATCTGCTGGCGTTCATCGAGGGCCAGGCCGGAGCATGAGTGCGGTTAGGGACAATCCAACCGCACATCGTTTCGAACTTCCGATCGATGACGCCAGCGAAATCGCGGCGGTATACTATCGCATCGAAAGTGGCCGGCTCGTCCTCACCCATACCGAGGTCCCACAGCAATTCTCTGGGCGGGGAGTTGGATCGCGGCTAGCACGCGGCGTCTTCGATGCGATCCGCGTGAGTGGTCGCAAGGTAGTCCTGCGCTGCCCCTTCATAGCGGCCTACTACGCACACGATCCCGAATATTCCGACATCGTCGATAGCCCGAACCGATCAGGAGAGATGACATGATTGAAATGGTCATAGAACAGCGACGTCGCGATCTCGGCGGGGGCTTCGAAGTCGGCCGCGTACTTCCGATCGCCAAGCGTCGAATGGTCGGTCCCTTCGTCTTCTTCGATCATATGGGACCGCTCGATCTCGCGCCCGGTGTCGATCGTAGCCTCGACGTCCGCCCACATCCGCACATCGGGCTCTCGACCGTCACCTATTTGTTTGCGGGCGAAGTGATGCACCGCGACAGCCTCGGCTACGAGCGAGCGATCCGTCCGCAAGAGGTTAACTGGATGACCGCAGGTCGAGGCATTACCCACAGCGAGCGGCTCGAGCGGGCGAGACTGCAAGGTGATCATTTGCACGGCGTCCAGGCCTGGGTCGCGCTACCGACCGAGCATGAAGAGACCGCGCCTTCCTTCTCCAACTATTCCGGAGGCGACCTTCCCCAATGGAACGAAGCAGGCGTGGTAGGCCAACTCATCGCCGGCAGCGCCTATGGTCTGACGGCGAGTGCCACGACGCATTCGCCGCTGTTTTACGCTCATCTCAATATGGCGAGCGGCGCGACCGCCGAGATACCGGGCGCGCACAGAGAGCGCGCCCTGTACATCGCTACAGGGGCGGTGGAGCTGGATGGCAAGCGCTACGAGGCAGGCAAGATGCTGGTGCTGGCTTCCATCGCCTCCCGCATGCTCGCCCTGGAGCAGTCTTCAGTGATGGTTTTGGGAGGAGAGCCCGTCGGCGAACGGTATATCTACTGGAATTTCGTATCATCCTCGAAGGATCGCCTAGCGCAAGCGGCCTCGGATTGGAAGGCGGGAAGAATGAAGCTTCCCGACGCCGACAATGTGGAGTTCATTCCGCTGCCGGACGGGCCGATGCCGACCTTCCGATGAGGCGTGGGTAGCCGATGAAACCAATGTCGATCCGCGACGGAGCACGCCGCCAAGGCGGAATGGGGCGTGTGCCGGTCGAAATCTCGCCGACATCCAACCGAGGTCTCAATGGCGGGACTGTGCGTTCAAGTAAAAGTCTCGGAAGCCGGACCGAGCCCGCTTTCAGTCCGTATCAAGAACGACCGCCAGATAGGCGATAGCGAAGGTCTTCAGGTGGCGGAGGATGCGTTGCGTCGCAGTTCAACCTGTCCCGCGCCCGTCACTACTGGTCTTGCTCATCCGGATCCAGTCGCGCCTGGAACAGCCTGCGCCGGTTGTCATAAGACAGCCCTTTACTACTTGGGTGGGTAGGGCTCGATGTCTGCAGACCAATAATGCCTGGCGATGTTCTGACTGCTTCGGATGACGTGGTAGGCAATATCCGGATCGCCTCCTTCAAAAGTGTCCGGATCTGCACCACACATCAGGCAATACATTCGCTGATGAACGACGCCTGCAAAATATTCCAGCACCGGCGTGGCGTCTTCCTGATTGATTGCTCGCATGTCTTCGCTGGCCTGTTTGACCGCCTCTTCCAAAGCCAGAGAGACCGCAGCAGCCAACGCGGTGTCCGCACGTTTCATTACGTCGACGGCCTTTCTTTCAGCCGGCGTAAGAACAGGGCAACTTTTTGTCACTACTAACCTCCGTGAACTTTGATGGTTTCAGTGGCGAAACGTCTTCCGTAAGGCTGTCGAGGAGCGGGACTACGAAGTCGTTGTGCCGGCCACGACATCACGGCATCGGAGCAGCACAGCGATTGGCCTGAGTTTCTTTCAGAACTTGAATCTCACGTAGGCCGAGCCATATTGGACGTCCCGACCGGGTATCGCGCTCGCGGTCAGAAACGGTCCAACGAAAAAGTAGGCATAGGCCAGCGAAACGTCTACGTGCCGGGTGGCTCGCCAAACGATCGACGCCGAAAGCTGGTCTCCGATGTAGCGCTCGCGGCTCTCCTGTCCCGTCCGAAGCAAATTGCCGGCTAACCCGTAGACGCCGTCGTGTAGGCTATTTCTCCAGAACAGGTCGTAGCCAATTCCCAGCTGAACTGAGTCCGACAGATTGGCCCTGAACGTGGCGCCCAGCGCCAACAGATTGGGAGCGCCGTTCAAGCCGATTGCAGCTTGACCGAAGTAGATTCCAGTGGGGAATAGAGCGCTAAACGTTCCGAATGTACCGCTTGCCGAGCCGCCGTCACCGCTCGTCGCCGCCGCTTTCAGACTCACGCGGGGCGCGAAAGGTATGGACTTGAAAGTGTAGCCCGTTTCTGTGGCGAAAGAATAGGCGCTTAACGGAAGACCCGCAAAATTGCCGGCCTGATATGTCAATTCCCAATCGTAATCCCAATTTCCCTTCGACCCGTAAGCCCGCGCGCCGAATGTATGACGCTGCTCGTCTCCCATGCCGCGATCAAAGGTAGCTTGGCGATTGTTGATGCCCAGATAGTACAGATCGAGACCGCCACCCATCGAAGAGACCGCCTTAGTCGCGTAGACTCCCCAAAACGTCGTGCGCGTGTTCGACGGATCGTCGAACACGGACGGTCGGTTCAGTACCGGTCGGGTGACGAGCGCGGTTGCGTGCCAACCGCCGATATCCAGGACAGCCGAGACTCCATCGAATGCCCGCCGGACGTTCGGTCCATCGCGCACGTCTACGAATCTACCAGAGCCGAATCGAAACTCCTGCCGCCCAAGGCGGACCGTAACATCCGCGCTAGAGGAAGCGGGTACGTCGAACTGGGCAAACGCCTGTTCCAGCCACAGTTGAGCCTCATCCACCGGGCGGGGCCCACCGTTGCGTCCATCTACTGTCGCGCTGGAAAGTTGCCCGAAGAACCGGATTCCGTCTCCTAGATGCCAATCCGAGTAAGTTGAAATGCGCTGAAGGAGGTAACCGTCGCGATCTTGTGGTCCCACCCCCCAATTGGCGTTCCTGAATCCCTCGTACCACTCCCGAACCTCACCACCTAGCGTTAGGTACTGGTCCTTTTGAGGACTCAGAGAAATGAATTTGATGGGGTCTAAGAAATCGCGTTTGCACCCGGGATCACGAAGATAGCTGTAGTCTTCATCCTGACGCAGCAGCGCATAGGGCGGCGGCGAGGGGCAGATCGAATCTGCCCATGCGCTAGAGGAGACCATGCTCAGGGCAAACATCCAAACCCACTTCGACAGGGTCCACGCTTCTTTCCGAGTTCTCACGCTTCCGGCGTAGCTTTCACCGCTAGGCTTTCCGCGGATCACTACGCGAAGCTCTCCAGCGGTTACGAGCCGGACATCGCGCCGCGAACCAGCTCCCATCAGCGGCTCTCGGTTGCGGGCGCATATCGAAGCAGCCGGTCTCCTAGCTGAAAAGATCGTTCGCTTCACCTTCGGGCACTGTGGCATCGAGATCGTCATCGTCCGCCTTTCCCAATCTCGATGAGATCAGGCGATCCCGAATCGACTCGGCTCTTCCGAGAGCGCCCGCCATGACGCCCCGCTTGCTTGCCGCATATCGCGTTGGGACCAAACGCGGTAGTCGCACGACTTGATCCTCTGTGTCGTGCAAAGTGGAACGCAGATTTCGCCTTTTCCGGCTGGGGTAGTCCTAGAAGCGCGCTATGTTCGCGTCGCAGCCGCCGTTGGGCGGGCTGAGGCACCTTTGCCCACTAGACGAGACACAACAGGCAAAAGCTCTCGCCGGCTCCTCTTGGATCAGGCCGAGCCCGTCCCAGTCTCAATGACAGCTCAATCAAGCCCGTTGATGGGCAAGTCCAGACAAGGAAAACATGTCTTCCGTCACTCGCTTCGAGATCGTGCTCTTGCTCATCGCTGTGATCGTTGTTCTCGAAATGCTCGCGCAGCGGCTTCAGCTTCCTCGTGCCGCGGCGCTTATCGTCGGCGGGATCGGTCTTGCCATGATCCCGGGAACTCCAAACATCGAACTCGATCCCGATCTAGTTATGGTCCTTTTCCTGCCGCCGTTGTTGATGGCCAGCGCATGGTTCACCGCCTGGCGGGATTTCCGCGCGGACATAAGAATCATAATGCAACTTGCCGTGGGAGCCGTTGTTTTTACGACGCTGGTCGTCGGAGTGGTGGCGCACATGGTGCAGCCGACCCTTCCTTGGGGAGCCTGCTTCGCTCTAGGCGCGATAGTCTCGCCGCCAGACGCCGTAGCGGCGAAGGCGATACTTCAGAAACTGCCGTTGCCGCAGCGAGTCATCGTGCTGTTGGAGGGAGAAAGCCTAGTGAACGACGCGTCCGGGCTGGTTCTTTTTCGGCTCGCGGTCGCCGCAACGCTAACAGGCGTATTCAGCCTAACCCATGCTGTACTTCAGTTTTCCTGGCTCGCAGCCGGCGGAGTGGCGTTGGTGGTAGCTTTTTCCTACGTATCCATTTTCGTTCTCAAACGGATCGACGATGCAGACCTCTCCGTCGTCTGGGGATTCCTGACCGCGTGGATCTCGTATATCGCGGCGGAGAAGATCGGTGTTTCCGGAGTGCTGTCCACCGTATCGTGCGGCATGGTTATGGGGTGGCGTCAGCATGATCTCCTGTCAGCGGTCACTCGCACGCGATCGGCGGCGGTCTGGGGAGTCGTTGTCTTCCTGCTGGAATCACTGATTTTCGTCCTGATAGGCCTTTCACTCCGCGGTATGTTGATCAGGCTCGGCGGATCAGAAGCCTTGCTCGAACTCCTGCCCTCAACCATGGCGATCGTCGCGGCAGTGATCGTCGCGAGGTTCGCATGGATCTTCCCGACGACTTACATTCCTCGCGCGTTGATCCCCATGCTCCGTGCGCGGGATCCCTATCCTCCGCTATCCGTGCCCTTCATCATGAGTTGGGCGGGGATTCGGGGAGTGGTCAGTCTCGCTGCGGCCCTTTCGCTTCCCGAGGCCTTTCCCGGTCGAGACCTCATCCTGGCGGTGACGTTCGCGGTCATCCTCGCGACGGTTCTTCTGCAAGGCTCTACCCTAGCTCCGCTCGTACGGCTGCTCTCAGGAGCGAGGATCGGCTCGTTGGACAATTCGAAACTCTCTGAGGCCGATGCCCGTGCTCGCATTGCTGCCGCTCAGTTGGCGGCGGTCGAAAAAGAGTCACTCGAACCAGACGGAAGCCACCGTCATCCTCGCTTGATGGAGCAATATTCCTACCGGGTAAGGGCGTCGGCGCGATTCTCGGAGGAGCCCGAAATATTGACGTCGCACCGCGCGGATCACTTCACGGCCGTCTTGGCAGCAATTTACGCCGGTCGCAAAGAGTTGCTGCGGATGTATCGAGACGACCAAATCCACGACAGCGTGCTCCATGCAATCGAGCAAGAACTCGATCTGGAGGAGATCACGGTAAAGCGGTTCGTATGACTTAGGTCCGCGATCGGGAGAATTAACCGTGTGCTTCGGAAACCACGGCACACGGGAAGGCAGGCATCGATGAACTCCGAGATAGGCGTTTGCCAACCGATCATCCGACGGAACGCCTCCCAAGACGTTTGCTGATCTTCCAATGATAGCGCCAGTTTCACGCGATCGCACCCCCGTCCGCGGTTAGGACAGCGCCCGTAATTATGCTCGCAGCGGGGCTGGCGAGAAATACCACGGCGTTCGCGACTTCGTGCGGCTCACCGAAGCGCCCCAAAGACGACAAGTTGCGCTGAAACTCGGCACCAGGGCCGTCCGCTGGATTTGCATCTGTATTAGTCGATCCGGGTTGTACAAGATTCACGGTGATACCTTTCGGTCCGAGTTCGCGCGAGAGGCCGCGGGTGAAGGAAGTAAGCGCCGCCTTCGACATCGCATAAGCAGTGACGCCAGCGAACGGGACCCGCTCTCCCAGCCCCGAACCGATCGATATGATGCGCCCTCCCTCGGCGAGATGAGGAATAGCTGCCTTCGCGAACAGCACCGGCGCTCGTACATTGACATCCATCAGGGTTTGGAATTCCGTAACGTCGATATCGGTAATCATACCGTTGTGTCCGATAGCTGCGCTGTTGACGAGGATGTCGAGCCCGCCGAGCGCCGATACGGCTTCTCTCACAGAGCGCATGATGGCTCCCGGGTGAGCGCTGTCGGCTTCAATCGCGATCACACGACGACCCTTGCTTCTGATCGAATCGGCCACCTTTTGCGCTTTCTCGGTCGAGTGCTGGTAGGTGAATGCGACGTCGGCGCCGTTCTCGGCCAGCGCCAACGCGATGGCCGCCCCAATGCCCCGCGACGCACCTGTCACCAATGCGCGCTTCCCACTCAGATCAATCATAACTTGCCCTTCTGGTACCGTGGTTCGAGCACCCGAGCGGCTCACGTAAAGCTTACGAGAGGCGCTTGAAGCCCTATCTCGTGCAATCTGGTGCTCGAGTGGACGTCTCGTAGCAGCGAGAAGTGTCAAACTGTGTCGCAGCGAGAGGAACGCCGCCCGATACGTCGTTTATGATTTACACGCGCGAAGCGCGCCGTGCCGCCGTAGATTGAAGTGACGTTGCCATATTCGGAACGCAGCGTTCCTAAACGGCGGACTATCGGCCAGAATGCAACCTCGTTAGCTTACTTCAACTCTACGAGTGTTTGCCTTGGTTGCTGTTCATGTGCGCACGTCGGACTCCGACAATAGAGTCGAATTGATTTACCGATCGCCCCGTGTTTGCGCTGGGGCTACTGGTTTCGGTTCGGCGCTAACCGGCGACGGTGGCGGGGTAGACTTTATTGTTGGCTTAGCTGACGCGCTGACGAACCGCCGGGATCACGACTATATGCGGGGAGCGGAATTGATGAGGTGCCGACGATGGTCGGCTCGCTATAACATGACAGCTTTGATCGTGATCTGCGCCATCACCCTTGGTGGCTGCGCGCCTCGGCCCGGACCGTGGGTGCTCGAGCCCGTTCCGAGCGTCGGCGCTGCGAAACTCGTGAAAATCTTCGTCGCGAGCACTCGTGCTGCGCAGCCTGAAGCGCTGGTGCCTCCCGCAGAAGGTGGCGCTGCAACGCCTGCGTACTTCCGCTATGTGATCTCCATCCCTCCCACTCATACGCCGACCGAGATTGAGTGGCCAACATACGCTCCTGACCCAGCTAGGCATTTTTTAGTCGTTTCGGCAGAACGTCTCGATGAAGAGAGGTTCCTGGTCGAAATCGGGCAGGCTGCTGCTCGCGGTGATTCACTTGGCCACGACGTCGGCATCTTCGTTCATGGTTACAACAATAGTTTTCAAGAGTCGCTGTTTCGGACGGCTCAACTCGTTGCTGACTCGGGTGCGGGGCCGTCCGCGGTCCTATTCTCCTGGCCGTCAAAGGCAGAACTTACCGGCTATATCGCAGACAAGGATGCGGCGACCCTCTCGCGCGACGCGCTCGCCCATCTTGTCACGCGGCTCGCGGCCGAGCGTGGGGTGAGGGTGTCAAGCTCGTCGCGCATAGCATGGGGTCTTGGCTAACCATGGAAGCCGTTCGGCAAATTCGCATCGCGTCGGACGTTCGAACTATCGAGAAGCTCGATGATGTAACGCTCGCGGCGCCGGACATTGACACCGAGGTGTTCCTTCAGCAGTTACGCGTCATCGGCAGCCTGCGCTCGCCCATCACAGTGCTTGTTTCCAAAGAAGACGAGGCTCTGTCGTTTTCCAGGTTTCTCGCGGGGGGACAACTCCGGGCTGGAGCGGCGAACATCGACGACCCCCACGTCATCTCAGGGGCCAGGACCGCGAATGTCC
The DNA here is from genome assembly GCF_059512385.1 of Bradyrhizobium sp. Crot121. Taxonomy (NCBI): domain Bacteria; kingdom Pseudomonadati; phylum Pseudomonadota; class Alphaproteobacteria; order Hyphomicrobiales; family Nitrobacteraceae; genus Bradyrhizobium; species Bradyrhizobium sp. Crot121. The sequence continues at coordinate 640 of NZ_JCAMOR010000126.1, read as the reverse complement.
GTGTCGTCGATATATCCGGCCTTGCCACGTCCGCGGGAGCCGGCCATGACGGCTTCTGGGCGTACTCTGCGATCTATGGCCGGCTTCAAACAAGCCGTGACGGGTTGAACGCATCGGAGACAAGTGCAGGGGTGTACGTCCTCGAAGTAGCCGACAGGCTAAGGCCTTTAGACGCCCGGCTCGAGCAGAGAGCCGCGGCCCCGTAGCGCTTCGAGCATGCACAGTCCGGAATCGGTGGACTCTCCACCTCACGCAGATGAGACGCTGAGCGTTAGCGGTGGTTATTCAAAGCAAACGGAGAGAGCCAGATGAACGAGACGTTGGCTGCCGGGCTAGACAATCGCTATGCTAAGTATGTGCGGCTTTAGTTCGACTGGCCGCAGCCGCGGGTCCTGCGAATTACCATGTCGAACGGCAAGATGAATTCCGCCGATGATAAAATGCACGGCGAACTCGGCATGGTCTGGCGGGACATCGACAGCGATCCCGGCGTCTCAGCCGTCATCCTGACTGGTGCGGGCAAAGTCTTCTCAGCGGGTGGCGATTTCGCGATGATGGAGCGTATCATCGACGATCATGACACGCGGATCCGTAACTGGAAGGAAGCCCGAGACATCGTCTACAACGTCATCAACTGCTC
>NZ_JCAMOR010000125.1:0-12829 GCF_059512385.1 Bradyrhizobium sp. Crot121 | reverse complement strand
CGGCACCGCCGCCGCGATCGCGCGGAGCCTTCCCAAAAAGGCCTGGCGCCGCCTGTCGTCCGGCGGAGGGACCAAAGGTCCGCGCTGGCACGACTGGACCTATCTCGAGCTGGCCGATCTCGAAGCCAGTGAATACAACGACGACCTTGCCGGGGAATGGACGCGGGGTCTTCTGGTCCGCCGCAACATCGCCGACGGCAGCTTGGCCTTTTTCTCCACATGGTGCCCCAAGGGCACCTCCATGCAGAAGCTGGTATCGGTGGAAGGCCATCGCTGGGCCATCGAGGACAGCTTCGAAACCGCCAAGAACGAGCTCGGCCTTGATCACAACGAAACCCGCTCCTGGCATGGCTGGCATCGCCATGTCTCACTCGTCATGCTTGCCTTCGCCATGATGGCCGTCATCCGTCATCGGGCCAACACCGGGCCCTTGCTCAAAAAAACGCGACCGCGGCCGCGACCGACGCATCGTTCTTGATCCGCTGGTCGATCCAGGAAATCCGCCGCATCGCCATGAAGCTCGCCCAGCGGCGCATCCCGCACGCCCGCGTCCTCGCATGGTCGTTCTGGCGCAGGGCTCATCAGGCAACTGCGCGCAAAGCCCATCTCAAGAAAAAATTACAACTGTAATGCTAGAGAAGTTTGTACGCAAAGAGATTGCATTTCAGCAAGCCGAGCGCATCGAGCGCGCGAGGGAGCTGCGCCTTCCTGTTCAGAAGGAGACCGTGCTTTCCTGGCCTGGGCCGAGTTCGAAATTGGTTACACGGCGATCTTCCTGACTGGGTCCGAGCTCAAGGTCGCCGCTCATGACGATGACGCCCGGCAGCGTACGCGATCGTAGTGCTGGCCCACGTCTCGTGGTGGATCGCTGCAGAATTGTCGACCAGCTGCGGTCAACGACGCCCGGGTCACACGGCCGCCGGCGCGTTTCCTTTCTGCGGGCAGAGCCGTCGTCTGACCCGTGTCGTCGACGGGGATCCCGTTGACTGCGACCTGCTGGTTCCACAGAGTAAAATGGCACAGAGATTCTTTGGAGTAGTGATGATGCGCGACGGCAAGTTTTCCTTCAGGGCCGCTCACCACCAAGACGCGGAGACGGTTTTCAATATCACGAAGGCGTCAATCGCCGGACTTGGGGAAGCATCCTACTCTCGGGACCAGATCGCGAATTGGATGGGCGAGCGGACGCCGGCATTCTACGAAGAGCTCATCGCCAAGGGACGAATGACGGTCTGTGAGCACGAAGGTCTTGTGGTTGGATTTGTCGATGCCGAGCCGGGCGAAGTAACCAGGTTGTTCCTATTGCCTGAGGCTGCAGGTGTCGGGCTCGGCCGCCGACTGCTTGAAATCGGGATAGCACGAGCGCGGATGGGTCATAGTGGGCCGATCAGGCTCGAGGCGACGATCAACGCCGAAGGCTTCTATCAAAAATGCGGCTTTCGAAGCGTGGGCCGCGACTTTTTCTCTCATGGACTCGGCGGCGAGCCTATTGAGATTGTGCGGATGGAATTGTGAACTTCGGCGTTCACCGGCGCAAAGCCCAACCTTGAAGTAAGGGGTGACCAATCAACCTTGAGGGAGACAGCCGCGCTCCAATACGACGCCCTCTGAAAGCATGAGCACTCAGATGCGCGCGTGTCTGCGGCGGCCTGTCCATAGGCTAACGAGCACCGTGGCGATGAAGGTCGTCACCCCGCAGGCCATGTAGAGGCCAGCTTCAGTTGCGTTGGGGACCAAGGTTGGCAGAAGGAAGATGAGCCCACCGAGCCCGCCTGTCAGCAAGGTCGTGAATGCCTGGACGCGCCCGATCAGGGCCGAATCCACAACGGTCAAAAGATGTCCGTTGGCCGCGGCCCGTGACAGGTTCCACAGTATTCCAGCAAGGGCATAGAGCACAATCGCGACCAGCGGGTTGGTCACGAAGGATAGAACGATCAACGAGGCCGCGGCCCCTGCGAGAACCGTCGCTGTTGCTCGGGCCATTTTCCTGGCGAGCGCCGGTATCCCGGCGACAGCAAGGGCGGCCATACCGGCGATTGCGGCCGTCATCTCGAGCATGCCGAAGAGATCGCTGCCGCCGCCAAGCGCATGGATGACGAAACCCGGCAACAACAGGTTGGTGATCTGGATCACGGCGAACGCCAGTCCTACCGTGATCGCAGCGGACAAGCTTTGCGGCTCGTTCAGAAGATAGCGGAACGCTTCACGCGAGGCGGAAAGCGGATTGAGCCCCTTCATCGACCGGCGACCGCTTGGGGTCCTCGTCAGCGGCCCGAGCAGAGGCAGAATGGCCAACGCGATGCAGGCGGACAGGACGGCCGCCGTAGTGCTGCCGAGCTGATCGATCGCGTAGCCGGCTACACCTGTGCCCATGGCGAGCCCCGCCTGATTGAAGAAGGACAGGCGCATGTTGAACGCCATGCGCTCAGTCCCGGGAACGAGCGACTGGAGCAGGCCGCTCATAGCGCCTGCCAGGAGCGCGTATCCGAAGGCCCCGAGAACGGCTGATAGAACCAGGAGGGGGCGCGAGAGCCCTTCCGGCAGGATCTCCACGAGGGCCAGCATAAAAAGCCCGGAAGCCTGGATCACTTGTCCCGCTGCAGTGACTGTGAGACGGCTATGTCGGTCGACGACGTACCCGCCGAGCGGTGCGAGAACGACTCCAGCGACGCTGGAGGTCAGCAACACCAGGCCAACCAGGCTCGATCCGCCGGCGTGGAACGCGATCCACGCCGGCAAGACGATGCCGACGCCGACGATGAAGAACGACGCCGAGGAAAAACCAATAAAGCAAAGTCGCTGCGTCGCTCGCATATCAAATCCATTCCCTCCGCTCACCCGGATGACCGCTACGCCCGTCGCTCAAGCTCGCCCGCGCGTGGCAGTTGCAAGCTGGAAGGCCTGAACACGAAATGTCTCTCTCGGGATTCAGATGGTCGGCGCGACTATCGATGCGATGCCAATCGCTCGCCCGTTTCTCTCTACCACCCCCGTGATCATTCGCCGAAGGCAAGTGGCTGGGCCGCTGGCCCAGAAACCAACTGGTTGCCATTGGACTCTGTGGAGAAGCAACCGATACTAGCGCCTACCCTAACGAGCTTCCATGGGGACCGGCGCAGGGCAATGCGATCACTGGGTTCAATCAAAGAAGGCAGGCCTGTTTGTGTCGGTTGCGAAGGCGAACGCAGCTTCCACATCGCTCTCGATCGTCCTGCCGCGCGAAAGCGGCGGCAATTGATCTTTCGGGAAAAACTCCGCCTCGCTCGTCTCCAACGTCGTCTTCACCAGGCTGCAGGGCAGCCGGGTGCACAGGAAGAACATCTTGTAGAAATCGCGGACATCAGGGGAATATGATGCGCTCGCCTTATGCCGCACGCCGTAGAGGCGGTTAGCGGACACGTTAAGGCCTGCTTCTTCAAAGATTTCCTTTTCGACATTCTGAGCCGCGGAGAGCCCGACGTCTGCAAAGCCGCCGGGGAGGGCCCAAAGGCCATCACTCTTCTCCCGGACGAGCAGGATTGCCTCGCCCTCGACGATTGCACCGCGCACGTCAATACGCGGCGTGGCATAGCCCAGCGCGAAATCAGAAACGAGTCCCTCGATGCGTTCGATCGGAACGTTGCCCAATTTGGCCAGCATTTCGTTGGCAATGGCCGCGATCTCCTCGTATCGCTCGCGATCAAATGGATCCTTCGCGAAGTGAAGCCCGGTTGACGCAATAGCTTGCAAGCGTTTGCCATAGCTAAGCCACTGAGGTTCCATCATGCCAACTCGATTTCGACTCTGGCGGCGAGCATAGCCAAGGGCGGCTCTTGGAGAAACCATAATGCGAAAAGAGAATGCCACATTCATCCGTGCGAGCGCTTAAAGATCTGGCAGTAAGAACCGTGCGCTTGCAGAAAACTAGTCTCCTACAGTGGAAACAACAGAATGGATCGTTCTGCAGACCTGGATGAGGGAGATGATTCGGTCGCGGGCACAGTCCAAATGAGCGTCGCGTCAAGTTCAATCGCTCGCCGATTACATCGAGCAAGAGGATCGCATTTTGTGGTCGATGCCTGCAAACCGTCCAATTCTTGTTCGTTCAGGCTGGGACAAATTGTTCAGCGATTCGCGAGGAGAAGAGCAGATAAACGATAAGAACGATCTCGAAACCAGGGTCGTTGCGGCGATACACGACTATCGCGAGGCCCTCGCACTGGTAGAAAACCTGGAACGAGAAGACGCTAGCGCGTATCGCTGGGCGACCAACACGCTGCTCGATTTGGTACGTGCCATGAAGGACGAAGCGGCACCGCTTTACAAGGGTAGGCTGTTTGAGATCAGCTCTGCAGCGATTAAGCGGTCTGTTCCGCCACCAATCGCCGATGCATTCACGTTACCGCCAGACTGGGCGCAGCGGGCGCCTGTTTGGGTTAGGCCCGGTTCATGCGCAGCGTGGGTATCCTGAAGGACTCGCCGGCGAGCGCGAAAGACATATTCCGCTTCGCAATGCCCGAATGCTTGGCCAGGACATCCTTGATGACAGATACGTCGTCCGTGAAAGCCATTTTATCGAGAAACTGCCGCAATGTGGCTTCGTCGGGACTCAATCGGGTGCAGATCCCGAACTTGAGTATCTCCGGGACGGCTTCGTCCATTTTCAAGCCGGAGCTCGTAACCTTGCCGTTCTCGTAGATCGCGGAGCGCAGCCAGTAGCCGGCCCTGTCAAAGAATATCATTGGAGTGAAATTCTCAGCGTCCTTCGCGTAGTAGTTCCTTTCCACGTCCTGGAAAATCTCGCGCAACGTTCCGCCGCCCCCTCGGCCGTAGATGATCCCAGCCCGCGAATTATTGACGAGCGCTTCCTCGCGAAGACTGTTCTGGTAGTATTTGGCGTAGTGCGTCGCGAACGGCATCGTGGGCTCGGCACCGTACAGCCAGGTCGGAATGGGCCGAACGCACGTCGAGTGCAGCCGCGAGCCAATCGCGGGCGGCCATCACGTCCTTTCGCTTCGATTTCTTAAGGCTGCCGTCGTTCTCGAAGAGATCATCCAGATCGCCGTAATCCGGGGTCGCCGCAAGCTTCGCCAAGGCCCTTTCGAGATCGTCCATTCCGTTTTTGCTAAAGGCCACTCCCACGTGCGCAGCCTCCATGACGCCGGGACCGCCTCCGGTGACGATGAGGTACCCGTCCTGCGCCACGCTCCAGGCAAGCTTGGCGATGTCAGCGAACGCCGGCGAATTGCGCTTGGCGGCGTGGCCGCCCATGAACCCCACGAGCGGCCGGCCAACGTCCTTCAGAAATCTCTTGAGGGCATCGGCGATCGTCGCGTCGTGCCGCGCCTGCGACAGTCGCGTCTCCAGAGCGGACGGCACGGGTCCTCCGTCGGACACGAATTGCCGGAACACCTCGAAGTCGCGGGTGAGCGTGAAGCCCAACTCGTCGAACGGATTGAATCCATCGAGGAGGTCGGACGCTGCGTACAACCTCTGAAGCATCGTCGGCAGCATCCAAGTTCTCCATTTGAGGTCTAGCGAAGCGCCGTGTCTAGCAATCTTGCGAGCCTTGCAGCGGCAAGGGCTGCGCGGTTGCGGGCGGTGTTTCGTGCGTTCGTTTCGTAGTCGCGCGTGAGTTGAACCGCGGCCGGTCCGAGCCCGACCGGCTGGGCGTACGCGAAGCTCTTTGCGGCCTCGAAGCTCTCCTGCGCCCATCGATCGGGATCGAGCACCTTCTCCGCATCGGCATCGACCGCGACCGACCCGAGACCACCCCGGTCGTCAGCGTCGAAGATGGCCCCGAAGACAGAAGAATATCCGCCGAAGAGACGATCCCAATAGGCGTGCAGCGCGATCGTCTCGCCGGTGGCCGGGACGACCATCTCGGCGTTGCCGCCGCGGTCGCCGTGCGGAAGCTCGGCGGTATAGCGGGCGATCGCGTGAAGCGGTTGATGGAGATCCCCGACGAGGTGCAGCAACCAGACGAGGTCGTAGGAACGGAGTTGATCGGAGGCGCCGGAAGCTGCGGGCAGCGTAGCGATCATGGTCTTCGCCATCTTCGCGGCATCGACCGGATCCGGTGCGGGCAGTGTCGTGCCGTCCGGCGAGAACAATATGTCCTCATAGTGCCAATAGCTGTGCTTCAGCTTGTCGTAAGCTACGTTCTGCCCGGCGGTCGCGTCCGTAATGCGATCTTCCCGGTAATCGCTCTTCGTCTTGATGTCGTCGGCCCACGTCGCCGCGTGGACGAAGGCATAAGTCCTTCGGGAAGCTTCGTCCTGCGCACCGCACGTCCAGACCTGATAGTCGGGATTGAGCCTGAGCAGGCCGTCGATCTTGTCCTTGATCGCGGGATCCAGCCGCTTGTAGGCCAGATAGGCGATCTGCATATGGCCTTCGTCCCACCACGCGGACGCCGGGTCGGGCAGGAGCGCGACGAGGCAGGACAACGCTATCAAAGCGGCTTTCTTCATGCGCGTTCCTCCGCGATTCGCCCAGTGGATGACACGTCGGCTCCGGTATCGCGATCGTTACAGGTTCCGAGGTAGAAGATCGGACTCGGATTTCACCGGAATCGCCGGCCGCGCCTCGCCTACGACAGGCTGATCTTTGGTCTCGAAAGTATCGGCCGACCCGACCTGATCGCCGAAGTCCAGGCCGGTCCGGCGTTCGATCTCGGTGATGGCGACACGCCATTGCGAGACGTCGACGAAGGCCGGCGGCTTCGGCGGAATGCCTCCCTTGCGCTGTTCGGACAGCAGTTGACGCTGATCGACGACGAGCCCGACTGATTTCACGCCGTTCTTGCCCTTCCAGGCGATCACCTTGAAAAACGACGACGGAATCTGGGTGGCGTCAGCCCAAAGATCCACCTTGTCGTCGAAAATCGGTCCCTGGAAGACGCAGATGCGGTTCGCGGTCTCTTCCGAGATGGCTCCGTTTTCGAGGACGTATTGCTCGGCGCCCTGCCAGAATTTGGTGCTCTCGTTGAAGCGGAAGTGCTGCGGGGTGCAATTGGTGAAATGATAGGTGTCCGCATTCGCGCGTTCGGCTTGATCCTTGCTTCCCCAGTCAGGGTCCACCCGGCGAGTTAGATGGCCCCTGTCGAAGAGATTGGACCAACCAGAATAGAAGGTCTGGTCGATGAAGAAGCTCGCGCTGATGCGGGGGTCCCCGTACCACGTCTCTCCTTCGGCGCCGTTGGTGACTTCTCCCGTAGAGCGATCCACGTTCAGGAAGCTCTTGCCGTCGATGTTGGTTGCGGTGAAGAGAGCCATCTTCTTGGCCTTGTTCATCTTGATGCTGAAGTGCTCGTACTTCAGTTCACCGGCCTCGGCGTTCTGTTCGCCGGTCCTCAAGGGAGCGATCTGCTTCGCCAGTTTGCCGACCGGCGTGGGCAGAGGAAACGTTACGCCATGCACGAACCGCGGGTCGTAGCCGTCGCGATTCGAATAGTCCTGATCAATTGATATCTTTTCCGCCGCTCGCGTGAGCGCTTTCTGGGGAGCTGGCGCTGGCGCGATCGATGCGGCGGTCGCGTAGCTTCCGCCCACCCGGACACTCACCTCGATCGGAATCGTCACCTTGATCTCGTTCCCACCCGCTTCGCTGGCCATGACGCCCTCCTCCCCGATTACCAGACTCTCTTGTGCATCCGCGGAGGGATGCGGCGGCGAGAGTCGCCTTCCGCCCGTCTGCTCGAGCGCCGTTTTCGACAGATCGAGCGCGGCCCGCAATAGGTCGCGACGCTCCCCGTCGAGACTGGCGAGCCTGTCCGAGAGATGTCGATAGATGGCGCTGATCCGCACGCCTTCGTTGACGTTCGTCGGAATGGGATTGCCGTTCTCATCCTTGCGTTCGAGGAACGGCTCCCCGAAGTGATGAAGCGCAACGAGCTCCCACGCATCATTGAAGACCGCCGCTCCCGACGAACCGTGGTCGGTGTCGGTCTCGTACAGAAGCGTACGCTCCGTCCGGTACTGCAAAATGTTGTTTCGGATGGCGATCATCTTGGGCAGACCGTTCGGGTGCTGCACGATATTCATGTTCATGCCGATCACGTGCTTGTCCGGCCGATCGGACAGGACGCAATATCGGAAGTCTCTCGGATCGCCGTCGCCAGCCACCTTTCGCCCAAGCGCGACGAGGGCGTAGTCCAGTTCCTCCTGCTGCGAGAACAGGGCGAAGCGCTCGGGCGCCAAACGGAAGACGGTGGTGGGCCGCATTGATCCGTCGTCGCCCATTTCCCGATCGAAAGTGATCTGTGCCGAAAGGGCAGCGGCTTCGTCCTGGATCACGTGCTGGTTCGTCATGAAAAGCGTGGGACTGATCATGAAGCCTGTGCCGGCCGTCCATTTGCCTCCGGCCGTCGCCTCGACGAACGCGATTGCCCGCCGCGCCGTCGCGCCGCCCGGCAGGAACCACGACGTCTGCATGTCGTCAGGACCCTGCACGGCCTCCGCGCCTCGAGGCATGGCCTGCCGCGCGGCCCGCAAGTTGAACATCGCCATGCGCGCACGGTCCGGCTCGGCCTGGCGCCACTGCTTGCCTTCCACGAGCTTGCGCACGCGATCGCGATCTTCGCGCGTCTGCTCAACTACATTCCGAAACCGCGTCTGATTGATTTCCATGGGGTCAGCCCGTCCCGATCGAAAGCACGTCGAGCCGACCTCGGGACGCGGCAGCGCTCCGCAGGTTCGAACATCTCGACGTCATGCCACCGTCACAAATGCCGTCAGGAGCGCGCCGCATCCGGCGGTCCACTAGAGATCGTGCGGAAAAACCGTCGCGTTTCCGTCTGAACGCTCGCGATGTCATGAAAGTGCCGGCCTCTCCGGGTGCCCAGACATTACCCGCCCCGCAATAAATTCCGATAAAAAATTTGTCTGCAATCTTTGATTGCCGATCCTACATATGGCGCGCGCGCCGTCAAGCTCGCTCGACAAAAACCAAGAAACGAACGCATAGCCCGTTGACGCTTAGCGGCGGCCTCACAGCCATTTGGCTTCCAAGCTTGAACCCTGGTCACGTCAAATAGCAATATCCTGCTTCCCGCCTCTATCGACACATCGTCGGAGCTTTGGAAAGAGCCTCGCGACCGATCCGTTTAAGGCGGTCACGCGTTTTCTCGCCCGTGCTGGCCGCTTCCAGTATCTTTGAAGCCACATGGGTGCGAGCGCCCGTCTCGTAGCGCGAAAGGCTCACACAGACTTCGTCGAGGACCGACCGTAGAAGCGCAGTTGTGGCAGCATCGAACATCTTCAATCTCCCAATGGTACAACAGCAATAGAAGAAGCTGACGAACACGCGACAAAGAGATGTCTGTTCAAACCTTCGACGCTGTTTCGCTTTAGTTGAATAAAAGGCTCCGACCGGGGACGTGACGCTGATGCGCCCGGAGAGGTGCCATTTTCATGGAGATTAGCCGGTGGCACAGAAGCAACTGTCATCGATGGTCTCGGGCACAATAGTGGCATGTCCGCGCCGATCCATCGGGGAACGCTTGTGCAGGAAGGGATTGCGCGACGATGGGAGGGATTGTGCAACCATGGTGTGGCTGAGGTATCGAGAAAATGAATCGTTAACCCTGATCGATTCATAAAAATCATTGGACCTCGCTTCCGCAGGAAGCGAGAATCCGGGCATGCCAAACCTCGAGCCAAGTCCGCTTCACCTTCGCCGCATCGACGCCACCCGCAACATGCGGCGGTTTTACTTGCTTTCGATCCAGCCGACCCTGTTCGGCGGGATCTCGCTGATCCGCAACTGGGGCCGGATCGGCACGACCGGCCGAACGATGGTGCAGACCTTCGATGCCAGTGCAGAAGCGGGCGAAGCATTCGGACGGCTGGAGCGCGCCAAGCGCAGGCGCGGATACGCCTCTGCTGAGGAGAAAGTCTAAAGTTTCGTCAGTTTTCCGGGGATTATGGCTCCGCTTCCGATGTCTGGCTCTATTCGTCCGGCGGTCTTGGTGTCAGACGGAAGAAAATCGAAGCAAGACGGAGCCTGTTCCATGACCACCGCCAATGAGATTGCCGAGAAGATCGCCGCTGAGAACAGCCTGACAAAGACACAGGCGAAAGCGATTGTCGACGGCGTGTTCAAGGCCATCGCCGATGCAGCCGCGAGCGGGGCCGAGACAAGCATCGCCGGCTTCGGAAAGTTTAAGGTCAAGGACACCCCTGCCCGCGAGGGCCGTAATTCGTCGACCGGCGCAACGATCGCGATCGCGGCTTCCAAGAAGCTCACCTTCACGCCAGCCAAAGCCATCAAGGACGTCCTCAACGGATGAGCGGAGCCGTTGCACTTCGTGCCGTAAGTCGCTAGACGAGGGGGCTTACGCCCCCTCCTCTTCGGCCGCGAGTGCTTCGTTGCGCTGACGGATGAGGTCGGCCAGTTCGGCTTCGATCGCCTTGCGCTCCGCGGCCGTGAACAGGCATTCCCGCAGCTCGGCGCGCAATTCCTCAATGGTGTCGACGGTCATGAGGGCGTCTCCGATTGAAAGGAAGAAGGCCCCGCCTCGCGGCGGAGCCCTCTGGCGGTAGCCTCAGTCCCGGTTCGGCCGGGACCAGATCAGCTGCAGGCCCTCCTCGCCCTCCACCTCGATCAGGGTGGCGTAGATCGGAGCGGGGAAGCTCGGGTCATCCAGCTTGACCGAGAGGTAGTCGCGGCCCTCGTTGGAGACCTTCTGCCAGGCAGCGCCCAATTCGACGCTCGCGCCCGCGAAGATGCGGAAGTGCGGTCCCTTCTCGGAGGGGTTCTCGACGCGGACCAGCTTGGCCTTGACGTTGAGGTTCAAAGTCTTGATGGCGCCAGAAAATCCGTTGCCCGTGGAGGTGAAGCTGCCGATGGTAGCCATTGTCTCATTCCCTTGGTTTTCTCGGGCCGCGCCTATCGCGACCTCGATGGCGGTCGTGAGACCGGAGGCGATCGACCTGCACCCGAAGGGCCGAAACAAAGTGGAGGGCGGCCGGGAGCGACTTTCTTGAACCGCGAGGAATGGCGCGCAGCGCCAGGGGAAGAAAGTCGAGGACGGACGTTGCGGGGACAAGATCGAGAGCCCGCGTAGCGGGATCGGCCTTCGGTCAGACCAGCCTCTATCGAGGACGCAGATGGGTGTGCCCGTCGCGAAAACACGTGGAATGAAGTCAGGCGACCTGGCCATTCGCATCTCGAGGCAACGAGCACAGGCAACGAGACGCGGTTTTCCTCAACCAGGCCGCTTTGGCGTCGCGCGCTCGCTGCGTGAGGGATCGCCGCTGTCTGCAATCTCGGCGCATCTGCGGAGGTCGCTGCCGCAACATCGCCGACGAGCCTGCCGACGTGCTTGTCGTGCGGATGCAACCTCGCCGTATCAGATACACGCCACCGATTAACTTCGGAGGCGCCATCGCCAGCGATTTGCCATAATGGAATCGCGGACGGCATCCGCGAGAGGGCTCCCGCCGCGAGGCGGGGCCTCTTTTCTTTTCGATCGTGACTTGCGACCTACAAAGACGCCATGCGCGACGAGCGCCACAAGCATGGTGGAATGCACGGCCGCGTGCAGGGAAATCGCGCACAGGGCGATTGGGAGGACGGACGCCCTCCCCTTCAAGGAACCGAGCATGTAGCATCAGGCGGCTTCGCGCTCGCCATTGCTCTGCGGTTGCAAGCTGTGGAGATAAGCAACCGCGCGCTGCGCATGGGCGGCTGCTGAGAAGATTGCGCGCCTGTTATTGGAAAGAACGGAGACCCAACTTACCAGATAGGCCGCATGATCCGGTCTCGGTTCGAGCTCGGGGACGATGCCAAGATCGGCGCAAACCAGGGCCGATCCAATTTCGGCTAAAAGTTCTTCCCGGGCTCGCTCACTTCGATCCTTCGCGTAGCGGCTGAGATCGCGGCCGACGCGACGGGCATCCGCTGTCCAATGAATGTGCTCGTGGCTCAGCACCGCCACGTATGACGCGGCATCACGGAAGCTTTCGAATATCGGCATCTGGATGTGATCGCTCGATGGCGAATAGAACGCTCGCGAACCGCCATGCCGGATCACGGAGCCGGTGTTGGCGAAGAATCGATCGGCGTGCTCGATGCGCTCAACGGGATCGAGAATGGGTGCCGGCCGGTGATAAAAGTGTTCCGGCAGACCTTCGATCTGCTCGACGTTGAACACGACGTAGGTCTTGAGGAACGGGATGTCCCGCTCGACCTCGCCGCCGTGTTCGTCCGTCTCGGTCTTGGTAAACCGACTTGCGTAGATGACGGTCGAACCCGATTCACCCTTGCGGACATGGCCGCCGAGGTCGGTGGACTGCTTGAAGGTCATCCAGATTGATGACGTGAAGCCGCGCGCCAGTCCTTCCGACCACAGCAGCAGCACATTCATACCCGTGTATGGTTCACCATTGTGGCGCAGCGGTCGGGTGATCCGGCCGGTCGCATTGCCGACGCTCCAAGGCTGCACCCAGGGGCGCACGCCTTTCTCCAGATCGGCGATGATGCGTTCAGTGATCCGCGCATAGATGTCGGCCCGTCCGCCTTCTTTCTTCCCACTCATTTTCGTGAACCTCCGTCTTGGAGCCGCGCTCATCGCGGCCCGTCACGACGGTCCGAAGCCGGGGAATTCAGGGGGCCGGCGCACCCATAGGCCGAAACGAAGTGGAGGGCGTCGAAGCCGCTGCGCCGGCCGCCGGCCCCGGCAAGACCGACAGCGGGACGGGCTGCGATGAGAACCCCTCACCTTCCTTCACTCTGCGCCCTTCCGCCCCCTGCCTTCTTCCGGCATCGCATGTATGGAACGGCCCGCGGGCGCAAGAGCTTTCTCAGTCGACTTCACACATGGGAGCGGTGCCGTCATGTATACGGC
>NZ_JCAMOR010000124.1:0-13557 GCF_059512385.1 Bradyrhizobium sp. Crot121 | reverse complement strand
GCATGGTCGTTCTGGCGCAGGGCTCATCAGGCAACTGCGCGCAAAGCCCATCTCAAGAAAAAATTACAACTGTAATGGTAGGGGAAGAACTGGGTTTTTCGAGGCGGCAGCTGCCTGCCCCCTGAAGGGCGCCTGTGCCTGGCCAAACTATCAGACGGCGGCAAGGACGCGGCGTTCGTGCGCGAGTTCGACCGGAACGCCAAAGCCTTCGTCACGACCGGCTTCGACCTTCCGGAGGGAAAGCAGAACGTCAGCTGGGTCGACGGGGACACGATCCTCATCGCACGAGATTGGGGCCAAGGGACCATGACGAAGGCCGGCTACCCTTTCGTCGTGAAAGAGCTCAAGCGCGCTCAGCCGCTCGTTCAAGCGCGCGAGGTTTTCCGCGGCGAACCGACCGATGCCAGTACGGTGCCATTCGTGCTGCGGGACAGTGAAGGCAAGGTCCATGCGACCGGGGCCATGCGCGCCATCAGCAGGTTCGAGCAGGAGTATGTGCTTTTCGGGCCCAAGGGGCCGATCAAGCTCAACCTGCCAAAGAAGGCGAACATCGGCGGCATCGCCAGTGGCCGCCTGCTTGTGACGCTCAACGAAGACTGGGCGCCATCCGGCGACAGTCGCTTCGCGGCCGGCTCGATGATCTCGTATGACCTGGACGAATGGAAACAGGATCCGCTCAGCGCCAGGCCGTCACTGGTCTTCCAACCAGCGGCTCGGCAGGCGCTCGGCGGCTTCGCGGCCACCAGGAGCCTGTTGATCTGACGATCCTCGACAATGTTCAGGGCAAGGCGTTCGTCTACAAGTACGATCAGGGGACCTGGCGGGCCACCCCGATCCCGCTCCCGGAGAATGCGAGCGTGAGCCTGCAAGCCGCTTCCGATGAAACGGAGGAGGTGATGTTCGCCGTCTCCAACTTCCTCAGGCCGACGTCGCTCTACTACTTCGACGCCGCAAGCCAACGCCTCGAGCCACTGAAGATGGCACCTCCGCAGTTCGACGCGTCCCAGCATATCGTGGAGCAGTTCGAGGCAACTTCGCGCGACGGCACCCGGATTCCCTACTTTCTGGTGCGGCCCCGGAATGCGAGGTTTGATGGGTCGACCCCAACCCTTCTCCATGGCTATGGCGGGTTTCAGAAGCCGCTCCTGCCGTCCTATGCGGGGGTTATGGGGAGGCTCTGGCTCGAGCAGGGCAATGCATATGTCGTCGCGAACCTGCGCGGGGGCGGCGAGTTCGGGCCGCTATGGCACGAGGCTGCCCAGGCGGCAACGAAGCAGCGGACATGGGATGATTTCATCGCCGTTGCAGAGGACCTGATCCGCCGGAACGTCACCTCTCCGCGCCGGCTCGGCGTGGTCGGCGGCAGCCAGGGAGGCCTGCTGGTGAGGACCGCAATCACCCAGCGACCCGACCCCTTCAACGCGGCGATCGTGCAGGTGCCGCTGTTCGACATGCTTCGGTTCACCAAGCTGGGCGCCGGCGCCTCCTGGACCGGCGAATATGGCGATCCCGCCATTCCCGAGCAGCGCGAGTGGCTCGAGGCCTACTCGCCCTATCAGAAGCTGGTCCCGGGCAAGACCTACCCGGTCCCCTTCATCCTCACGTCCACCAAGGACGACCGCGTGCATCCGGCGCATGGCCGCAAGGCAGCCGCCAGGCTCACTGCGCTGGGCCAGCCCTATTTCTACTATGAGAATATCGATGGGGGCACAGCGCCGCCGCCAATCTCACTGAACATGCACGCCGCATGGCACTCGAATACACCTATGCATTCGGACGGCTTGTGGATTGAGTCAGGTCCAGGAGCGGACTCGCTAAATCGACAGTTGCAGACGGCAGCCGATCAACATCAGCCCGTTTGGTCGCCGAGATCATCGAGCGGGCCGCGGCGGCGCGCCCGGATCCTTTGAACGGAACGCCAGCCCGTTTGATCGTGTGCATTTCTGTTATGCGGACAGAACACCAGATCCATTCAACTTGAGCTCGCTCTAACCTCGCGCTCGGCGCGCCGCGCTTGTCTCTGAGGTCGCCCAGGGCCGCCGTTATGTGCCGTGAAGAACGTGTATAGCAGGTAAAGATCGATCAGGATCGTTGCCGCCATCACGCCATAGGCCCACGGGCTCTGCATCAGGGCGAGCTCGATTAGCACCCGTGACAGGCCGAAGCCCACGACCCAGGCATCAAAACTCATGCAGATGCGGCGGAAGATCTCCGGATCAAGCCGGCGGATAACATAAGATCCCAGCGGAATGCCGAGCACGACGCTAGGAATAAAGACATAAAGCAGGCTGCCGCTTTCTGAAATGAACAGGCCGAGCTTATAATAGATGAAGGCGGTTACGCTCGATTCCGCCACACGAACCAGGGCTAGTCCGGCGCGAAATTCGTTTTTGACGAGGCCCTGATTGTTGAACAGCATCGCCAAAGGCGGGCCTGAGATGGTCGTCACCGAGTAGAGGACGCCCAGCATCGACCCGAATGGCAGGCCGATTAGCCAGCTTGCCTCGATCCGGCGGCGCCAACCGGCGGCTTGCAGCAGGATCAGGGGCAGAATGATCGTGTAGGTGGCGAATTTGATCCAGCCCGGCTGCAGCGAGGCCAGTGCATAGCCGCCGATCGCAATGCCCGGCAAGAGCCCGAGCAAGATGGGAAATATGCGTTTCCAAACCGCCGGCACGCCCTTCAGATTGATGGAGAGGACGTAGACGTTGACGAAGACCTCGATGATGACGATGGCGGGGTTGAGAATGCGATTGGTGTAGAAAACCAGCGCAAGGGGTACAGTGAGTGACGAAAAGCCGTAGCCGATGGCTCCATTTACAAAGGCCGCAAAAAACGTCGTTGCGGCCAGAAAAAACATAGCGGCATCAAAGGCGGGCATTCAACTTTCCAACTCCGAAGAGCGTCGGATCACGCGTCAGCGGGACCAGACCAACATTGGTCATCAGGCTTGCGGCAGATTCAGATCACTCCCTTAGCACCTCCAGCTGCCTTCATAGTGGCAGCGGTCAAGTGCAAAGGTTCGCCAGTTGCTCCCATTACAGACTTCAGTTGTATAACGGAAGCCGTGCTGTGTTTCCCACTATCTAACTACGACCACTCAGCCAGACGTGCCAGTCTATTTTTTTCGAATGTCAATCAACGGTCTTCGTATGGTGATCTAAAGGCTCATGTTCCTGAGCTTCTCCATCTCCGTCGCTTGCATGAAATTCGGCCCTGCCATTTTGATCGCTGATCGCGATGTTGATTAGAGGCACCTTCTCAAGATAGGCACCAATGTTTTTCTCTAAAGCGAGCAATCGCCCGGGGGCAGCTGGAAGCAGCAGGGCTCAGCCCTCTGGGCAAAGCCGAAGAAAACGTAACGAGGCAACGCCGTCGTAGCAGCCAATGTCCAAAATCACTGGATCTGACTTCTGCAGGAACGAAACAATGTGCTGATGGATCTCCAAGGCGAAAGTGGGCTCACGTGTTTCCATTCAACTTCGTCCCTCGCGCCTCAATGGCACGCAACAGCCTATCAAGTGAGCTTAAGGTTTCGCGACCCCCCGATTGTCAAATGGTCCAGCTTCGACGTCGAAAGTACACACGACTCAACGGGTGGCTCAACTCTACAGAGGTAAACAGGCGATATAGAACCGGTTGCAAAACCTATACCAAGGTTTGTCTACAGACGGCGCGGTATGAGCCACGCGAGACTTGTGACGTACATGCCGATCAGAACGGACACGAGCCTCCGCTGATATTCCCTCTCCACCTCTTTGTCGCAGACAGGACAAAGATCGCCAATTATCTGACCTCGACCAAGCTCAAGTATTCGCCATTCTCATTATCCGTAAATCAATGCTTTGATGGACGACAATCACACGATGGATCGGTCCCACAAATGCATTCTAAGGGGTAGATATGCCGATCTTGATCGTCGTGACCGCCGAGGGTTACAAACCCGGCAGACTCTCTATGAACAACTACATCTGGTGGAGTGCTGCTTCGGTAAGCTCAAACAGTTCCGACGCGTAGCAACCCACGAAAAAACTGCCCGAATTACCGCCCAGTCGTCACTCTCGCAGCTATCGTGCTATGGATGCGATAACTGACCACACGCCCTCAAGCGAGAAACCCTGCATAGAAGAATTCGTCTCGCGCATCGCCACCGATGTCGGCGTCGACCCGGCTCTCGCAGAGAAGGCCGTTGCCATGATGCTGGGTTCCTGCAACGCGAGGGAGCCGACGGCCCCGTGGGGCGTATGATCGAGTCCATTCCCGGCGCTTCGGAATCAGTGACGAAGCATGATGGTGAAGACTCAGAGGGCGGCAGCGTCCTCGGCGGAGCCGGCGTCACCGGTTTCGGCCAGCAATTGATGAATGAGGGTCTCAGCCTAGGAAAGATCGCCGGCCTCGTCAACGAGACGATCGCGTTCGCCGACGAACATGCCGGCGACGAACTCGTGGACGAGGTCCTCAATTCCGTTCCCGGCCTTCCCCAACTCGTTTGATCAGCCGCAGCCGGGACCCGCATGAGGTCGTGCGCCCGCGCCAATCCGTTTGCGCCGGTAGGCATTCTCCGCCGAGTTTTCGTACCGACCTGGCCAGACCATCAACCGTCGGGCGCGCGAAGCGGACGAACGTAGGCGCACTTCATTCGTCTATCTCAAAATCGACGATCGTGGCGACGTACCGCCGTCGTTGGAGGGCTTTCTCAAGCGGCGGGGGCATCACGTCGATATCCAGCTCTCGCTGCTCGGGCCAAAGTTCCTTGTGTAGGAGCACGAATGTGCGCTGACGTCAGCCTTGCCGCTGTGCTTTCTGATCGTGCGACCTCTCGCTGATCTACCGCAGCCCCCTATACCCCCAGGTTGGCTAGACTAAGAGGGAGCAAGGCCCCGGCGCGCCCGTGCCCACGGTCGCGCCGGGGCACAGATCCGAAAAAGTCAAGTGATCAGCAGGTGCTATCGTCAGAGGCGCAAAGGAGAGCCGCAGATGCAGCTCTCGTTGCTGTAAGGGGCTTAGAGAGCGCGGGAACGGAGAGGACGCTGTCCGCCCCAGCGTCTTCCGGCCCCGTTCTCACCGGACCGCAGGCACCGAGACGCTCGTCTGCTCAGCATGGTGAGATCCTGTCCACCACGGCCGATTGACCGCCTTGATGAGACGATCCCACGGAAACGGCGTCTGCTGACGCACCACGTCCAAATGAAATCGCCCTTGTAGGTAAACACCTTCTCGAACTTTGCTCTTGGCAAAATTTGCGACAAGCGGTCGGCGGCGCATTCGCTATATCGAACATCCAGTACCTTTTCTTGTCCGCGTCGACCCGGGCGTTCAGCCAGTTGAACAGCGCCGACAGGATCGACGTCAGCACGCCGAGGATGGCTTCAATCACGGCCGTGCTCCTTTCGGATGGAGCGATGCGGGCGATAACCGTGATGACGGAGCCGCTCATCAGGAAGGAGCCGGCCCACTGCGGATGATCTTTCGGCGCGCAGACGCACCATCGCGGGTAGCGCCCCTTCGGAACGCGGACAACCCGAATGCGCAGATTTGTCAGAAAGAAGACTCGGGGGCCGACCCGTCCTGATGATGATGATCGTCCTCGCGCCGGAACTGATCCATCACAGGCTCGGCTCTTGGGGCGCCCGAGCATCGGCAAGCCCGGCATCGACGGGCAATCCACTTGGGACAAGACCGAGCAGGCGATCTTCACCTCGTTCTTCATCGGAGTGTCGACGGCTGTCGCCGCGGTCGCCGCAATCAAGGCGATCGAGAAATGACCCACGGGTACCCGCGACCGCGTCATTCGTCTGCAAACGAAATTGGAGCACGTCACCGCGCAGCTCTCCAACGTGCAAATCAAGGTCAACGCGATGCATGATCTTCTGATGCGAGCGCGCGGCGTGCGGTGGATGATGCTTGCGATTGCCGCAATGGCGGGCTTCCTCGCTTCCCTCATCACGAAATACCTGCACCTGCCGCTCTCGAACTGCGCCGGTACCACCACGTTCCCAACGGCTCTACGTACCTATGGGAGAAAGCCGGTTGGGAGGCCATTCCCCGGGCTCAAAGCCGAGAGCTTACATCCTCTTTGCCGTGCGACAATCCGCTATTCATGTTGGGCGCAGAAAAATCTGATGCTCCTCCAATGTGGCCGTGTAGTTCACGCCGCCGAGAGGGATTTTGTCGCCGGCTGAGACGCGCTCGGCAGCAGGTTGTGCAAGCTCATCCCTTGCATGAAGTCTTCCGACGCCCATTGGGGGCGGTGCTGGAAATCCAGGGGGAGGTACATTGATAGATTCAGCAGCGGGCCCGGCTAAGCCTACTGATCTGCCGGGCCTGAGCTAGATGCCACTCCCAACTGCGCCGGTTCATCATCCAGTAGTCGCCGAAGCTCCCCCGGTTCAAAAGTGAACTGTTCTGGATCGAAATCTGGACCGACGGAAAATGATGGAGCGGGTTGATTATTCTGCCTCCCTGAATGTCCTGGCGAAGCTCCTGTTCCAGTCGGAGAAGCCCCTCTGGAGAAGGCATAGATTGATCATCCAGATGATCGAGCACTCGCCGAAGCTCCCCCGGAGACATCTGCTCTGGGTCGAACGCGACGTGCTCTTGGACGAAAACCGACGGGGCGGGTTGATCATCCTGCAGTCCCCGAATCCCCTCGGGCCGACTGCCGGCTTCCTGCCACGCGCTGTGCTGCGCAGCGGCCTGGTCGACGCGCCTCGGCTCGATCAGTACAGCGTCTTCAGGATTGATGAGGGCCGCGTTCTGGGGGTGAGGATTGCGCTTTGCGCGGCGGTGTACGATCGGCACGCCTGTCGACCGGAAGGTCCGGAGATGGTCTATTGCCTTAAGGAGGTTCTTGGGATTACCCCTTCCGGTGAACTCGGACACATCACCGCTCAGCGACTTACTCTCGAGCCGAGCAACAATGCTCGGCTTGTTTTTTGCGAAGAGCCAACGGCTAAAGCTACGAAGATAACCTACATACTGCTTGGCCCAGCCTTCGTTCATCCCGCCCTTGATGAGGGCCCCCTCAAGCCCCAAGATAATGGGAGCATCCTCGGAATAAAGAGGCCGCCTGTCCCACCCTATCACAATCCCCGTTGACGGAGCCGGCTGCAGCGCCGAGGCGGCCGGCATTGCTCCACCACCTCCACCTGAATTAGCGATCTCGCTCAGCTGCCGCTCAATGGCAACGCTTTGCGGATTGTTTAGGGTCCTCGGCCTCTTCGCTGGTCTCAACTCGGCTGTGTCATGCTCATCGTTGATGAGGACCTCCTCGCTTGGCAGGAGGTTGCTCCTGGCAAGTGCCCCCATCAACTCGTCCGGGGCTGCTGGCTGTCGCTAGCCACATTGGCAGGGGGGCTACGGCGCGGCCCCCGGTCGGGCATCGCCGTATCGGCCAGGCGCGCCGCTTCAAATTGCTGCTCAAAGGCTTCTTGCTCCGCCGTGTCCGCTTGCTGATCTTCCGTGAGGGCGTGCTGCACCTCTGACGAAGCTGCTACATTGGAGGGGTCAAAATTGTGCGGGTCCACGCTAGCCTCACGTCTACAGATCAGCTGAGCTTCCTACTCGGGCAAGCTGTCGAGAAGCTGACGAGGCCGTGGCCCGTGAAGCAATGCACCCCCCAATCACAAAACGACAATGCCCCGCGGTCCTTGATGGGTCGCCGGGCTTTTTTTGCGTTTAAGGACGCGTCGTCGTCGCGGCTAACAATCCTTTTGGCAGCGCCGGGGACGACGACTCGTCACCGCTCTTATTGCAAAATGGGCACGGCATACCGGCGCCGCCGCAGGTGCACGCATGGGTAGGCTGGTCCGAATGATTTCGCAAACCCACCGGCAGTTATCGCAGCGCGGGCACCATCTCATTGCATGTCCTCCCGCAAGCCTTTGAAGACCGGCTGTCGCACCTTGCCTTTGGCCGATCTGGCGCGGTACTCGATTTCGGCCAGCAGCTTTGGCTCGACCCAAATGCCCCTGGTGCGCGACGCGCTTGGCATAGGGCTGCGTCTTCCGGATCAGCGGCGTCAGCGCTTTCTCGAAGAAGTTCGACAAATGGCATGAGCGCATCGTGCTCAATTTTCAGTCCGCGCCAAAGGGTTTCTTGCACGTCTTCAACGAGGCCCCCACCGTGATCTACGAACTGATCATGGCCAGTGCCGATATCGGGAGAAGAACGTCGTTGATATCTCGATCGGACAGCATTGGTCGAAAGACTGCTGCGACGACGACTTGGCGGCGACGAACGGCGAGCGTGGAAAATATCCTCACCACTACCTCGCCAGCCATCCGCAATCGAAGTCGAATCCGCAAGAATCCTTGTGCTACCCTCTCGCCGCGTATCGGGAATGGTTGCAGGATGTCTATATGGAGGGTGGCAAGTTCAGCAACTATCTGCGGGGCAAGGTCTCAAGGGGCAATCTGGCGCCGTCGATCGCTCAACTCACCATTGCCGCGCTTATCCTGGCGCAGATCACCGCACAGTAACAGCGGCGAAAAAGGTCGAGAGAGCCTGCCCGTCATGGGCAGGCTCAGAACACGTCGAGCGAGCGCAGGACTGAGGAGCGATGCACTCGCCATCCGATGCCAGGACGAAGACGTGGCCCAGCTATGCACGAGTTACGAACAGCGTCTGGCGTCCATTGCCAGCACGACCGGACCACTCGTTCCGAAGAATGACTAAACCTGCCGATCTTACAGCACCATCTTTCATCAGGGGCACGCCCCAGACGTTGTTGGACGCGAGAATGCGGCCAGGCCATTCCGCCAAGCGTTATTGACGATCGAGGACCAGGAGCCACCGGGTGCAAGCCTGACGATGCGGCCAAGGAAATGTTGACTAGATAGAGATTTCCCTACGCCTCGAACCACGGCCCTCGATGAAGCAGTCAGCCGGCTTGTCTCCACGGTTGACGTCCGCGCAATCCGAACCGACGCAATTGGCGGTGGCCGAAAAGACGCGCGTTTCGATGAGCTCGGCAGTCCTTATGGTACATCATGGCGCTTGCTTTAGGCTGCGCCTTGGCTGCCCCTCGTATTTGTAGGCGAACTGCTTGGGCATCGGGCCTTTGTTGCGGTCCTTGCGTCCGGTCTGCTCCCATGCATGGGCCAGAATCCCTACCGCCCGTGACAAGCAGAAAATGCCGCGGGCCAGGGGTGCAGCAAAGGCCAGCTCCCCGTAGATGACTGCGGTGGCTCCATCGATGTTCAGCGGGATGAGCTTGCCTTTGCGCTCGCGCATAACGCGCTCGATCGCGCGCGCAGCGCTGGCGTAGCGACCGTTGACGGCACCTTCACTGATCGCAGCATCGACTAGCGCGAGTAGCGGTTCAGCGCGCGGGTCGACGGGATGAAAGCGGTGACCGAAGCCCGGCAGATATTTGCTGCGCGCGGCGGTGAAATGGTCGATCACCTCCGCGGCAGCCTCATCGAGGTCCTTGGTCTCGCTGCGTCGCAGGACCTCGTCATAGAGCTCGATCGCCTGCTCCCCCGCTCCGCCATGCACACCGTCCAGCGTGTTGATTGCGGATGCCATCGCGCCATTGAGCGGCAGCCCGCAACTCACAGCCATCTGCGCGATGGCGATGGAAGGTGCATGTGGGCCATGATCCACCGATGCAACCAGGGCAGCCTCAAAGAGCCGCTCCTGTGCCGGTGTGGGTAGCTCGCCACGCAGCATCAACCAGATCATCGCGGGGAACGAAATATGACCAATCAATTCCTCGATCGTGTATCCGCGATAGGCGATCCGCCCGGGGGCGATGTCGCATATAGAGCTCCGCCACCAATGGGCGGCCTGCTCTCGCAGCTCCGTTTCGCTCATCCCTGTTTTCCAATCCCGTTAGCCTATGCCCGGCAGTGGTTTGCTTGCGCGCAACTGCCTGGTCGTCACGCTGCTCCATCTGTTGCCGGGCGGACCCGCGGAAAATGAGCTCCTCCTTGACATGACGTTCCGGCGGCACCGCTTGCGATAAGGTGCTCAATTTCCGGATCTGTATAACCGAGTCGAGCCAGCCATCGCTCCGTGTCCGCACCGAGCGACGGGGGGAGCGCGGGGGCAGGAAACGCCTCATCCAGCCGAAAACCAGGGCGCGTAATGCGTAATGGCGGTTCGCCAGCCCTATCGAGCGGCAGCGTCTCGACAAATCCGCGCTCCAGCACCTGCCGCTCACGCAAAACTTGCGGGACGGTCAGCACACAGCCGGCAGGGACGCCGGCGGCATTCAACAGCGCCTCCCATTCCTCCGCAGACCTGCAGCTCAACGCCACGTTCAGCTCATCGTTAAGCGCTCCGCGGTTCAGTTTACGTGCTTCCCGCTTCGCGAAGCGCGGATCCGTCTTCAAATCCGGCCGGCCGATCAGATCGCAAAGTGTCCGGTACTGCTTCTGCTCGTTGGCGGCGATATTCAGCGGTCCGGTCGCGGTGCAGAACGTGCCGGAGGGTGCGGCCGTGAAATTTTCGTTCCCCATCGGCCGCGGCTCGACTCCGCCATTCAGGTGATTGGAAACCACCCATCCCATAGCCGCGATGGTCGCCTCGAGCAGCGACACGTCGATGAAGCGGCCCCTGCCCGTTCGCTGCTGCTCGACGAGCGCCGCGGCGATAGCAAAGGCGGCCGTTAGCCCGGCGATGGTATCGGAGATCGGGAAGCCAGTCCGCAGCGGAGCCGTGGCTGCATCACCGGTAACACTCATCGCGCCGGAAAGGCCCTGGACGATCTGGTCGTAGGCCGGGCGGGCGGACCAAGGACCGTTTTGCCCAAAGCCTGAGATTGCACAATAGATGAGGCGCGGGTTGCGCCTGGACAACGCGTCGAAACCGAGACCAAGCCGCTCCATGACCTTTGGCCGGAAGTTTTCGACAAGGACGTCGGCCTCGGACACCAGCCCGACAAACGCTTCGCTTCCCGCTTCAGACTTCAGATTGAGCGCCACCGACTGCTTACCGGCGTTGACGCTGACGAAGGAGAGGCCCTGAAGGCGCTCTGCCCTTTCCGGATCGGCGCCAAGGCGCCGCGCGAGATCGCCTCCATTGGGGTTTTCGACCTTGATAACCTCCGCGCCGAGGCGCGAGAGATGGTAGCCGCAGAATGGGCCTGCCAATACGTTTGACAGGTCGAGGACACGGATGCCGGTGAGCGGCAGGGACATGACGAAGCCTTACTTTGTGGTATCTTCGGCGCCCGCCGTTGTTAGTTCAACCGCTGGGCCGCACGCCAGCGAGGCGATCGGTGAAGGTTTTGCTTGCCGCGGTGATCCTGGGTAGAAACCGCTCAACACAGCCGGGGGTACCTTGGGCGGTTGGGCGTCCATTAGGCTGGCCCGGGAAAACGGCGCCTTGGACGCTTTCAGGATCTCGATGTTCACCTCGCGATCAGTTTCGTACTGTGCCGGGACTGCGCCACGAACTGCTCCGTTGATACAGAGTTGACCCAGCGGTGGCTCTTCAGCAGGGCATTGACCAAGCGCTGCGCGGTTTCGGGATTTTTGTCGATGAAGATTGCGGCAGGTAGCGACAGGCGCTAGACGGATCCCGCCAAAGGCAGTCTTGGCGCCTTCGACGGTGCGCGCATCGAACAGCGAATTGGCCCCAATCTTCCTCGAGAGCAGGGTCGCAATGCGATCGAAATAGACCAGCGCGTCGACTTTTTTGGGGTCGAGTGCCACCACGTCCGGCGCATCGCTCCCGACCGCGATGATGTTGACGTCGCGCGGTCCCAATCCCGGCATCTTGATGCAATGGCGCGCCATTCTGCCCGTCCAGGAACCAGGAGCCGTGATGCCGAGCTTCGGGCCGTCTAGGTCGGAGCCGCTCTTCATATTGGCATATGGCGGCAAGATCGCTGCGCACCCCGAGAAGAACGCCGAGTATGTGGTGCGGCAGGAAGACGAACGAGATCTCGTTCCCCTGCGTGCATCTGGATCAGGTGATCATACACCCCCGACGCCATGCGCCGAGCCACCAATCAGTCTCAGCGGATCATCACCTCGCGCAAGTCACGGCCAGCCTTGGCTACCCCTTCCATTGTTTCGCGTCTCAGAACTTCCGTTACGTGCAAAACCGATACTCTTAGTTAGAAGAAGAGTCAAACTATTCTGGCTTGCAGAACCGCCTCAATGCTTCTGAAATAGGGTTCACCCCCTAGCTCTGATAGTTGTTCTATAGTGCAGAACCGGAGCAGAAATGAGCAAGACAGGAGTTGACGCGGTCAGCAGAGCGCTCGCAATCCTGAAAAGTTTCAACGCGGAGCGTACTGCGATGACACTGACGCAGATCGCGGAGACGGCGGACCTTTACAAGAGCACAGTGCTGCGACTGGCCTCTTCGTTGGAGGCTGACGGCTTTCTCGTCCGCGGCGCGGACCGGTTGTTTCGACCAGGACCGGAGTTGTGGCGCCTTGGGGTGCTTTATCAGCGCGGCCTTGATCTTGGCCAAATCATCCGGCCATCGCTTCGTCGACTGGTCGAGGCAACTGGGGAAACTGCATCCTTTTATGTTGCAGACAAGGACGAACGTATCTGTCTTTACCGCGTCAATTCTCCACGTTCAGTTCGACATCATCTCGAAGAAGGTCAGCGATTGCCCATTGATCGCGGAGCCGCCGGGCGAATTCTCACTGTATTCCGCGAGCCAGCGAACGCCGAAGGGAAGAAAATCCGCGACCGAGGCTTTTATGTTTCGATCGGAGAGCGGGACCCGGAGGTCGCCGCGGCGGCCGTGCCGTTGATCGACGTACACGGCGAACTGAGGGGCGCCCTTTCAGTGTCGGCGATCAGGACTCGCTTCAATGCCGGTGCGCGCAAGGCGGCAATCGATGCTCTCAAATCGGAAGCCAAGGCGTTAGCGGGGTTGCTGCCTGCGAGCGAACGCTGATCAGTCCAGGACGCCCGCTTTGTGCCGTTTGCGAAGAATTCGACGCGGCTTCGGGGTGGCAGTGTGATGGGGCCTCGTGAGGCAATGAGGCTACTTCCCGGCTATTCCGTGGACAGAGCGCCGCGTTGAAGGATCGAGTACAGAGATGACGGACGCGAACGACACGATGCGCCCGCGATGCTTCGCAAATGGCCCTCCATAAAAAATGAGCGTCGTGCAGACAAAAGTACATATCTGTCGGCGGAAGGCACACTGGACGACTGCATACGAGAGTTTATGACCAAGCGTGAGGCCACACGTCATCTTTACCAAATCCACACCGCGCCACAGCCTCCGCTCATACCGGACGTCTTGTCAGCCGATCACATCACGGAACTTGCCAGATTGCGAAGTTTCCTCTGATCGGGATGTTGTTGCGGCGCCTGTGGCCAAGTGAAGATCAGCCTCAAAATCAGTGAGTCTCAGATCAAGAGTCCTCTTCGACCTCCCTTCCAAGGACAAGGGCACGCTGTGCTCAGCATCGATAATTGGTTGCTGGGCGATAACGCCGAGCTCTCCGTCTGCAGATCAACCGTGCGTGGCCTCCGCTCTTCTTCGGAATGGAGACGGCACAAACAGGTGGCGGGAAGTAGGCGCCTGAGCTCATTCGATTCCAAATCTTGTAGAGGTTACTCTTCAAGTCGGATTCAA
>NZ_JCAMOR010000123.1:0-14364 GCF_059512385.1 Bradyrhizobium sp. Crot121 | reverse complement strand
GGCCCCCTGCTGGCGGAGGCGCTGGGCGACGTCGACGTTCAATATGTCTGGCGCTTCCTGCGCGAGCACAAGATTGATCTTTCGGTTCGCAAATCCTGGTGCGAGAGCAACGACCCCGAATTTGCGGCCAAAGCCGCCGATGTTGTTGGTCTTTATGTCGATCCGCCTGCAAAGGCCATTGTCTTGTGCGTCGATGAGAAGCCATCGATCCAGGCCCTGGAGCGCGCCCAAAGCTATCTGAAGCTGCCCAACGGACGGGCTTTGACTGGCCAAAGCCATGATTACAAGCGGCATGGCACGACGACGCTGTTCGCCGCGCTCCAGGTTGCCACCGGAACGGTCATCGCGGAGCATTCAAAGCGCCGCCGCCGCATGGAGTTCCTCGGCTTCATGAACCGGCTGGTTGCCAGCTTTCCGGACCGCGAACTTCACGTCATCCTGGACAACCTCAACACGCACAAGAAGAATGAGCGCTGGCTCAAAAAGCACCCCTTGGTGCAGTTTCATTTTACGCCGACGGGGCATCTTGGCTCAATCAGGTCGAGACCTGGTTCTCCATCCTGCAAGGCCAGTCGTTGAACGGTGCATCATTCACCGCCGTCACGCAGCTACAGGAGCACATCGATGCCTTCATCCGCGCCTACAATGAAAAAGCACAGCCCTTCGCCTGGACGAAGAAACGAGTCCGCCAAAAGCGGTTCAAAGGCCGCCGTATCACTCAGCTCTGATTCCGGGTACTAGCAATGACCCAGACGGCGATTATTGGCTCCGGCCCGATCTCGAATCCCATTCGGGAAGCGTTCTATACGACCGATTGAGTTCGACACCCAGCGCTCTTGCGCTCGCCTTAGAGCATGATCCGGAAAAGTGGGCACCGGTTTTCCGAAACGATCATGCTCCATAGAGCGGGACCACGATTCGAAGAAAAGTCATGACCTCTAGGCCTGAATCGGAATGAGGGGAGCCACTTCCCGATCCTGCGGTTTTTCGCTCGCCGCAAGGCCGGCGGCGACGCCGATGCGGTCTGCCTTGGGCCGATGCTGACTCATCTTGCGCTTGCCCTCGAACCTGGTGACCGGAATGCGCACCCCGACGATACCGCGCAGTTGCGCGGCGATGAAATCAGCGGGTGCGTCGCTGACAGCCGATGGGTTCGTACGCGACGTCTCATGGACGTTCGTCAGCCGTGTGACCACCTCGAGCAGACGTTCGGGCTCCTGGAAGAACTCGACCGGCCCGTACGCGTGGACGGCGATGTAATTCCATGTCGGCACCACCTTCCCGGTTTCTTGCTTGGTGGCGTACCATGAGGGCGTCACGTAGGCCTCCGGACCCATGAAGATCGCCAGAGCCTCGCCGTTCGGGGCCGCGCGCCATTGCGGATTGCTCTTCGCCAAGTGCCCGTACAGAACTCCGTGCTGTCCTTCGGTCTCCTCGAGGAAGAGCGGCAAGGGTGTCGCAAGCGGCCCGTCCGCGGTGGCCGTGACCAGGTTGGCGAGGCCGGCGGAGCGGATGGTCGCTCGGATGCTTTCGACTTCGTCATCTTTGAAGGCGGGGGGCACATACATGTCGGTTCTCCGTTCTCAGCCCTGACATAGACCCAGCTTGGCACGATCGAAACTGCCAGTTATCGCTGATTTTGCTCGTCCAGCTGTAGGGGCATGCGGCTATGACAATCGCCGCGAACGAAGCTAATCGACGGCTTGAGCCAGAAGCTGACAGCCGCGCTCGATCTGGCGGGTTTCCAGCGCGGCGTAACCCATGACGAGCCCGATATTGTCCAGCTGGCACCGGCGGCCCGGATGACGTTGATCGAAGAGGGGGCGACCGGATATCCTTCGCTTGCGACGCAAGAGGCGCTACGGGTCATCGCGGGAATGGTGTCCGAATGCACGCCGATCTTCCACTGGTCGGACATCGATCCGGACGGCACCTGGATCTTCCGCATGATCGAGCGCGCTATCGGACGCCCGATCCGTCCCCACCTCATGAGCATCGAAATCGCCAAGCGATCTGGACAAGTTCCGCCGAAAAAGGCCGCACCAGCGCGATGCCCATCGGATTCCGGCATAGCTGCGCTCGCCGCTTATCTGGCGGGGGAGGGCGCCAAGATCCTCGAGCAGGAAGAGCTCGACCCGGCCTTGCCCCAAGTCACCGCTCGGAGGTCAGCACTAGTCTAACTGGCCGAGAACCGTCGGTATCATGCGATTGAGAACCGTCAACTCGGTTCCAAGCGCATAGGAAATCGGATTCTCCGTTGTGACTTGAACGACAGTGCCAACCTTCAAATGCATGACTACAGGGTTGCCGGTCACGGGGGGCGCTGCGACTGTCGGGCAAAACGCGAGACAAAGGATGGACCTTGCCGTCTTGGTCCGGCGAAAGATGCAGTCGATCTTTGACTGACCGTTGTCGGCGACGATGCGAGCTATCATCTGCCGACAAGCTTCCGATGCGACCCCCATCGGGACTAGCCAGTCTGAAAAGTATCCGCCATCCGGCCAGATCTCGTGCGCTTGCTGAATCCCGATCTCGTCCTTGTTCCCAGTGGGGGGAAGGGGGTCATTCAATCCTTTGGGTCTCTGAACGATTTAGTCCTGCAGAAAACAATATGCGGTGTGAACTTCTTCATGTTGTGTGATGCTGACGCGGTGTCGCCGAGTCGAGACCTCGCCTCACTGGATTAACTGTCTCAAGGGCGCATGCTCGCGCAAATCCATCCATTGTGCACCGGTCGCAATTAGTTGTGGTATCGCTTGCGACGCAGCGCACGGGACTGCCAAAAGGTAAGGCGCCCCGGTACTTTGCGCGATTTTTGCAAGGCTGATCGCAAGGTGATCAATTGAAAGTTGTCTTGTCATGAACGCGCAGCGGACGCAGCCGAATACCGCCTATGCGATCTGCGGCTTCAACGATATTCCAAGCCAGCGCGCCATGGGCTTCTACCTCATGATCGTCGACGAAGACGGCAGCCACAGGCCGTGGCCCATTGTCGTGGTGCGCTGGGGCAAGCGGGTGTTTGGCTATCTCAACAAATGCCCGCACAACAGCGTGAATCTGGACTGGGAACGCAACCAGTTTTTCGATCCCCGCGGCATCCGGCTGATGTGCGGCAAGCACGGCTCGACCTTCGAGCTCAGCACCGGCCGCTGTGTCGACGGCCCATGCAAGGGCAGCCGGCTCACGCCGGTTGCGTTGACGGTGCTGGACGGCGATATCTGCGTGACCGGCGTGCGGCTTGTCGAGGAGGAGGTTTCCTCTGGCTAAAGCTGAAGCCGGCGCTCAGACCGGCCGGTTCTCGTTGCGGTTTCTCACGGGTTCCATCCTCTTCAGCCCTTCTTCGTAAGAGATCTCGTCATAGGACGCATCGACATCCTTGGCCGCGTCGAGCAGGTAGTCGAGCTTGCCGGGCGCATCGAGCTTCTTGATGTCATTCTTGTCGACCCCGACCAGGTCCATCATCTCCTTCCAAACGGTGGATTCATCGCACGGCAGCACGTTGAAGGTGATACCAGCGAGCTTGATTCGATATTTCGTCAACAGGTCTATGTTGTTGCAAAACATGAAGTAGCTGCCGTCAGGGCTTAGCGCGCTCTCAAGAACGTTTGCGACATCGGCAAGATAAGCGAAGCAGTGCAGATAGCCGGCCAGCACCGGAATGATGTTTTCGCCGACCTGCACGACCGTCAGTACCTGCTCGATCGAATAGTGGGGCGGCCGCTTCTCGTCCGCGACCTGGGCCTGAAATTTCAGTGCGATATCGCCACGAAAGCCGAACCGGCCCCGCTTGGTGGTCCCGCCCTTGAATATGGGATTGAGCAGGCGCCCTTCCTTCTCCAACCGGCCGAGCGCGGTGTTCTCGATTGCAGTCATCAAAAATCATCCCTCTATCCAAGACCACCGCCGGGCACCCCGGCGGTGGGAGACGCAATGCAAATCATTTGCCGCCGCGGGCGTAACCCTTTCTCGGCGGAATCCATAAAGAAGACACGCAAAGCCGCCGCGATCCCTCGAAGACCTTTGTCAGCAACCAGACACGCGTCGCAAAGCCAACAGCCCGATTTTGAAGAATGTGAGCAGTGTCAAGCGCCTGCGCTCTGGCATGCGACTTGCCAATTCGATGCAAATGACTCTGGAAAACAAAAGGTGCCATGATCAATCTGACGGATAGCGCAGTGAATGCGGTCAAGAGCGCGATCTCGGCTTCGGCCCAGCCGAGGAGCGGCTTGCGCATCATGGTCGAGGCCGGCGGCTGCGACGGATTCAAATACAAGATGGACCTCGCCGACGGGGCAAAGCCCGACGACACCGTCATCGAGCGCGACGGGATCAAGGTGTTCGTCGACAATAAGAGCCATGAGCACCTCGCCGGCACGACGATCGATTTCGTGGTGGCGCTGGAGGGCTCGGGCTTCACCTTCGACAACCCAAACGCTAGCTCGAGCTGCTCCTGCGGCAAATCCTTCAGCAGATGAAAAGAGAAATCAAAGCATGCTGGTCGAACCGGAACAGCTGAAGCAACGGTCGGTCGTTGAGACCGATCGTGAACAACTCATTCGGGCTGTGATCGAGGAGATTCGGCCCAATCTGCAACGCGACGGCAGAGACTGTCAGCTCGTTGGGATCGACGGCAGCAAGATCACGGTCAAGCTGACCGGTGCCTGCGTGTTCTGCAAGCTTTCAAGCGCGACGCTAGAAAGCATTCAGGCGCGGCTGGTCCAAGGGCTCGGCGAATTCGTTCGCCTGATCCCGGTCGCCGGCGGCGCCAATCCGCAGCATTGAGCGAGGCTCTGTGCCGATCTATCTCGACAACAATGCGACCACGCGGACAGATCCGTGTGTCTTGCAAGCCATGTTGCCGTTCTTCACGGAGCGGTTCGGTAATGCCTCGTCCGCCCACGCCTTCGGCAGCGAGATCGCAGGCCCGGTGGCCAAGGCACGCCGCAGCCTGCAGAGTTTGCTGGGAGCCGCCCACGATCATGAGATCATCTTTACTTCCGGCGGGACCGAGTCCAACAACACCGCCATCCTTTCTGCGCTCGCGACCCAGCAAGGGCGCGACGAGATCGTCACCACCTCCGTCGAGCATTCCGCCATCCTCACGCTGGTCGAGCAATTGGCGTTAACGGGCATCAAGACGCATGTGATCCCGGTGGATTCGCGCGGCCGCCTCGACCTCGAGGCGTTTCGCTGGGCGCTTGGACCACGCACGGCGATTGCGTCCGTTATGTGGGCCAACAACGAGACCGGCACGATCTTCCCGGTGGAGTTTCTGGCCGGCTTGGCGCGCGCGGCAGGTGCGCTGTTTCACACCGATGCGGTGCAGGCCATAGGCAGGGTGCCCATCGACCTGAAGGACAGTGCTATCGACATGCTCTCGCTGTCCGCACACAAGCTGCACGGCCCCAAGGGAATCGGCGCGCTCTATTTGCGACAAGGCACGAAATTCAGGCCGCTGATCTGGGGTGGGGCACAGGAGCGACGGCGCCGCGGCGGAACCGAGAACATCCCCGGCATCGTCGGTCTTGGAAAAGCTGCAGAGCTTGCGGCGGAGGGGCTCGAGCCGGAGCGTGTTCGCATTGCTGCGTTGCGCGATCGCCTGGAGCAGACGATTTTGCACAACGGCCGCTGCATCCCGCTCGGCGATGTCAGCAACCGCCTGCCGAACACGGCCAGCATCGCCTTCGAAGATCTCGAAGGCGAAGCAATCGTCCACCATCTCAACCGAGCGGGCATTGCCGCTTCGCTCGGATCGGCTTGCAGCTCGGGGTCAATGGAGCCGTCGCATGTGCTGCGCGCGATGAACGTGCCGGCAAGGAGCCTGCGCGGCGCGGTACGCTTTTCCCTCTCGCGTGAAACCACGGCCGATGACGTCGATCAGGTCGTCCGCGTACTGTCGCGCATCCTGGCTAATCTGCGTGCCATGTCACAAGAGCCTCCCAACCCCACCAGCGCTTCGCCCCAATGCACGAGTTGATCTTATGAAAGTCATGATTCGCCGCTCTCCGGAGGGCCTGTCGATTTATGTGCCGAAAAAAGATCTCGAGGAGCCAATTGTGGAATCGGAGCGCGAGACGCTGTGGGGTGGCTGGATCAGAATAGGCAATGGCTGGGTGCTCGATCTACCCGAGATGGCAAGCGACACGTCGCTGCCGATCACGATCAATGCCAGGAAGCGTGGCGAGGACGGCGACGGCCGATGAAGGCGATGGCGCAAACCGACTTCGTCAATGCGGCCGATGCGGAGGCGATTCTCACTGACATAGCGAGGAGGCTGCGTGCCGCCAGCATTATTCCCTATCTCGGACCTGGCCTCGCTGATGTGTCCAAACCGGATGCGACGATGACGCCGGACGCCTTGGCTGCTTTCTTCGCCAGCAAGGTCGCGCTGCCGCGCCGGGCCAAAGGCAACATCTGGGCGTCTGCGCAGCACATCGAGAGCAACAAGCATCGCACCACCGTGACGGCATTGATGGCGCTGGCCTTTGCTGCGCCGGTCGAGCCGACGCCGCTGCATCATCATCTTGCCGTGCTGCCCCTGCCTGTCATCGTCGATACCGGGTATGACGGTGCGATGCGGGGGCGCTTGGCAGGCGCGAGGGATGGGGTGAGGTGCAGGGTATCACCCGCGCCGGCCTCGGCGAGGACCGCTGGTATCGCTTCTATGATGCAGCGGGCGGAGAGGTCGACCATGATGCGGCGCAGAGCTGGAGCACGGTCCTCTATAAGCCGCACGGCGGCGTGTTGCCCGCAAGGAACTTCCTGATCTCTGACGCCGACTATGTCGAGGTCCTGACCGAGATCGACATTCAGACGCCGATCCCCGATGTGGTGAAAGAGCGGCGCAGTGGCCGAAGCTTTCTCTTCATCGGCTGCCGCTTCAACGATCAGCTGCTGCGAACTTAGGCGCGGCAGCTCACCAAGCGCTCGGCCGGTGTTCATTACGCCATCGTGGAGCCAGATGTGCTGTCCAGGAATGAACTGCGTTTTCTGGTCGAACAGGGCCTGACGCCGCTTGCGATCCCGCTCCCGCGCGCGATCGAGATCCTGCTCGCCGGCCGACAGACCGGTATACGGGTGTCGATGTTGCTCGCGTGCCGGCGCACGCGAGTTGTCTTTCGTTCGCGCCAGGGAATGAGTACGTTCATCTCTGTGTCGGGATCGAGACGCCTGGCACACTTCGAACATTGCTAATGTCGTGCAGAAGGCCGTCGCTTTCACGGCAGAGGGCGGTAAGCGGCTCAGCTTTTGACCTAGATCAAAATTGCTCGCAAGTCCGGCCATGGCACGCGAGTTGCAAATCTTCTTTTCAGTTTCCGCTGCAGGGAGAATGGAAGGATGAACGTATCAGCGCTGGACGAAGCAAGCTCGGTAGGGAGCGCGGTCGACATTGGCAAGGTCATGCAGATCGCCGCGCGCAAGGGCTGCGGGAGGTCCGGCGGGGGCAAGGCAAGCTGCGGCTCGCAGGCCGGCCAGGGTGATCTGCCGACCGAGATCTGGGAGAAGGTCAAGAATCACCCCTGCTACAGCGAAGCAGCGCATCATCATTACGCGCGCATGCATGTTGCGGTCGCGCCTGCCTGCAACATGCAGTGCAATTACTGCAATCGTAAATATGATTGCGCTAATGAATCGCGCCCGGGCGTGGTGAGCGAAAAACTAACGCCGGAGCAGGCGGCGAAAAACGTGCTGGCGGTCGCCTCCACAATCCCACAGATGACTGTGCTCGGCATCGCGGGGCCCGGCGATCCCCTGGCCAATCCGAAAAAGACGTTCAAGACGTTCGAGCTGGTGGCCAAGGCTGCTCCCGACATCAAGCTGTGCTTGTCGACCAACGGCCTGATGCTACCCGACCATGTCGACACGATCGCCCGCTTCAAGATCGATCATGTCACCATCACTATCAACATGGTCGATCCCGAAATCGGCGCCAAAATCTATCCGTGGATTTTCTACAACCACAAGCGCTACACCGGCCTAGAAGCCGCAAAGATCCTCAACGAGCGCCAGCTGAAAGGCCTCGAGATGCTCACCGAGCGGGGCATCCTATGCAAGATCAATTCGGTGATGATCCCGGGTATTAACGATCAGCATCTGGTCAAGGTCAACAAGGCGATCAAATCGCGCGGCGCGTTCCTGCACAACATAATGCCGCTGATCTCCGCGCCCGAGCACGGCACGGAGTTTGGTCTCAACGGGCAGCGGGGGCCAACCGCGCAGGAATTAAAGGCACTGCAGGATGCCTGCGAGGGCGAGATGAACCTGATGCGGCATTGCCGGCAGTGCCGCGCCGACGCTGTCGGCTTGCTCGGCGAGGACCGCAGCGCGGAGTTCACTACCGAGAAGGTTATGGCCATGGACGTCAAATATGACTTGCCGATGCGCAAGGCCTATCAAGCCAAGATCGAGCAGGAGCGCGTTGCCAAGCTTGCTGGCAAGCAGGAAGAGCTCGTCGAGCTTGCCAGCAAAATGAGTGACATCAAGCCCATGGTTGCCGTGGCGACGAAGGGCGCGGGCGTCATCAACGAGCATTTCGGTCACGCCAAAGAGTTCCAGGTGTACGAACTCTCCACGACCGGCGCCAAATTCGTCGGCCATCGCCGCGTCGATCACTATTGCCGGGGCGGCTGTGGCGAGGAGGAGCGCCTTGCCACCGTCATCAGCGCCATCAACGACTGCCATGCGGTATTAGTGGCCAAGATCGGCGGCTGTCCGAAAAGCAATCTGTTGAAGGCCGGGATCGAGCCAGTCGACCAATACGCCCATGAGTTCATCGAAAAATCAGCGATCGCCTGGTTCAAGTCCTATCTGGAGAAGGTGCAAAGCGGCGAAATCCAGCATACCGAGCGGGGCGAGGCGGCGATCCGCCAGGGCGCACTGATTTCGGCCGCCTAAGGGGGAAGGTCAATGCCGTTCAAGATCATCGCCTCGCAATGCACGAGCTGCTCGGCTTGCGAGCCCGAATGTCCCAATGTCGCAATCTCGGAGAAAGGCGGAACGTTTGTCATCGATCCGAAAAAATGCACCGAGTGCGTCGGCCATTTTGACGAGCCGCAATGCGTCGCGGTGTGCCCGGTCGATAACACCTGCGTCTTGGACACCTCGTTGCCGCGCTACCAGGCGCGCGCGTAAATAGGGGCCGATCCCATGACCTTTACGCCGGCGCCCAGCGCTGAAAAACTCGCGATTTTCGCGCTGCGCACCGCTGGCCGCAGCTTCCGCCTCGCCGTTACAGGCGGTGGTTGCTTGGATTTGTCCGCCAAGACAGGTGTTGCGCCGGCACCTCGGCCCGGTCAGCAAGGCCTCCAGCGGAACGGGCTAAGATTGCCTCAATTCGGGAGCCGCTAATGCTTGGCGGTGTCACGATCGATTTGACCGACACTGCTGCGCAGAGCGGGCCGATCTTCCAAGAAGCAGGTGTGCTGCTCCAGCGATACCGCAAAGGCTGCCCATTAGAACAGGAAAGCTGCCAATGAACCTCGCTGGGGCCGGCAATCCGCTGTCCGGGAGCGAAGGGGCGCTGATTGCGCGCACGCTGCTCGGCGAAGGCCTGCCGCGCGAAGCCGAGGATCATCTGTGGCAGGCCGGGCTCCTCTATCACGTGGATGCGATCGCGGAAAGGCACCTGCACGAAGCGCAGGCGCTAGCGCCGGGCCACGCCGCCGTCCTGATCGGAATCTACCGCTTCTATTTCTACAAAGGTCGCTTGGCCGAGGCGTTGGAGGTGGCAAAGCTCTGTATCTCCAAGGCAGCGCGCGAAAACGGTCTCGCTGACGATTGGCGGCGGGTCAGCGCGGGCGACGCTGCTTTCGATTGCTACGAGAACATCCTGTCGCGCTTCTATTTATTTTCGCTAAAAGCCTACGCGTACCTGCAGCTGCGGCTCGGCAATCTGGATGAAGGCCGCGCGGCCGCCAGCAAGCTCGTGCAGCTCGAGCCGACCGACAAGATCGGCGCCAGGGTGCTCCTGGACGTGCTGCAGCGGATGGGGCAGGACGATGACGATTGACATCGATAAGGCCCGCGACTGGCTGGGCAACGAGGTCGACTGCGGCACCTGCACTCGTATCGGGCTCAGGGCCAGCGGCGGCTGCCGCTTGATGCACGCCTGCGTCAACGACCGCTATGCTCGCCGCGTCGACCGCTTCTTCTACTGGAATCCGGCGCTGGCCGACGCCTACATCACCCATCCACATTTTGAGGTGCGCGCGATCGCAGCCAACCACGCCAGCGTGTTTCTGC
Source organism: Bradyrhizobium sp. Crot121 (assembly GCF_059512385.1). Lineage (NCBI taxonomy): Bacteria > Pseudomonadati > Pseudomonadota > Alphaproteobacteria > Hyphomicrobiales > Nitrobacteraceae > Bradyrhizobium > Bradyrhizobium sp. Crot121. The sequence goes on along the minus strand of NZ_JCAMOR010000123.1, from coordinate 4,122 downwards.
TGCCGATGCCGCCCGACGATGCTGAGGAAACCGTGCGCTGGAACGCCGCGCGGCGCCTGCCCAAGCGCTTAGTGCTGCGGCTGCGCAACGATCTGCATCGGAAGGTTAGGATGCGGGTTGCGACCTTGCTGGATGGGAGCTGGCGCCGATGATCTCGGACCAGGACTATTACGTCCGCCTGGTGGTGGCGAGCCGGATCGCGCGGGCGCTGCTTGGGCGTCTCATGAGCGATGACGAACCCGAGGTGCGCCGCGTGGTTGCGATCCGTGTTCCCAATGAGTGGCTGCTCGGCATGGTCAATGATCCCGATGGCACCGTGCGCCTCGAGATCGCACGGCGGCCGAGCTAGCGGAATTGACCAAAGACGAGGACTCGATGGTGCAGGAAGTCGCCCGCGCGCGCGTGGCCATCCGGCCCGAACGACCGAGAGAGAGTGGGACATGAGCAACATCGTTCGCGACAGCGAGGTGGTCGAGTTGACCGGGCCGCCTTTCTTCAGGTTTGGCGAAAAGGTGCAGGCCAGCCGTACCATCCGCAATGACGGGACATATGCCGGCAAGGAGATCGGCGAGATCCTCGTCAAAAAGGGGGAGGTGGGTTACGTCGTCTCAATCGGCACTTTCCTGCAGCAGTTCTACATCTATGGCGTTCAATTTCTCGAAAGCGGCAACCGCGTCGGCATGAAGCGCAAAGAGCTCGAGCCGGAGGTGGGGCGCGATGAGCTTTTGGATCTGCCGTTGCCTGAAGAGGCCGGCCCATGATCGCCTCGAGACTGCCGAAATACCAATGGGGCCAGCGCGTCAAGGCAGCGGTCGACCTCATCAATGACGGCTCGTTTCCCAATGCACCGGCCGATAGACTCCTGATCGGCGCCGGAGGGATCGGCGAGATCGTGCAGGTCGGCAGGCATAGGGAAGGCAACGTGCCAATCTATCTCGTCGAGTTCGGCGAGCGGATGGTCGTCGGCTGTCTTGAAGAAGAAATCACAGTGCTATGAGGGGGCCTTTGGCGATGAATGCCGCGGTGATGAGAAAGGCAGCGGTCAGGATGATCCCTCACCCGAACGAGCTCGATTGCAAGCGGATCGAGCGCGCCTTAAGCGCGCGCAAGCGCTATCGCTATGTCTCGCCGCATGTGAAGGCGGTGAGGGGGCTATCTGATCGAGAGTCCCTGCTGCTCTCGCAATATCGACGCCGATGGCGGCCTTATCGATGCCGCGCTGATCCACTACGACATGGTGTGCGGCATGTGGAAGCTGTTTCGCAAGAACCACGCAAACGGAATCTGGGAGTTTTATAGCATTTACCACCGGCTGACCTCGGCGATCGAAGATTTGAACACAGATCCCGAGCGGCTGTTCTGGCTATGAAGCTTATTTAGGGTCCAATTATATGGGAGACGCGATGGCGCTTGGCACAGACGAATTGATGGAAATCGAACGGGTGCTCGCGGCGGCGCAGGCTGATGCAGATCCGGTTCTCGAGTTGCGGCGTCGCTTTCCGCACCTCGCCGCGACACGCTGTGATGCCTCTGACGTGACGGAGCGACCATTCCGGAGTCTTCCGAATTTCGATCTGCATCTGATCGATGGCTGCGATCGCTGCCTAGATATCACGGCCGATCCGGTGCGGGCGATTGGCATCCTGCTGGCGGCAAGGAGGATCGGACGGTGATCGGCGTTGGACTGGTAGGGCATCGCGACGATGGCACGGACGCGGTCGACGCCGATTTATCCTTCATTCCGCTCTCAGATCCCGATATCACCTCCGCCGAGCTCTCCGCCGTGGAAGCGCTGCTGTGTTCGCCACGGGTCTCCAATGGGCCCATCACCGAGGCCTTCGAGAAAGCCTTCGCCGCCTACCTTGGGCGCAAATATGCCGTTGCCGTCCCCAGCGGCACCATCGGGCTTCTGCTTGCACTAAAAGCGCTCGGCATCGGACCCGGGCAGGAGGTGATTGCCTCGCCTTATTCGTTTCGTGAGGTAGTGCATGCTATCAGTCTCGTGGGCGCGAGGGCCGTATTTGCCGACGTCGACTATTGGTCGGGAGCCTTGGCTCCGGCGAAGGTCGAAGAGCGTGTCACGGCCAACACGCGGGCGATCATTGGTGGCAACCCCAATGGCCATCCGGCGCCATGGTCGGAGCTGCGCGCGATCGCGCAGCGCCATCAATTGCCGCTCCTGGAGGATTCAACCGAAGCGATCGGATCGCGATACAAGTTCGAACTCGTCGGCCGCTTTGGCGATATCGCCGTGTTCGACTTCGCCCAGCCACTGGCCCTGACCTGCGGCGAAGGCGGCATGGTGGTGACCGACGACATCGACATGGCCGTTGGCTTGCGCCGCCATCGCGCGCATCGGCTGGATGAGCGCTCCTCCGTTGTCGTCAGCAGCGCAGCGCCCCACCAGGCCGGCATGAGCGATCTCACAGCCGCGCTGGGCCTTGCGCAGCTGAAGCGCCTCGAGGAGATCCTGGAGCGGCGCCGACTCGTCGAACAGCTCTACAACGCGCATATGCAATCCTTTGAGGGTATCAAGCCTCCCTATGTCGGTCCCGATGTGACCGAGGTGAACTGGTTTCTTTATCTCGTCCATCTCGGAACGCGCTTCGCGCGATCCAGCCGCGACGCCATTGTCGATGACCTCCGCATCGAGCAGGTCGAGGCCGCCGCTTATTGCTATCCCTTGCATCTGCAGCGGCATTATTTCGAACTTGGCTATCGTCATGGCGATTTCCGGGTTGCGGAAAAGATCGCCGATCGCGCCCTGGCACTGCCGTTTCACAGCCACCTCACCGACGAGCAGATCGAGTTCATCGTGGAGACGATGAAGGACGCATCCATCAACATCGGCGCTGGCGCAGCAATTTATTAGCAACGAGGAATTATCAATGCGAGGCGCAAGGCAGGCTTGAATGTCGACATGCACAGTCTCACCGTTGGACAAGATAATCGACGTCATTCACGCCACGTCACTTTTGGCGGTGCTGCAGAACCCGGAGATCGCCACTTCCGGACAAATGCAGGGGCAGACCACACGCGGATGCTCCGGCCTGTTCGTCCGGCAAGGCCACGAGGAACTCTTGAGGGTGGTGCGGGAAGACAATGAGAAGCTCAATGCAATTTGATGTTCTCAGCGGGCCGTCGATGCCTACAAGGAGCTGGTCGGTGGAATTGGCGTCCTTCGGTTGACCGGTACCGCCGTCGATGTCTTTCGCGCAGGAAAACACGGCGCATGAGCAAGGGAGCAGCGCGACATGGGCAGCCAAGAGATTGAGGTGTTCGCCGTCTGCCCCGCCGATGCAATCGAGCGGGGCAGCGCGAGGGGCTTTAGCCTGTCACGGATCGACGAGAGCGGTGAGAGTCGGCCGTTTCCGATTGTTGTGGTTCGGACCGTTGGCAATGATTATCACGGCTATGTCAACCGCTGCCCACATGACGGCGTCTGGCTCAACATCCGTGCGGGCGAATTTTTCTCGCCCGACCGCGCCTTTCTCGGGTGCGGCCGGCACGGAGCGATCCTCGAGATCGACAGCGGGTTTTGCATCGATGGCCCTTGTAACGGAAGAGCCCTTGAGCCGGTTGCGCTCGCCGTGATCGGCGGCGACGTCTGCCTGTGTGCCGTGAAGCTGGTGGAGGACAACGGCTTTCCCGGTCCGTTCGAGGATGGCGACGAAACCATGGACATCATGATCCATCCAGATTAACAGGCTTGATCTCATGAACGTGGACTTAAGGAGTCTTTTAAGGGAAAGCGCCGTCATTCGCATGAACATCGGCGCAGGTCTGTCGCGTATCGCTGCGTTCGGATTTGTTAGGATCAAGGGCCGGGCAGGCCGGCGGGTTATCCTGTAGCCCAGCATGAATGGTACGGCGCTACTCGAACAGCGAGACGCGCATCCATTCGATGTTCGCGTGCGTTGGTGGCTTTGCGAGGATCAAACGCCCGGTCGCCAGCTCTTATCGCGCATGGACGCATTACCCTGAAACGGAGATCATTCGCGCCCGCATCCGAATGATCTCGGCGGCCCAAGGAGGTGTTCAAGTGCTAGTACCCACTTTTCTTGGATCGTGAGTCGTGCTTCAAGATATGGATGATACCCGAAGCAAGAGAAGTCCACCTTT
>NZ_JCAMOR010000122.1:0-15036 GCF_059512385.1 Bradyrhizobium sp. Crot121 | reverse complement strand
TGTGGTCCTACCCCCGTGCTTTTTGTTGCACGGGACCCATGGGTGCGACCGGCACCCGGCTTTCCCTGCGCCCTCTGTCTTCGAGGAGGGCGGAAAGTGATGCAAAGCTCGGGCGTGATACGCCGCGAGAGTGCGGACGCACATCCCTACTGCTGTTTGAAGCCGACGTAGGCTCCGCTGTTTGAAAATTGAATCAGAAGTCTGCAGCGACCCTGTCGGGTGGGCGTGCCCACTATCACGAGCAGAGCGTCAGATGGTGGGCACAGCGCTAGCGCGCTTTTGCCCACTATTGAAATTCGCCGACCTTTACGTCGCAGCGTGCTTCTTCGCCTTCGGCTTGCCGGCCTTCGGCGGCGGCGCGGGCACGTCAATGCGCTCGATCGACGACAGGCGGCCGGAGGTGAACGTGTAGATGCCGGCGCGCGGCCCGTGCGTATACGTGACGACGGCGACACGATCGCCGCGTTCATTCTTGGAGAGACCGACATTGTCGGGCGCGCCGATGCCGCGGACCACATCGCACTCAGTGTGTCCCAGCGCGACTGTCCCGGTACTCTGCGGCGGTGGTGCGCCGCCAGCGCCGTCGGCGAGCGCATTGGCATTCGCAGGCCCCGCCGGCGCCATCCCGGGGCATCCGCCCTCGGCGCTGACCATGTCCTCGGCGGTGACCGGCTTGGTCGGCGACAGCGGTGGCGTCTCGATCGAAATGTTGCGGATGAACAGCCGGCCAGGCCGCGAGAACCATTCGGCATCCCTTGAGAAAATATCCGAGCCGCCCGAACAGCCGGAGATGACCGGCGCAAGCAGCAGCAGGGCCAACAGAGGTTTCCGAATAAGTGTTCCGTCTCGCACGATCGATTGGGCTCCCGTCTCTACCCTCTTGTCCCGCCGCGCTTTTTTGCGCGGAGCGATACCCCAAGCCTTACGCGCGGCGCGCGCCTTTGCCCTAAAATCTTTGTCCGACCATCCCTTTGCGGCATGACCGTGGCTTCCCGCCGACTCCGGGACACAAAGTGCAAATTATCATTAATTCCGCAACCTTCTATTGCCGGCGCTGCCAGCGGCCGCGGTCGTCGGCCTGCCAGTAGGTCACCTCGAATCCGTTCGCCTTGCAGGCGGTCCAGTTCGCGCGCGCCGCCGCAACGGCGTCAGCGTCGTCGCCGTTGAACACCAGCACCAGCCGCTCATAGCTGCCGCTGTCTTCGGGCATCGCCGCATTGTCGACCAGGAAGCGCACGTTGGCGCGGTTCGGATTACCGTCGTCGATCGAAAGGATGATCGGCTGATCCGATGCGTCGGCGACACGCCAGGTGGCATGCGGCAGGAAGGAATCGTCGCTGTAGGTCCATAAATGCGCATCGAGCGCCTCGGCGCGCTCCAGCGACGTCGATTGCACCACCACGCGCCAGCCGCGCTCGAGCGATTTCTCGAGCAGCGGCGGCAGCACGCTCTCCAGCGACATGCCTTGCAGATGATAGAACAGGACCTCGGTCATCCCTGCTTATTTCTTCGCCTCGTAATAGTCCGCGACCAGGCGGTCCAGCAGGCGAACGCCGTAGCCCGAGCCCCAGCTCTGGTTGATGTCGGTCTTCGGCGCGCCCATCGCGGTTCCCGCGATGTCGAGATGCGCCCACGGTGTGCCGTCGACGAAGCGTTGCAGGAACTGCGCCGCGGTGATCGAGCCGCCGTGGCGGCCGCCGGTGTTCTTCATGTCGGCGAACTGCGAATCGATCAGCTTGTCGTATTCGGAGCCGAGCGGCATCCGCCACACCCGCTCGCCGGTCTCCTGCCCGACCTTGATGAGCCGATCGGCCAATTCGTCATTATTGGAGAACAGGCCGGCATGCTCGGTGCCGAGCGCGACCATGATCGCTCCGGTCAGTGTCGCGAGATCGACCATGAACTTCGGCTTGAATTTCTTCGCCACGTACCAGAGCACGTCGGCCAGCACGAGCCGGCCTTCGGCGTCGGTGTTGATGATCTCGATGGTCTGGCCCGACATCGACTTGACGATATCGCCGGGACGCTGGGCGTTGCCGTCGGGCATGTTCTCGACCAGGCCGATGGCGCCGACCGCGTTGACCTTGGCTTTGCGCGCGGCCAGCGCGTGCATCAGCCCGACCACGCAGGCCGCGCCGCCCATGTCGCCCTTCATGTCCTCCATGCTTCCGGCCGGCTTGATCGAGATACCGCCGGTATCGAAGCAGACGCCCTTGCCGACGAATGCCACCGGCTGCTCGCTCTTCTTGCCGCCGTTCCAGCGCATGATCACCACGCGGCCGGGCCGCGCCGAGCCCTGCGCAACGCCGAGCAGCGCGCCCATGCCGAGCTTGGTCATTGCCTTGACGTCGAGCACCTCGACGTCGACGCCGATCTTGCGGAGCTGGCTGGCGCGGCGTGCGAACTCCTCGGGATAGAGCACGTTCGGCGGCTCGTTCACGAGGTCACGCGCGATGACGACGCCTTCGACAATGGAGGCGTCAGGCGCAAATGCCTTCCTGGCGGCGGCGACATCGTCGACCGCGATCGAGACATCGGCGCGCACCTGTTCGTTCTCGCCGTCCTTCTTCTTGGTCTTGTAACGATCGAATTTATAGGCCCGGAGCCGGATACCGGAGGCGATGGCGGCAGCCTGCTCCGCCTTCATCGCGCCTTCGGCCAACTCGGCGATCACGGTGACGGTATCTGTCGCCGCGTTCAGCTTACCGGCAGCGACGCCACCGAATTTGAGAAAATCCCTCTCCTTGAGCGCCGACGCCTTGCCGGTTCCGACAACGATCAGGCGTTCGACCTTGATTCCCTCCGGCGCCAGGATATCGAGAATCGCGCCGCTCTTGCCCTTGAACTGGTTGGCCGCGGCTGCCCGCTTGACCGTCTCCGCCGCCTTCCCAAGCGCCTTGTCGGTCGCCGCGCCGAACTTCAGGGCCTCATCGCAAAACACCACCATCAGGCCCCGGACGGGCGCGGAAAACGGGACAAAGCCGACCTTTACGGCGTCGGACATCGGTAAACTCCTCCAGAATCAGGGCTGTCGCAGGCGGGAACCGGCTTGCGTGGGTAGTAAGTGGAATGTTGGTTCGCGGCCGTCCAGATCGGTCAGCCCCGGGGGTTTATCAACACTATGGCCTGCCGGCCGCCGCACTGCCAAGCGCGGCGTGGCTGGAACGTCACAAAGAGGAATAATTAACCATATGGAAGAAGCGCCTTGGCTCAGCCATTTTGTTGACGGATCAAAGGGATGGTAATGAGAGGATGACGGCTGGACGGATAAGCGGCACGGCCAAAGGGGAGCCCTTCGAAGGGATTGGTCGGGAAGCCGTGCGTTTTGGCGTGCCAAGTGAGATCTTGCGGTAACGGGATGGGGTCGATTGACAGGTATATTTTCCGCACGACGCTCGCGTCGTTTGCGGTAGTCCTGATCAGCCTCACCGGCGTGATCTGGATTACCCAGGCGTTGCGCGGCATCGACCTGATGACCAGCCAGGGTCAGACCATCATCACCTTCCTCGGCATCACTGGCTTGGTGATTCCGGCACTCGTCCTGATCATCGCGCCGATCGCGCTGATGATCGCGGTCTCGCACACGCTGAACAAGCTCGCGACCGATTCCGAGATCATCGTGATGAACGCGGCGGGCTTTTCTCCATTCCGCCTGTTCCGTCCCTTCTTCTATGCCACCTGCGTGGTCGCCGCGCTGGTCGCCTTCATCGGCGCCTATCTCGCGCCCGACGGCATGCGGCGCATCAAGCAATGGGACGCCGAGATCACCGCCGACGTGCTCACCAATATCCTGCAGCCCGGCCGTTTCGCCCAGCTCGACCAGAACCTGACGATTCGGATTCGTGAACGCCTGCCGGGCGGCGTGCTCGGCGGCATCTTTGTCGACGATCGCCGCGATCCCAAGGAGCGCGTCACCATCATCGCCGACCATGGCACGGTGCTGAAGAACGAGAATGGTTCGTATCTGGTGCTGGAGGACGGCAACCTGCAGCGATTCGAAGCCGGCAAGCGCGACCCTGCCCTCGTCGCCTTCGGCCGCTACGCGTTCGACATGTCGAAATTCTCCAGCCAGCGCGACGTCACGCTGGGGATTCGCGAGCGATATCTGTGGGAATTGATCTGGCCCGCGGCTGATGATCCGACCTTTGATCAACTGTCCGGCCAGTTCCGCGCCGAATTGCACGACCGCTTCATGGCGCCGATCTATCCGTTCGCATTTGCCGCACTCACATTCGCCTTCCTGGGCGCGCCGCGCACGACGCGCCAGAGTCGCAATTTCTCGATCGGCGGTTCGGTTCTCGCGGTGCTTGGCCTGCGCATGGCTGGATTCGCCTGCTCGGTGATGGCGGTGAAATCGTCGCTTGCCGTCGGCGCACAGTACCTGATGCTGCTCGGCGGCATCGGCGTCGGGCTCTGGATGATCATCGGCGGCGTGGTGGTGGAGCCGCCCCCCGGATTGATCGAAGCCATCAACAGGTCCAATGCGCGGATCGCGCGCCTGTTCGGAAGGCCGGCCACCGCATGAGCATGGTCACCAACACGCTCGGGCGCTATTTCGCCGGCCGCTTCGTGATCTCGGCCGTCGGCGTGTTTGTCGGCATCTTCGTGCTGCTCGTCCTGGTCGACTACATCGAGATGGTGCGCAAGACCTCCGGGCTGGTCACGGCCTCCGCGATCACGGTCGCCGAGACCTCGCTGTTCCGCGTCCCGCAGCTACTCGAGAAGCTGATGCCGTTCTGCGTGCTGATCGGGGCCATGACCTGCTACCTCGCGCTGTCGCGCCGGCTCGAGCTCGTGGTCGCGCGCGCCGCCGGCGTTTCGGCCTGGCAGTTCATCTCGCCTGCGCTGGCGAGCGCGATCGTGCTGGGGATCGGGGCGACCACCGCTTACAATCCGATGTCGGCAAACCTGCGCGAGCTCTCCAAGCAGATGGAAGCTGAGCTGTTCGGCTCGGCGCCAGGCGGCGGCATCCAGGACGCCTCCGGCTTCTGGCTCAACCAGGTCAACAGCGAGGGCCAGTCGATCATCAACGCCGCCCGCAGCGAGCAGCAGGGCGTGCGCCTGACCGGGCTGACCGTATTCCGCTTCGACACCAGCCTGCAGTTCAAGGAGCGAATCGAAGCCCGCGAAGCCTCCCTCGACGAGGGCCGCTGGGTGTTCCAAGGAGTACGTCGATACTCCCTCGACAAGCCCCCGATCGATCAGGACAGCTTCTACCTGGCCACGACGCTGACCCCGGCCCAGGTCCGCAACAGCTTTTCCACCCCGGAAACTGTGTCGTTTTGGCAACTACCGAACTACATCCGCTCGTCGGAGAGCTCGGGCTTTGCAACCGCGGGCTACCGGCTGCAGTACCACAAGCTCATTGCACAGCCGTTTTTGCTGGCTGCGATGGTGCTTTTGGCCGCTTCGGTCAGCTTGCGCTTCTTCCGGTTCGGCGGCGTGCAAAAGATGGTTTTGAGTGGCGTGGGTGCGGGCTTTCTGCTCTACGTGCTTTCGAAAGTAACTGAAGATTTGAGCAAGGCTGAGTTGATGCATCCCATCGCTGCGGCGTGGTTGCCCGTGTGCGTGGGCGGCCTCACCGGTTTCTTGGCCTTGCTATATCAGGAGGACGGGTAGTGGCCGTTGTCGCCGCCCGCCAGTTGGAGTCGCCTGCGTTCAGGCGGCGCAGTACCGTGCGCCGTCAGCGGACTCGCTTGGCCGGCTTCCTACTAACCTTGACCGTTGGATTCATCCTTACGGGGACGATCGGCGTTGACCTGACGACGCCCGCCGCCGCGCAGAGCTTCACCTACAATCCGCGGCCGCCGAAACCGACTCCGGCCCCGCCCCGGAATGACGGGCAGATGCTCGTGCAGGCGACCGAAGTCGATTACGACTACAACAATCAGCGCGTCTCCGCGGTCGGCAACGTGCAGATGTTCTACAACGGCACCAGCGTCGAGGCCGACAAGGTCATCTACGACCAGAAGACCAAGCGCCTCCATGCCGAGGGCAACATCCGCTTCACGGATGCCCAGGGCAAGATCACCTACGCCAACATCATGGATCTCAGCGACGACTACCGGGATGGTTTCGTCGATTCGCTGCGCGTCGACACCGAGGATCAGACGCGCATGGCGGCGACCCGTGCCGACCGGTCCGCTGGCAACTACACGGTGTTCGAGAACGGCGTCTATACGGCCTGCGCGCCGTGTAAGGACGACCCGAAGAAGCCGCCGCTATGGCAGGTCAAAGGCGCCCGCATCATCCATAACCAGACCGAGAAGATGCTCTATTTCGAGAACGCCCAGCTCGAGTTCTTCGGCGTTCCGATGGCGTACATGCCCTATTTCTCGACGCCCGACCCGACCGTGAAGCGCAAGAGCGGCTTCCTGATGCCGAATCCCAGCCAGGCATCGACCTATGGCTACGCCGTCGAGATCCCCTATTATTTCGCGCTCGCCCCAGACTATGACGCGACGTTCAACCCGCGCTTTACGACGCGCCAGGGCGTCCTGCTCCAGGGTGAATTCCGCCAGCGCCTGCTGGACGGCTCCTACTCGATCCGCGCCTATGGCATCGACCAGCTCGACCGCGGCGCCTTCGCCGGCCAGCCGGGCGACCGCCAGTTCCGCGGCGGCATCGATACCCACGGCCAGTTCGCGATCAACGACAAGTGGGTCTGGGGCTGGGACGGCGTGCTCCTGTCCGACTACTACTTCTTCCAGGACTATCGGCTTGCCCAGTACCGGGACCCATTTGCGGCGTTCCTGAGCCTGCCGACAGAAGCGATCTCGCAGCTCTACTTGACCGGCGTCGGCAATCGCAGCTTCTTCGATGCGCGCACGATCTATTACCTGAGCTACTCCGGCAACCAGAGCCAGGTGCCGGTGGTCCATCCGGTGATCGACTATAACAATGTGATCAACAGCCCGATCTTCGGCGGCGAGTTCAGCTACAAGGTGAACTTCACCAGCCTGACGCGGGACCAGGCGGTCTTCGACCCGATCACGACGCTCGCCAACACCGCTGGCCTGTGCACCACGGCATCCGCCGATCCCCTGGCCCGGATGCCGTCGCAATGCCTGTTGCGCGGCTTCCCCGGCACCTACACGCGCCTGACGGCCGAAGCTCAATGGCGGCGATCATACACCGACCCGTTCGGCCAGATATGGACGCCGTTCGCGATCGTTCGCGCCGACGCGATCGATTCTTCAGTCTCGAATCAGCCCGGTGTTTCGAACTTCCTTCCCGTCGGCGAGACGCAGGCGCTGCGCCTGATGCCGACCGTCGGCCTCGAATATCGCTACCCGTTCGTCAATGTGCAGCCGTGGGGCACCACCACGCTCGAGCCGATCGCGCAGGTCATCATCCGCCCGAACGAGACCTATGCCGGCAAGCTGCCTAACGAGGACGCACAGAGCCTCGTGTTCGACACCAGCAACCTGTTCTCGGTCGACAAGTTCTCCGGCTATGACCGTGTCGAGGGCGGCGGCCGTGCCAACGTCGGCGTGCAGGCGACCACCCAGTTCGATCGGGGCGGTGCCGTGAAGGTGCTGTTCGGACAGTCCTACCAGTTGTTCGGCCTGAACTCGTTCGCGGTCGCCGATGCGACCAATACCGGCCTCGATTCGGGCCTGCAGCATGCCGCATCCGACTATGTCGGCAGCGTCAGCTATTCGCCCAACCGGACCTACACGTTCAGCGTCCGATCGCGAATGGACGAGGCTACCTGGAACATCAACCGCTTCGAGGCCGAGGGACGCGCAAACTTCGACCGTTGGTCGGTCAGCCTGCTCTACGGCAACTACGCGGCCCAACCGGAACTCGGCTATCTCACCCGTCGCGAAGGCATCCTGACCACCGCCTCGGTCAAGGTCGCCTCGAACTGGGTAGTATCCGGCTCTGCGCGTTGGGACCTTGAAGCGAACAAGATCAATCAGTACGTCGTCGGCGCTGGGTATGTGGACGACTGCTTCGTGCTGGCAGCGAACTATGTCACGTCATACACCTACTCCACCCCCTCGACGCCGCCAGTCCTCAGCCACTCGTTCATGTTCCAAATCGGGCTGCGGACGATCGCGACCACGACGACGACGGCGGGCGGCGCGAACGGCGGCTTTCAGTAGAGCGTGATCCGCACCGCCGAAATTCGGTGCGGATAGGTTGATATGGCTGATATGACCACATCGCTGAGATGACCATGACGACGTTACCCCTTCGCCTTTCGACCCTGGCTCCCGCGATCGCGCTCGCGCTGATGCTCTGCGGCACTTCGCCGCTGAAAGCGCAGACCGTGGCCGTCATGGTCAACGGCGAGCCGATCACCAACTACGACATCGAGCAGCGCACCAAGCTGAACTTCCTGACCACCCACAAGCAGCAGAACCGGCAGGAAGTGATCGAGGAACTGATCGACGAAAAGGTGAAGATCAAGGAAGCCAAGAAATTCGGCGTCGACCCCTCCTCCTCCGACATCGAGCAATCCTATTCCGCAATGAGCGCGCGGATGCGGATCTCGCCGGAGCAACTGACGAAGTCGCTGGAGAGCCAGGGCATTCGCGCCGACACGCTCAAGTCCCGCATCAGGGCCGACATGGTTTGGACCAGCCTCGTGCGTGGCCGCTACAAGGAAAGCCTCCAGGTCGGCGAGAAGGATGTCGCGGCCGCCGCGCAGGAAGGCGGCGAAAAGACCGAGATCGAAGCTTTCGAATACAAGATGCAGCCGATCGTGCTGATCGTGCCGCGCGGCTCCACGCCGGCATTGGTCGAAGCGCGCAAGAAGGAAGCTGAGGGGCTGCGCGAGCGCATCACGAGCTGCGACGAAGCCAATTCCTATTTCAAGACCATACCCAACGCGGCGATCCGCGACACCGTGACCAAGACCACGGCCGACATCCCGCCGAGCATTCGCGAGGTGCTCGACAAGACGCCGATCGGCCATCTGACCCCGCCGGAGATCACCAAGCAGGGCGTGGAGATGGTCGTGCTGTGCGGCCGCAAGACGACGATGATCGACTCGCCGAAGAAGAGGGAAATCCGCGAGAAGATGTACGCCCAGAAATATGAGGCGAAATCGAAATCCTATCTGCAGGAAGTCCGCAAAGCGGCCATGATCGAATATCGCTGATGATGTCGAAGCCCCTTGCGCTGACATCCGGCGAACCCGCAGGTATCGGCCCGGACATTGCGCTTGCCGCGTGGTTGCGGCGTGATGAACTGAAGCTTCCGCCGTTTTACCTGCTCGGCGACCGCGAGTTCCTCGCTGAGCGCGCGCACCGTCTTGGCCTTGCGGTCGAGCTCGCCGATGCTTCCCCCGAAGAGGCGCTCGGCACGTTCGCGAGAGCCTTGCCCGTCGTTCCGGCCGGCAAGCCGGCGACGGCGCGGCCCGGCACGCCGGATGCGACCAGTGCGGATGCAGCGCTATCCTCGATCCGGCGCGCGGTCGCTGACGTCATGGCCGGCAAGGCCGCCGCTGTCGTCACCAACCCGATCGCCAAGAACGTGCTCTATCGCGCCGGCTTCGGTCACCCCGGCCATACCGAATTCCTGGCCGAACTCGCGGCCAAGAACGGGGTCGCGCCGCAGCCCGTAATGATGCTGTGGTCGCCCGAACTCGCCGTGGTGCCCGTGACGATCCACCTTTCGCTGCGCGAAGCGCTTGCACTGCTCACGACTGACTTGATCGTCTCGACGGCCCGCATCGTGGTGGCCGACATGAAGGCGCGCTTCGGGCTTGCCCGCCCGCGCCTGGCAATTTCGGGTCTCAATCCGCACGCCGGCGAAGACGGTACGCTCGGCAGCGAAGATATCGAGATCGTGGCGCCGGCTGTCGAGATCCTGCGCGCCGAAGGTGTCGACGTCCGCGGACCGCTGCCGGCGGACACGCTGTTCCACAAGGCGGCGCGCGCCACCTATGACTGCGCAATCTGCATGTATCACGATCAGGCGCTGATCCCGATCAAGACCATCGCGTTCGATGACGCGGTCAATGTCACGCTGGGCCTGCCGTTCGTCCGGACGTCGCCGGATCACGGCACGGCGTTCGACATCGCCGGCACCGGCCGCGCCAATCCGTCGAGCCTGATCGCGGCGCTGCGCCTGGCCGCAAGGATGGCCGCGACGAAGCCTGAATGAGCGCGCTCGACGATCTGCCGCCGCTGCGCGACATCATTCGCGAACACTCCTTGTCGGCGCGCAAGTCGCTGGGCCAGAATTTTCTGCTCGATCTCAACCTCACCGCGCGGATCGCGCGCGCCGCGGGTCCGCTCGAGGACTCGACCGTGATCGAGGTCGGTCCCGGCCCAGGCGGATTGACCCGGGCGCTGCTCGCGCTCGGCGCAAAACGCGTGATTGCCATCGAGCGCGACGAGCGGGCGCTGGCTGCGCTCGACTACATCGTGAAGCGATACCCGGGACGGCTGGAGATCGTGCATGCCGACGCGCAGCATTTCGATCCCCGCCCCCTGCTCGATGGCGGCAAGGCAAAGATCGTTGCCAACCTGCCCTACAACATCGCGACCCAGCTTCTGGTCGATTGGCTGTCGATCGAACCCTGGCCGCCCTGGTACGACATGATGGTGCTGATGTTCCAGCGCGAGGTCGCCGAGCGGATCGTCGCGCAGGAAAACGGCGAGGCCTATGGCCGGCTTGCCGTGCTCGCCAACTGGCGCACTGAGACAAAGATCCTGTTCGACATTTCGCCGTCGGCCTTCGTGCCGCAGCCGAAGGTCACCTCGTCGCTGGTGCGATTGATACCACGCGCCGCACCCGAGCCTTGCGACCGACGCGCGCTGGAACAGGTGGCAGCCGCAGCCTTCGGTCAGCGCCGCAAGATGCTACGCCAGAGCCTGAAGTCACTTTCGGTCGATCCGGCTCGGCTCGCCGCCGCAGCACATGTCGATACCACCCGACGCGCCGAAACTATTCCCATCTCCGGCTTTGTTGCCATGGCTCGTGAATTGGCCAATATACGAAACACAACATCAAACATTGCCTAAGGAGCGAACGCCATGGCGCAAATGGTACGCCAGTCCCTCGTGAAATTTGATGCGCCGTTGTGCGAGACCATCGCCGAGACGCCGAAGCCGCAAGGACGCGAAGTCCTGGTCCGCATCGAGCGTTGCGGGCTCTGCCATTCCGACCTGCACATCCAGGATGGTTACGCCGATCTCGGCGGCGGCAAGAAGCTCGACACCACGCGCGGCATGACCCTGCCCTTCACGCTCGGCCACGAAATCGCAGGTGTCGTCGCGGAAGTCGGCCCCGATGTTCCGACTGACCTGATCGGCAAGAAGAAGGCTGTGTTTCCGTGGATCGGCTGTGGCCAGTGCCGCGACTGCCTGAACGGCGATGAGAACCTCTGCGTCAAGCAGCGTTTCCTGGGCGTGTCCATCGACGGCGGCTTCGCCAGCCATGTCCTGGTGCCCGATGCAAAGTACCTGCTCGACTACGATCCGCTGCCGGTCAATCAGGCGGCGACGCTGATGTGCTCGGGCGTCACGGCCTACGGCGCGCTGAAACGATTGGTGGATCGCCCACGGCAGCGCAACCTGCTGCTGATCGGCCTCGGCGGCGTCGGCATGATGGGACTTTCCTTCGCACAGGCGATGTTCAAGCAACCGATCTCGGTCGCCGATCTCAGCCCAGCCGCGCGCGAGACGGCGCTACAGAACGGCGCAGCGGTCGCCTACGACCCGGCCGAGCCGGACATTGTCAAGCGCATCCTGAAAGAGACTGAAGGCGGCTTTGACGAAGTGGTCGATTTCGCCGGCAACGAGAAGTCCATGGCGTTCGCAGTCTCCGCGCTGGCGCGCGGCGGCAAGATCGTGGTCTCCGGCCTGATGGGCGGCACTTTCAGCCTGCCGATGGTGCAATGGGTCTACAAGCGCATGACCATCGAGGGCTTCATGGTAGGGACGCTGGCCGAGGGTCAGGAATTGATGGCGCTGGCGCGTGCCGGCAAGATCAAGCCGACGCCGATGCAGGAAGAACCGATGGCCGACGTCCAGAAGTGGATCGACCAGTTGCGCGCCGGCAAGGTCGTCGGACGCATCGTTCTGAAGAATTAGATCACCGGGCGAGGACGGCAGCGTCGATCCGATCGGCGCAGCCAACGGCATCACCGTGATCAGCAGTGGCCGCATTTCAAACCATTCCGGCTCGGGAAGTTTTCGGCAGTCTTGTGGCTGCGTCGGCCGCTGGACTGCCTCCAAGCAATAGCTGCCGGGTGGCTTCCCCAGGCCCCGATCTGCCGCAATTGGGGCGGTCGGCAAGCCCAAATTAAGCCCCACCCGCTCCGGATTTGCGGCGCATTGCGACCCAACTTCCTACCGAGAGTTAGGGGTTAAGGGGTAGCCGGTGTTATCGGGGATGTAGATGTCAAAGCGTACCGCCCAATTTATTTCAGCACTTGTTGCTACGATGCTGGCGGGTGCCAGCCTCACCGCCGGAGCAGAAAACAGTACCGAGAGTGCCGACAGCGCCAAGACTGCCGACAGTTGCCTGTCGGCTCCACAGGGGGCTGCGCCTGCAGGAAGCCATTGGTATTATCGCCTTGAGCGCTCCACCAAGCGCAAGTGCTGGTATGTCCGCGAAGGGAGCAGCAAGGCGGCGAAGGCCGCGCCTGTACAGCAGGAATCCCCGCCGCCGGCCGAAGCCGCCAACCCGCCCCAGCCGGCGGCCAGCATCAGCCCGTCGGTCGCAGATGCGCGCGCTGAGCTGACCCCACCCCAGGCGGACGCCAAACAGAAGCTCGCCTCCGCCCTCGACAACGCGCCGCCTTCCGTCGGGGCACCCGCCTCCGGCTCGCTGGTTTCGGCACGCTGGCTTGACCAATCGAGCATGGCCGCATCCGGTGGCACCAAGGTCGCCGCCGCCGATAGCGGCGCGAGCCCACAGGAAGAGCCGGCGGTGGCGCCGCAATCCGCGCCGCCGCCGGCGCCCGCGGCAACGACGCATTCGACCGTTGAGAAGCAATCAACCTCGACGCTGTTGTTCATCATGGCAGGCACACTTGCGCTCGCCGGCCTGGTCGGCGGCCTCATCTTCCGGCTCAACCGCACGGGCACGCCACCCTACGAGGTCGATAATGAGTGGCGCGCGCCCTGGGACCGCGATCACGCCGAGCGCGCCCCTCAACTGGCCGCCGAGCACAAGGAGATCCCGCCACGTCCGGTCGAATCGCCGCGAGCGCCTCGCATCGAAGCGGAGCAGCGGGGCCCCGGGCCTGCGCCTGAACCCTCGTTTGAAGATACGCAGCGGGAGATCAAGGAAATGCTCGCGCGTCTGGCGAAAAGCGCGACCGCCTGAGCGGAGCGGATCACTTCTCGAGCTGGCGCTGCAGGTTGCGCACGAACTCGGTCAGGCCGGTGCGGCGCTCGCGCTTCAGCCGCTCCGCCTTCAGGATCGACTGCACTTCGGCGAAGGCGTGATCGACGCTCTGGTTGATGACGATGTAGTCGTACTCGGCCCAATGGCTGAGTTCGTGGGTGGCGCGATTCATCCGCCCGCGGATCACTTCCGCGGAATCCTGCGCACGGGTGTGCAGGCGCTTCTCGAGATCGGCCGCCGACGGCGGCAGGATGAAGACGCTGACCACGTCGGCGCGCGCCTTCTCGCGCAGTTGCTGGGTGCCCTGCCAGTCGATGTCGAACAGCACGTCCTGTCCGGCCGACAGCGCGGCTTCGACCGGCCGGCGCGGCGTGCCGTAGCGGTTGTCGAACACGGTCGCCCATTCGAGCAACTCGCCCTGAGCGACCATCTTCTCGAATTTCGTCTTGTCGACAAAGAAATAGTCGCGGCCGTCGACCTCGCCCGGCCGCATCGGCCGCGTCGTCGCCGACACCGACATTTTCAGGCCGGGCATCCGCTCGATCAACAGCCGCGACAGCGTCGTCTTGCCGGCGCCTGACGGCGACGACAGCACGAACATCAGCCCGCGCCGCTCGACCCCGTCAAAGCCGTGGGCCTCTCCTTGGGCCACCATTGTCCTCACTCCAGATTCTGAACCTGCTCGCGGAACTGCTCGACCACGTTCTTCATCTCGAGCCCGGTATTGGTGAGCTCGATATCGTTCGATTTCGAGCAGCAGGTATTGACCTCGCGATTGAATTCCTGTGCCAGGAAATCCAGCCGGCGTCCGATCGCTCCGCCCTTGCCGATCATCTCACGCGCCTGCGCGACGTGGGACGCGATGCGGTCGAGTTCCTCGCGGATATCGGCCTTGGTCGCGATCAGGATCGCCTCCTGGTTCAGCCGATCCGCATCGAAACGGTCGGAGGTCTCCAGCAGCGCCGCAACCTGTTCGGCAAGTCGCGCGCGGATCGCCTCCGGCTTGCGGCCCGGTGCCGCTTCCGCCTTCCTGGCGAGCTGTTCGATCTCGTCCATCCGCTGGATCAGCACTTGCCCGAGCGCCGTACCCTCGCGGCGGCGCATCTCGACGAGATGGGCCAGCGCCTGCTCGAAGGCCAGCGCGGCGGCCTCTCTCGCCGCCTTGTCCTCGGCCTCGTCGCTTTCAGGCTCGACCACCTCGATCACGCCCTTGATGCCGAGCAATCCGTCAATGCTCGGCGCCACCGCGTCGATCTTCTGCGCCAGTTCGCCCGCGACCTTCACGATCGAGGCCAGGACGTCTTCGTTGATGCGCACCGCCGACACGGCGTTGGCGCGCTTGACATTGAGATTGGCATAGACGGTTCCGCGCGACAGCACTTCGCTCGCGCGCTTCTTCACCACGGCCTCAAGCTCGTCCCAGCCTGGCGGCAGCCGCAGCCGCAAATCAAAGCCCTTGGCATTGACCGACTTCAGTTCCCACTCGAAGGTATAGGGGCCGCTCGCGCCATGGCTTCGGGCAAAACCGGTCATGCTCGATAGGGCCATCGCATAAAACTTTCTGACAAGAGATGTGAGACTCGCTGGAACGCGTGCGACCTTAAGCCGATTTAGCCGAAAGTGGAATTACGTTCGCCGCGACGGGCTAGGCTGTGTGGACTCTTGGGATTCTCAAATCAGACGGAACGTGATTCAAGGCTTTCTTTTAGGAGGAAGCCTTGG
>NZ_JCAMOR010000121.1:0-15092 GCF_059512385.1 Bradyrhizobium sp. Crot121 | reverse complement strand
AAGGCGGCCGTGATGCCGCCGATCTCAGCGTCGACGAGACGCGCGGTCGCCGAGGATGAACTGGCGCAGGCGATCGAGGCGCTGGCCGAGCAGGCCCTGGCGGCGCGGCGCAAGTCCCGGACACGTAAATGAGAGCGCGTGCACACTTTCCGGGGGACAGAGTATAGCCTTACGACACCATGCAGCTAAGGAGCGGGACGCCGTTTCCCCGCGTTTTCAGGCATTAAAGCCTGCTCCCGCCCGCCCCAAAGAAAAACCCGGCACTGAGGCCGGGTTATATGTTCGGCATAATTTCGCCAGCGCGAGGCCGGCGGATTTGAATTCATCCGACTCTTAGATTTTCAGCGGACGTCTTGCCCCTGTTGGTCATTTCTTCGTAGCTCACCTTGGTCCCCTCATTGAGACCGCTCAGTCCCGCTTTTTCTACGGCCGAGATGTGGACGAAGACATCCTTGCCGCCTTTGTCGGGTTGAATGAACCCATAACCTTTCGTTGCATTGAACCACTTCACAATACCTGTCGCCACGCCGGCACTCCGTTTTTGAACAATGGAGGTATTCTATGGTGGCCGGATGGGCTGCGGCAAGAAAAACCTAACGTGCACCCCACCCCTTGCAGCTCGGGCCATCCATGCCCCGCCCGAGCTGTCTTTCTCCGGCTCTGGGCACCGTAATCTCCGCCCGAGGAACGAGTTCTTCTTGCCCATCGGCACGGCTGGCGAGGCCACGCGGAACAGTCCATTTGTAGCAACGTTGAATGGTCGCACACAGGATCCGTGTGTAGTGCCCAAAGGCAGCTCGGTCCGGATTTGTCCCCTGGGCCGGGCTGCTACTATGTGTGCCATTTCATGCATACGCCCCGATAGCGTCTCGCTAGGATGCCGGTACTGGGATTTCAGGGCACCAGTGAGATGAACGCCGTCGGGACGCTATGTTTCGAGCCCGCCGGCGCGATTTCTAAAGGGAGCCCGACGATCAGCAGGGCTTTGGCAAGCCTCGAATATGAGGAAGATCTCAGGCAGATGATACCTCAGCCGTCATGCCCCTCCGCCACTGTGCGGGGCATTCTCGCGTAGAAGACGAGGCAGGCATAGGCACCCTGCTCGTCTCTGACCACGTCCGGCTTGAGATCGTTGCCTTGCCCCCTGCTGCCGGCCTCTCAAGCTAACCGTGCGAAGGATATTCAATCGGCCGGTTGAAATTGCTGTTCGTCACCACGGGCGAGCCGTGCGGCTCAGAGAACGTCAGCACACCGCCGGCAGGCAGGCTGGTTTGGAACCGATGCTTCGTCGCAAAGTTGGAAGCGCGCGCACACGATCACCAATCGTGCTGTGCACTGTCCCCTAGCAGCTCGGTCCGCCCCTGACCGGGCTGCTTCTTTCGGCCTCCGAGCCTGTAGACGCTTTTCCCCGTCAATCCACAAGGCCTAGCGGCTTGCTCTGGCGGCGCCCGGACGCGATGCTTAGGAAATGGGTACGAAGTCCAGAGAAAGCATTTTCGGCGCGTCGGTGCGCGCAGCGGCCGAGCAGGCTGCCGAGGCGCGGAAGGGCGCCGACCGGCTCGCTTGCGAAGCCTGGAACAAGCGCATGCTTGCGTTCCAGGGACCGGCGCAGCCCTCGCCTGCCCTCGGCGACGCACTCAATGCCGGCTACACCTATCTCGAGGTGAAGTGCCTCGGGTGCGAGACGCACCAGACCGTCGCCCTCGATATCGTCCGCCGGCCGAAGACGACACCGATCCACGAGCTCGAGCGCTACATGCGCTGCAAGTTGTGCTCGGACGAGCGCGGCTATCCCTACAAGCGGAGCCACCTCGTCGTGCTGCGACCGACCAAGATCTCGGCGCAGGATCCGCCTTCGACCTGGTGGCCGGACGAACGCTAAGGACCCCTGATGTGCAATCTCTACTCCATCACCACCAACCAGGAAGCGATCCGCGCGCTGTTCCGGGTCGTCAACCGCTATGTCGGCAACCTGCCACCGATGCCGGGCGTGTTTCCTGATTATCCGGCCCCCGTGGTGCGCAACGCCGGCGACGGCCGCGAGATGGTGCTGATGCGTTGGGGCATGCCGCCGCCGCCGAGCAAACCCGGTCCGCCCGTGACGAACATCCGAAACACCAAATCGCCGCACTGGCGCGGCTGGCTCAAGCCGGAGAACCGCTGTCTAGTGCCCTTCAACAGCTTCGCCGAGTACGCGCCCGAGCCGAACCCAGCCACGAAGAAAAAAGACGTGGTGTGGTTCGCGCTGAACGAAGACCGGCCGCTCACGGCGTTTGCCGGGATATGGACAGAATTCAATGGGGACCGCGGGACCAAGTCCAAGCCGATCCCCGGTCCTCACCTGGTATACGGCTTCCTAACTACCGAGGCGAACGCTGTCGTCGAACCGATCCATGACAAGGCAATGCCTGTCATCCTGACGACTGACGAGGAGCGCGAAGTTTGGCTGCGCGCTCGGTGGGATGAGGCAAAGGCCCTACAGCGGCCACTCCCTGAGGACGCCCTGAAGATCGTCATGCGCGGGCCGGACAAGGAAGACAAGTTAGCCGCATGAAGCATACCGCGCTCGATCCGGAAGAACCTTACGGTGTGGCAAAGGACTATGTTCAGTCCGCTTATACAATGATGACCAATCCCCACCGGCGCCAATTGTCAGATGACACTAGTTTGTTGATGGGTTTTCACATGCTGTGCGGATTTGCCGTGGAACTTTATCTTAAAGCCTTTCTAGCTCACAAAGGGTATAGCGAGGAGCAGCTAAAGCGTCGTGAAATTGGGCACGACTTACTTAGACTTAGGGAATTGTGCATGTCGGAAGGGCTGTACTCCTCTGGAATGGACTTCCTGGCAGGTACGTTCGGCAAACATCACAAAAACTTTGAATACCGCTATTTGAAGCGCGAGACGGTGTATTGGGTGGAAGACGTACGAACTATTTTCTCTGCGTTTTCCTCGCTTAACCTGTTGGTCGACACTGCCATTGGCGCAAGTTCTTCAAGAGGGAAAAAGCCGGGAGACAAATGGGATTTCCCTACTGATGGGGCGTGGCGACTTCCGCGTACGGAAACACATGGATAATGCACCGAGGGTCACCCGACAGAGAAGACAGGCGGGCCGCATCAGATACGTCGGAGGCAACCCCTACGTTGACTCCGATAGGGCGGAGCGACGACCAATGGAGCTTATGACCTGCCACTGAATTTTCATCCAGCCGCGGTTAGAGTCTCGGGTTTTTGTACGCCAAGTGGCGCGGGTGGAGCAACGGACGATCGGCGGAGCTGGTCGGGGTTGCGTAGCCGATCGTCCGTTGCGGTGAGGTGGGCGGCATAGGCCGCGGGGGTCAGGTATTTCAGCGACGAGTGAGGCCGCCGGATATTGTAGTCGGCGACCCAGTTGGCGATCTTGGCGCGGGCATCATCCAGATCGAAGAACAGGATCTCGTTGAGCAGTTCATCGCGCATCCGGCCGTTAAAACTCTCGATGAAGCCGTTCTGCATCGGCTTTCCCGGCGCGATAAAGTGCCAATCGATGACTGTGTCCTTGCTCCAGGCGAGCATGGCGTTGCAGGTGAACTCGGTGCCATGATCGGACACGATCATTTCTGGCTTGCCGCGTCGCTCGACGATTGCCGTGAGTTCGCGGGCAACGCGCCGTCCTGAGATCGAGGTATCCGGAATGGCGCCCAGGCATTCCTTGGTGACGTCGTCGACGATGTTGAGGATCCGGAAGCGCCGTCCGTTGGCAAACTGATCATGAACGAAGTCCAGCGACCAGCGCGCGTTGGGCTTGGCCTCGACCAGGATCGGAGCACGGGTCCCCACAGCCTTGCGGCGGGCCCGCCGCTTGCGGACGGCGAGCCCTTCCTCGCGATAAAGCCGGTAGATCCGGTTGATGCCCGATGGCTCGCCCTCCCGCCGCAGCAGGACGAACAGCCGGCGGTAACCGAAACGCCGCCGCTCGTTGGCAAGATCGCGCAACCGGCCACGCAGAACCGTGTCCGGAGGGCGGCGGGAGCGGTAGCGGATCATCTTCCGATCCGCGCCCACGATCGAACAGGCCCGCCGTTCCGACAGGCTCATGACGGCCTGCAGATGCGCGACCGCAGCGCGCTTGGCGGCGGGCCCTACCATTTTTTTGAAAGCAACTCGCGAAGGGCGGCCGCATCGAGCATCTGCTCGGCCAGGAGCTTCTTCAGCTTCGCGTTCTCCTCCTCCAGCGCCTTCAGCCGCTTGGCCTCAGAGACGTCCATGCCGCCGAATTTAGCCTTCCAATTGTAGATTGTCGCCTCGGAGATTCCATGCTTGCGAGCCAGGTCGGCCGTCTTCGCCCCAGCCTCATGCTCCTTCAACACCGCGATAATCTGCTCTTCCGTGAACCTTGCTCGCTTCATTCGTCCGTCCTTCTTCCGGCCGGACTCTAACTCCTTCTGGAGGAAATACGCAGCGGCAGGTCACATCAAGCGCCCCAAACAGCCACCGAGACGATCGCGGACTTTGAAAAGGCGAAAAGCCCTATCCGCGTAGCCCGCAGATGTGCGGCGTGCCTCGAAAACGCGGGGCCGAATTTCATCGTTGAGAATGGCGAAGGAGTGGTGTCTGTTTGCGAAAAGGCGGCATGACCCCTCGATCCCCGCCGCCTATTTAACACTTTGAGGTCACCTGGGTAACAGTGGACGCAAAGTTGCTACTTTATGATGTGTGGGGTTGTCTACTGGTAGTCAGGACGCTCGCTGTGGACAAACAGCACCAGCATCACGCCACCTACCTTGATGCGAGTCTACCCTGTAGACTCATCGGACCTCGGCGCCAATTTAATGGCGCTCTTAAACGCGGCGATTCCTTTTGCGCTGTCGCCCGAGGAATAAGTATTGCATCCTCAGCGCTGATTGGATTTCCGTCAGTAGGCCGTCCCGCGAAAACGTAAAAAGATACGCCGGGCCGCAATGTCCAGCAACTGAAATGAACCGATCCGCATGGTTCTCATCTTGCTCTTGAGATATTGCCTGACATCGTGGACCGATGAGCGTCGATGCCGCTTCGCTTCCGATATCTTCAGAAATGAATCTATCGCCTTCTTGATCGCGGGCAACTCGTCGACTTAGGGTCCGTAGATTCCATCGTCACCACACCCGTAAGGGCGCGCGCACTTCGATGGTTGCTGAAGAAGAAACAGCGAAGTCGGGATCCAAAGGCTTGTGGAGCTTTTCAAACGCGTCGCTAGACGGTGAGCGTGCGAGCGATCGGTGATGTCGGTCAGTGGTGGCTTGAAGGGACAGGAGGACCAGCTTTTGGGGGCCATCAGTCCGCCCGATTGCCGTTCCCGACCAACTTTTTCTCGCGTAGGTCTTGGCGGTGCGGACCGTAGAACGTAGTGGGAACAAAGGGTCTGTTTTGTGGTCGGTAGAACTGCTGTTCCTGCCGTATCCTGCCGACAGCGGATCTGGGCGTTCCACCAGCGTGTGTCACCGAGCCGGCGCTTTGATGTTGTAAGCGGGGGCGGGCAGGGATATTAGACGCCGCATCGCTGGTTGATCGTGGCGCAATTGCCAGACTTAGGGGATTTACGTGTCCAGAGCAGTTATTTTGGCAGGTGGGCGTGGTACGCGCTTGCGCCCTTTCACGGTCTCGCTGCCAAAGCCCTTGATGCCGATTGTTGATCAGCCAATACTTGAGATCATCATCCGTCAACTCGCCATCCAAGGCTTCGACCACATCACGCTTGCGGTCAACCATCAGGCAGAATTGCTGAAAGCGTTCTTCGGCGATGGCAGCCGGTGGAACGTGAAAATCGATTACTCGCTGGAGCACGAACCGCTTGGCACGATGGGCCCGTTGCGTCTAATCTCGGATCTTCCAGAATACTTCCTCGTCATGAACGGGGATATCCTGTCGGACATCGGCTTTGGCGCTTTGTTGGCCAAGCACAAAGCCGAGGATCGGCTGATGACGGTCGCCGCGTCCGCGCGCCAGCAGCCCATCGATTTTGGCGTGCTCGAGGTGAACGACGGCTACATCAGGGGTTTCCATGAAAAGCCATCGATCCCCTATAACGTTAGCATGGGAATCTATTGCCTTAGCCGGCGCATCCTTCCCGAAATTCCTGCGTCGCAGCCGTTCGGATTCGATCAGTTGGTCTTGAAGATGCTCGCGGCCGGAAATCCGCTCCGCGCCGAATTTCACCTGGGGTATTGGCTTGATATCGGACGACCTGACGATTATCAGAGAGCGATCGAGGAGTGGCCCACTCTCAAAACCAAACTGGGTCTCTGATGCTCGATCGGGCAGAATCCTCCGGCGAGGAAATTCTTGCAGGCGTCGATACCGTGCTAGTCACGGGCGCCTCTGGCTTTATCGGACGGCATCTTTGTGACCGTTTGGAGGTGTTGGGGAAGACGGTGATCCGGACTTCGCGCGGCGCCGGCGTGGATCTGACAAAAGACGAGCTTCCGCTCCACGGAGTTGGTCACGTCTTTCACGCGGGGGCGCGCACCGGCGTTCCTGCCGCCTGGGAAAATCCGGCGGCGTTCATCGAAACCAATACGCTGGGAACTGTAAGAGTTCTCGACCAATGCCGCAGGCATGGTTGCGGCGTCTCATTTCTCAGCGCATATGTCTATGGAAACCCGCAGCGGATCCCTATCAGGGAAACCGACCCAATCGACGCCAACAATCCGTACGCACTTTCGAAGTATCTGGCCGAGCAGGCCTGCTGCTTTTTTGCGAAAACCTACGGCGTCGACGTTGTAACGCTCCGGCTTTTCAATGTCTACGGCCCAGGTCAAAGCTCGAACTTCCTGATTCCTTTTATTGTCGAGCAGGCGGTCAACCCAGCCTGCGACAAGATCGAAGTGATGGATTTGCGCCCGAGCCGCGATTATATCTATATCAACGACGTCATCGAAGCCATTTTGCGGTCGACACGGGCAAGCAGCGGTTCCGTATTCAATGTCGGAAGTGGTGGCGCCCATTCGGTGGAAGACATCATCAAGCTAGTCTGTGAAGCTGCGGGGGTCAACAAGCCGTATTTCGGAAAGGCTCAACGCAGGGAAAACGAGATCGATCTGACCAAGGCAGATATCTCGGCGCTCTACTATGCCGTCGGCTGGAAGCCACAAACGACGCTGGCTGCCGGGTTACGGGAAATGGTCAAATGCAGGACCGGGTCATGACTATTCTGGACGTAATTTGCCCGGTTTATCGCGAGGAAGAGGTCATCGCCTCCTTCCATGCTCGACTTACGAAAGCCCTCGACATTCTTCCGGACAATTACATTGTCCATATTACCTATGTTGTCGATCCATCCCCTGACAGGACCGAGGACATCCTTGCGTCGATCGGCCAGGCGGACCGGCGCGTCGAAATTCTCACGATGTCCCGACGCTTCGGTCATCAAATGGCGTTGGTCGCCGGTATCGATCATTCCGAAGGCGATATCATCGTCATGCTCGATAGCGATCTTCAGCATCCGCCGGAGCTTATTCCGGAACTGCTGCGCCACTGGGAGGAAGGGTCCGAGATTGTCCAAACGATCCGGACAGATGGCGCGGAGACTAACTGGCTGAAGCGCTCGACGTCGCGTTGGTTTTACAGCACCTTCATGAAGGTCGGCGCGGTCAATCTGCAATCCGGAGCCGCCGACTACCGGCTGATCTCGCGTCGGGTCGCGCAGGTATTTCGGAAGGAAATTCGGGAGCACAACCAGTTTCTTCGCGGTCTGGTGAGTTGGGTGGGTTACCGCGTCAGTTTCGTGCCGTTCACCCCGCTCAAGCGCGTGCAGGGAAGATCCAAATATCGACCTGCAACGCTGCTGAATTTCGCGCTGAACGGAATCTGCTCATTTTCAAAGGTGCCGTTGCGCTTCTGCATCGGGGCCGGATTTATCTTGGCGACGCTCAGCCTGGTCGGCGGTCTCGTGCAGGTCCTGATGTACGCGACCGGCAGCGTTGACGTGCCTGGATGGACGTCGCTGATCGCGATGGTCTCCTTCGCCAGCGGGGTCCAGCTATTTTTCCTGGGCGTTCTGGGCGAATACGTCAGCCTCATTTTCGATGAAGTAAAAGACCGTCCTCTGTATCTGCTGGACCGACGGCATCGTCGCAATGCTGGGGCGCAGCGTGACGATGCCGATTATGATTTGGCTATGATCGGGAGCAGCGTGCCGCGTGCAGATATGACGCTTTCCAGAGACACCCGGTCGACGTGAAGCTTGAAGAACGGATTGATCGATGCCGACTGACATTGCCAAGGCTCTGCGGGCTGAACTGAGTGCGTCACAACTCGACGCACTGGTGACCCGACGGGAAAATTCGTTGATCCAGCACGACATCAGCGAGCAGGCCGCCAACATCGACCGGCTGGTCCGGGGACGCCGTGTGCTTGTGGTTGGGGGCGGAGGATCGATCGGTTCGGCCACTACGCGGCTGTTGGTAGACTACGGTCCGAGCAGCGTCCACGTCGTCGACCACAGCGAAAACTATCTGGCCGAGCTTGTCCGGGATCTGCGCGGGCGACCCGAGGGCTTGCCCGATGGGATCGATTTTCGCGCACTGCCGATCGACTACGGCGGCCCGGTGATGGAGCGGCTGCTCGCCGAATCCGAGCCCTATGACATCGTCCTAAATTTCGCGGCGCTAAAGCATGTGCGATCCGAAAAGGACATCTATTCGGTCCTGCAGATGCTCGACACCAATGTCGTCAAGCACATCAGATTTAAGGAGTGGCTGGCGCGCGGGCGGCATGGCAAACGCTACTTTGCAGTCTCGACAGACAAGGCCGCAAATCCAACCAGCCTGATGGGCGCGAGCAAGCGTCTGATGGAAGATCTCGTGTTTGAGGTCGCCGCCGAAACGGCGAAAGCCACCACGTCGGCTCGCTTCGCGAATGTGGCTTTTTCGAATGGCAGTCTATTGCAGGGGTTTCTTTATCGCCTCGAACGGTTCCAGCCCCTGGCGGCTCCGCGGGAGACTAAGCGCTATTTCCTTTCCCATCGCGAAGCCGGCGAGCTGTGCATGCTCGCGGCGTTTTGTGCTCCGGACCATCACATCATTTTTCCGAGAATGGAGCCGGAGATCGAATTGCAGTCGCTGCCGGATATTGCGGTCCGGGTGTTGCTGGCACATGGCTATCAGCCGGAGTTCTTTGATCGCGAGGACGACGCGCGGCGCTCGGTCCGAGAAATGGCTCGCTCAGGCCGCTGGCCAGTGCTGCTTACTCCGCTCGACACCAGCGGTGAAAAACCTTATGAGGAATTCGTCGGAGAGGGCGAGGTCCAGACCGACGTAGGTCTGAAAACCGTTGCAGCGGTCCGGCATGTGACAAGCCTTACGACGACTGACGGGCTGTTCGACCGGATTGCAACCGCCGTCAATAATCCGGGATCTGCGATCGACAAGGCCCACATCGTTTCCATTATCAAGAACAGAATAGTCAATTTCCGCCATGTCGAATCGGAAAGGAATTTGGATCAGCGCCTATGAGCGTACATGATTTTGGAGCATCGACGGTAAGCAAGCCGCGCAAGGAAGCGGACGGCGTCGGCCTGTCCTGCTTGGTCTGCGGTGGCACATATCAACCCAGCTCACTGCCTGGTCTTTTCCGGTGCGGTTCCTGCGGCTTTATCTCTGCCGACCTCAACATTCCGGACGAGGAGCTGCGCGCGCTGTACAGCGAGGATTATTTCCACGGTCAGGAATATCTCGACTACATCGCCGAGGAAGAAAGCCTTCGACTGAATTTCGCTAATCGGTTGGCGACGCTGAAATCGCTTACGCCGACGTGGTCGAACGTTGACCTGTTTGAAGTGGGATGCGCCTACGGGTTCTTCTTGGATGAAGTGAAGAAGCAGGTCAGGGTGGCCAGCGGTATCGACGTTTCTGCTGATGCCATTCGATATGCGGTCGAGCGGTTCGATGTTGACGCGCGTTGTGGCGACTATCTCAACACCGATCTCCGACGGCAGGTCGATGTCGTTGCGATGTGGGACACAATCGAACATCTGAAGCGACCGGATCTGTTCATCAAGAAGCTGGCCTCAGATATTAAACCCGGCGGTCTTCTAGCGATCACGACCGGCGATATCGGCAGCTTGAATGCGCGGCTCCGTGGTGCTGCTTGGCGGATGATTCATCCGCCGACCCACTTGCATTATTTCTCAGTGCCCACGCTCTCGACGCTGCTCGCCCGCAACGGATTCGATGTCGTCCACGTCAGCCATCCCGGCAATTCGCGGCGTATCCGTTCGGTGCTGTATTTTCTGCTGGCTCTGAAGATGAAGCGTCCCGGGCTTTATGCGGCGTTGGCCAGGTTGCCGCTGACGGGAGCCCGTATCACGGTAAACTTGTACGACATCATGTTCGTCGTCGGCAAGAGGCGCCCGGCGTGACTGCTTTGAATGATCGCTACCTGGATGTCTCGCTATTTGCGGCTTATACTATCGCGAGTGTCACAGGGCTCGTCCTCCTGAAATCGAATATGATCGCCGCGGTGGGCTTCATCGTCCGTTTGGATTGGCTGGTCGCTCCAGTGGCATTGGCCCTAGTGGGAACTGTTCTCTACATCGGGAGCTTTGCGGTTTGGCTAGTCATTCTCGGGAGAAACGAGCTATCCGTCGCTTATCCGATAGCGATCGGACTGACCCTAGTGTTTTCCACTGGGACCGCGTCCGTCTTGCTTGGCGAGTTGCTGACGTTGGGACGCATCATCGGCATCACGATGGTCTTTCTCGGCATCGTGGTCATTACGCGATCTTAACGTCGAGCCGGCCAGGCGCTCGACGGCAGCACCTCCAGCAAACCTCTCGCCTGGCGTTGCAGGAAATCCGCAGAGGCGGAGTTAACTGCTCTAGACACCTAGGAAGCATCTTGGGCAGCCCCGGCGAGAGGGCGATTGGATGGAGCGGAAGGCTGACCCAGAGATTTGGGCTGCTTCTAAGAATCAAGCGGCTGTTGGAGCCGACCCCGTCTGGCGATCTTGGATCCCAGTTTCAATTCGCTGCCCTCAATCGCACATTATTTGTTGACATCAGAGGTTTCGCAAACGAGCGATATTTTCGCGCTCGTTGCTCAATTGCTCCGGATTGAATGTGGAACCAAGCCTCATATGCGCGGCCGATGCGGACTTTGAAGAGATAGCGCTCTTTCAGCAGCGTTGCTTCGAAGGACAAGTCGGCGAAGCCGAGCGCGCGGCTGTTCAGACCTTCCAACATTACGTATGGAAATATACGCTCCTGCAGCCGGCCAGAATTGCTGAGTTGCGGCGCAACGGCCAGCTCGTCGCCATGTGCGCAGCGTTCCCCGTACAACTCAGCGCAGGCGGCGACCCTATGACGGGTTGGCAGATCTGCGACATTGCAACCATACCGCCCGAGCGTCGGAAGGGGTACTTCAAGGCTTGCTTGGCAGTGCTCACGGACACCTTGCCCTCCACCGATGTATTCTTCGGATTCCCGAATTCTCGGTCGGCGCCGCAGCTAACGGCGATGGGCTGGCGACATGTTGACACGCTCTCGCCTTTCGTCGGGATCATTCCAAATCTGACCGCGATCGAGACTGTTCACCGCGTCGAACGGTTCGGTGGCTCTCACGATCTGTTGGTACGAAATTTCGGTCAGTCGGATCGACTACGGATTGTCAAATCTTCTGCGTACATGAACGCGCGCTATTGTTCAGCGCTTCGTCCGATCTATTCATGCTACGTCGCGCGAAACGGCGCCGAGGATTGCGGTTGGATCGTCCTTAGAACCTTGCGTTTGTTCGGCGTTAGGGTGAGCGTGATTATGGATTCATTCGCAGTCGATGCGATTTCTCGAAAATTGCTAATCCGACACGCTGGGTTTTGGTCGCGCCAGCAGGGCTGCCTCGCCACGGTTTCATTCAATAACCAATGGCGGATGCTGGACCTGCTGCGGTGCGGCTTGATCGAGATTCCGTCTCTGTTGATGCCGCGCCCGTTGGTCCTCATGGTTTCCGGTAAACGGGGCGGGAGCACCGATCATTGGCATTCCTACGTCGGTGATTGGGACGGTCTGTAACGCTGTTCCCGAAACATCTCCGACGGAAACCGAGCGGATGTTAGCTGGTTGATTCATCTCAATATCCTACAACGGGCTAGATTATGCGGCTGTCGATTTACTGCGCGTTGGCGCGTCGCCCGGGCGCATTAGCTCTACCGGTGGCGGCAGAATTGCGTTCTCCGAAAGAAGGAGTGGCCGTTTTCCTTACGGCGGGCATGTCGGTGTGGCCAAGGTTCTGGTACTGGAAGCGGCTAGCGTGCGGCTGAATTCGCGACGCTAACTCTGGAAAGCTGTGGCTACATCAGCAAGATGCAAAGTAGATCAATTCCACAAAATGCAGCGGCGTCGTGATCGTTGTAAATCACGATCATCTCTTTTCGCCTTGGATCGAAAGGCTTAGCATTGCCGATTTCTGTCAGGCGATAGATCTCTATTTCTCGTTCTCACGAGCTAAAGGCTGCGGGTCGAATCTCGTCGAGGCGGCGCAAGCCGGGCTGCCGGTATCACTGGCGGATGGCGAATCGCCCCCGAGATTCAGGCGCTCCTCCGTGTTCATGCTGTCGGCTATGATTTGGAACGAGTTCGCGATCCGCAGGGCACTACGCCGGCATCAGGAATGCCGTGTGGTCGCGACCAAAAATCGACGAATTCGCCTCAGTTCTTAAGACCATATATGCTAGTTGCAGATCAACGCCGGCGCAGTGACCAAGGAAAGCTGCTTTGACAATACGATCTACTGTCGGCCTCGAAGCCCGGATGCTATACGGCCCCGCGACTGGCATCTCCAACTATAGCTTTCACATAGTGCGCGGTCTTCTGAAACAGACGTCGTGTTATCAGTTTCGGGGATTTGTGGGCGCTGGCTGGCGCGAAATAACGCTCGCCTCGATGGTGACTGCGGATCAGGACGAGGGAGGCGACGAGAATTCAACGTCCTCCCGTTTTGGAAATTCGTTTTCCGAGCGCATTGCGCGTCTCCCGATTCAGCTGGCAGTCCGTTTCTCGGATGCTCGGCCTGTCCGGCTGCTGTATAGAGAGACCTACCGCCGCGGTTTCGCCGCGACTGTTCGTTCGGAGCGTCTTGACTTCTTTCATGCCTTCAATTTTCGTCCACCATCCGACCCGGGTGTGCCCGTGCTGCCCGTGATCTATGATCTCTCGACATTTCGCCATCCAGAATACCACCCCGCCGATCGCGTCGCGTGGCTTACGTCGCTCGGCGACACCATCGAGCGTGCGCCGCTGGTGCAGACAATCTCTGAATTCAGCAAGCGGGAGATCATAGATTTGTTTGGCTATCCGGCAGAGCGTATTTTCGTCGCGCCGCCAGCCGCAGCTCCGGTGTTCACGCCGAAGGGCGAGAACATGACATCTCGCGACCTCGCGCCGCTTGGCCTAAAGCATGGCCAGTACTTTCTCGCAGTAGGCACGCTTGAGCCGCGCAAGAATATCCGCACCCTCGTTAGCGCCCTCGCACAGCTTGCACCGTCCGCGCGTGCGCAATGTCCGCTCGTCGTCGTCGGTGGAAAAGGGTGGGGTGATCTGAAGCTGCCGCGGCAATT
The DNA here is from genome assembly GCF_059512385.1 of Bradyrhizobium sp. Crot121. Lineage (NCBI taxonomy): Bacteria > Pseudomonadati > Pseudomonadota > Alphaproteobacteria > Hyphomicrobiales > Nitrobacteraceae > Bradyrhizobium > Bradyrhizobium sp. Crot121. Next base: position 1,521 of record NZ_JCAMOR010000121.1, on the reverse strand, counting down.
AGACGCGCTTCGTTCCGAAGGCTCGTTGCGTCTTCTTAGCGGTATTCGCAATATGCAGTTGCGAAGCCTCTACGAGGGAGCGCGTTTGCTGTTGATGCCTTCGCTGTACGAAGGGTTCGGTATGCCGGTCGTGGAGGCCATGGCATGTGGAACACCGGTCGCCTACAGCTCTTGCTCTGCGATGGAGGAAATCGCCTTAACTCTCGGTCGGGTTGCGCCGGCCGAGGATGTCGACGCTTGGAGCGATGTCCTGCGCGAGGCGCTTTCATGCAACGAACATCTAGATCCAACCTTGCGCAGGCTCCGGATTAATCGGGCGCGCGCGTTCGACTGGTATCGAAGTGCCGGGCTAGTTCTCGATGCCTACCGTCATTTGGGTCTGCGGTAGCGGGGATGCTGATTTATATGTCGATCAGCCAGCAAGTGTTGCGCAAACCGAGACGACATGCGATGGCGAGACATTGGATGCGATCGCACATTCATTACAATTCGGGCGACTATCATAAGCTGCAGCAGGCGAGGTCTCATGAGTGAACGCATCATCCCACTGATCATGTGCGGCGGAGCGGGCACGAGGCTGTGGCCGGCGTCGCGCGAGGTCCATCCGAAGCAGTTCCTGCCGTTGTTCGGGACCCGCTCGACCTTCCAGGAGACGCTGCTCAGGGTGTCGGATCCGGCGCTGTTCGAGCGGCCGATCGTGATCACCAACAACGCCTATCGTTTCATGGTGCTGGAGCAACTGGCCGGCATCGGGCGCGAGGCGGACGTGCTGCTGGAGCCAGCGCGGCGCGACTCCGGGCCGGCGATCGCGGCCGGCGCCGCCTTTGCGCAAGTGCGCGATAAGGAATCAATCGTGCTGGCGCTCGCCGCCGATCACGTGGTCGGCGACACCGCGGCCTTCGTCGCCGCCTGTCGCGAGGGGCTGGCTGCGGCCAAAGCAGGCCGCATCGTCACCTTCGGCGTCAATCCCGAGCGCCCGGCCACCGAATACGGCTATATCAGCCCCGGCGATACCATTTCGGGACAGGTGCGCGCGGTCGCGAAATTCGTCGAGAAGCCGGACGCCGCAACCGCGGCCGACTACATCCATGCCGGCTATCTCTGGAACAGCGGCAACTTCATGTTCCGCGCCGCTGTGCTGCTTGATGAATATCGTAATTTCGATGCCGCGAGCGTGCAGGCCGTGACCGAGGCGGTGACAAGTGCTCAGAGCGATCTCGGTTTCGTCAAGCTCGATGCGGAAGCGTTCGGATCGGCACAAGCGATCTCGATCGACTATGCGGTGATGGAAAAGACCGCGCGCGCGGCCGTGGTGCCGGTGTCATGCGGTTGGTCCGATGTCGGCTCCTGGCATGCGGTGTGGGAATTGTCCGACAAGGACGGGCAGGGCAATGCCGCGCGGGGCGCTGCGGTGTTCGAAGAATCCCGCAACTGCAACGTCTCCACCGACCGCGCGCTGGTCGCGCTCGAGGGCGTCGACGACCTCGTGGTGGTGGCGACACAGGACGCCATCCTGGTGTC
>NZ_JCAMOR010000120.1:0-15718 GCF_059512385.1 Bradyrhizobium sp. Crot121 | reverse complement strand
GCACCCGTCGCGCCAGCGCCAGCATGCGTTCGAGGACAATCTCGCCAAGCAAGCCGGTGCGGCCTTCGATCTTGCGGCCAATATCACGGATGACGCGACCGAGATAGGTTCTGAGCATCTTCAAGGCCCGGTTGGCGCGCTTGGAGGCATCGGTTTTGACGCCCCGAGGTAGAGCAATTTGGGCAATTCAGTTGGCGACCGGCGCCCGTCTGTCACAGGTTTGCTAATCTGCGCCTGTTCGCTGATCGACGCGCACCCGGCTCCGGACGATGGACGCGCGGTCACCGCGCAGCCCCCCGTCAATACGCCGTCTCGTCGCGAAGAGCGGGGCGCAAATGCCGATGGCGCAAGGGAGAGCAGCTACAAACCTTCGTATGGCACTTCCATCCCTTGTCATGGCGCTCGCCTACCCCCGTACAATTGAGCGTTCAGTTGCGATGGACCTAGCCTTGGGCCAATCAGCAAAAGTCGATTGCCCGGCGATTACAGGGAAGATCGACGCAATCGCGACGATCCCAGCGGTCCGCACGTGGAACGCGCGCGACAGAGAAGAAGCCGCTGTTTTGCCCTGGGAGGCTGCATATGAGACTGAAGCGCTGCTTCCGCTGCCCTATTTTCCGCATGACCGCGCGGATCACAATGACCCCGCAGCCGCACTTCATTTGTGCGCGCGGTGCGACCGCGAACCAGAAATCCCGGGAAGCTATCACCGACGCGAGACCTACAGGAGATAAAGATGGGCGATAGCTCCCAATGCTCTCACCAACCTGCAGCGAAGTGCTGCGCCGTCTGCGGCGGGAAGTTTGGCCTGATCCGATATTACTCGTGGCGCACTGCGCTGTGCTCCAGGAAATGTCTGGATCGGTTCAAGGCGCGTCGGGAGCGCGATCGCCGATGGCTGTTCGGATTTCACGGAGCCTAAAACAGCTGAGGTTGAAGGCCAATGCCGCCCTGTCTTGTACTTTCTTAAACGTGTCGAGGAAGTTGTTGAACTCCGGCTTTGCTGCATATTCGACCCAGGTCTTTTCGGCCCACGTCGATCCGCGCGCGGAGTTGACGAGCTTGCCGGCAACAGCGCCGTTCAGATCAACCTGCTTTGAGGTTGCCCATTGGATGAACAGCTAGGCTGCTCCCTTCTTCTTGGAAGCGGCGTTCATCGCTAGCGACCATATCCAGATGTTGGATTCGAAGTCTTTGCCGTTTTGAGCGCGCAAGGGGGGTGCGAATGCGATCTTACCCGAGGCCGGCTTGCCGGCCACGTCGTTCCAAAAGCCAACCATGTTGGAATCGATTGCCATCGCCGTGCGTCCTGAGTTGATGCCATCGACCACTTGATACCAGTTGTCGTTAGCAAAGGACGGACCCGCGCACTTCTTGATCATGTCCACATAGTCCTTGTGGAAGGCGATTGACTCAGGTGAGTCGAGACCCGTGTCCAGCTTGCCGTCCTTAATGACGAAATCATGCACTCCGTAAGATTTGGCAATCGAGATCGCAGCCGTGTGGATGCTGCTCCAAAAGCGTACGCCCAACGGCGTGAGTGCGGGATCCGCAGCTTTTAGCTTTGCGCATGCGGCGGACATCTCCGGCGGAGTCGTCGGCACCTTGATGCCGAATTTGTCGAGGATGTCCTTACGGTAGAATAGCTGGATGTTCTCGAAGCCGTGCGGAACGGCCCACACCCGACCGCTTCCCGCTTCGATCTGCCCATCTGTCACCTTCCAGGTTAGCGCATCCCGCAGCGCGGGAAAGAAATCCTTGTAGTCATAGTTTGATGCGGTGAGTTTCGGATCGGTCAGATACCGATCGAGCGGCTCGAGCAACTGGCCTGGCGCAAGATCCCAGGCTAGCTGAACCCCCGTCCCCACGACTTCCCAAGTCGGAGATTTTGTGCTCAGTTGGATCGTTAGCTTATTCCAATAAGCGTCGTCCGGATAAAGCTCAGGCGTCACCTTGATACCGGTTAGCTTTTCGAACTCCGGCAATTGAGCCGCGACGGCGTCAGCATAGGGATGAATGTCGTATGCCCAGACGATCGAACTACCTTCGAACTGCCTCCAGTTGACGTCGTCTGCTTTGGCTTGCTGAAGGGGAATGGCCGCTCCGGTCAGAAGCGTCGAGCAAATAAGAGCGCCTCTGGCAAAATTCGCCAAATGGCCGCAAAAAGCAGCGAGCTTCCTTGGCATGCTTCCCTCCAATGGGCTCTTTGGCCCGTAAGCCCACGCGCCCTCCTCTTCCAGGGCCGCAGTGCCGAGCAGGCTACCTGTAATTTATTCTCGTCTTAAGCGGGCTTTCCAACCGAGGTTGGGTAAGATTGAGTAACGTCGGACACTTCGGGCATTTCCGCAGAAGGGGAGAATAAACGCGGATCAGCAAGCAGAGCGAGCCACACCGGGGCTGAAGTTGCAGGCTACGTCGCAACCTGTCGGTTCATGTTGCACAATTCCGGTCTTAATTTTGATCTCGTGCAGTTATACGGCTCCTTCCCCACTTTATCTGGCGCCAGTAAGCCGTCGTACCAAGGCGTCGAGTCTAGATCTCATTTTTCGATAGTCGGCTTATGTACCGGATCGATAAGAACTTGCCGCTGAGAACAAACGTGCTCCTCGGTTGTACGATATCAAGAATGGCGGCTGGAATCTCACAAAGACGTTCATCGTCGGGCTGCCGCTCGACGAGGGTGGGCACCGGGAGGCGGAGGTTGTTGAGGACCAGATACGATTCGTGCCGATCGCTCATCTCGAAGATGAAATGCCGCGCCGCGGTTCGCCGTTCGGTCGGCTATGGCATCACGATTGGAGCGCCCGCGCATGGCGAAGGCTTGGATGCTGCTATGGTTGAATGTTCGCGTTCGCCGGATCACTCGGCAGCGTCAGCCCTCGCCCTTTTCCCACGCCGGCCCCGTCTCGGCGGCGCCAGCTCCGGAGTTGTTCGCATGTTGAGCATCGGGTTGGTCAAGCTTCCCAGTGTGCGATCGTATCACCCGAGCCTTCTGAACGATAATAGGATTCCTGCAGCGAAGGTGCACCGCTGAGCACATCTGCAGCCCAGCTGCGCACACCTCTGCTGCATAAGCTGAAACTCCTCTACACACGCTATTCAACCAGTACCGGGCCCGCCGCTTCGGGTCCATTCGAATTTACCTTCATATTCGGTGCAGTTCTTTTCGATCCCACACATATCGTTCCTGATACTGTTCGCCGCATTCGACTCGCATGCACCGCGCGCAGTGCACCAACCATGACGTAAGCCAAGACTGCGGCTCCTAAGCCGGCGAATGCTGGATAACTCTCGCCTTTCCCCTGCCTACGAAAGCTAGATTGTCGCGACTATTTGCATGACGAACCTGCCGCGACTGAGACAGCGTCGTGAGAGGCAGCTTCAGGCGCGCCGACAAAGCCCTGGTACGAGCCTTGCTTGATGAAGGGCAAGACCATGTGCTTCGCGCCGAGCCGCCGGATTCCTTCCGCCTTGGTGTCTGGCTCCGGACATGGATGTCTTCAACCGGACACGGTTGAACACAACAACACGCAGCGTCAAACGATGACACGGTAACAGTCGTTGTCCAAAGGAGAGAAGCATGTCCGGTATTGCAGGCGCTTTTCTGTTGCCAAGCCGTTCACAAAAGACGGTTTACGATCGGCTCAAGCACATGGTTCCGAAGCTTGAAAACCGTGGACAGGCGGGGTTCGGCGTTGCCGCGTTCATGCATGCAAAAGGTTTTCAATATACAAAGTCATGTCGGCCACCACGCGACTTCGCAACGATTGATTATGATGAACAGGGTGCGAATTTCAGGCCACATGTAGCGATAGCACATATTCGTACTCCATCTTCCCGGGAGAACAGTGACGGCGACGTCCAGCCCCTTGACAACCATAAAGCCGGCCATCGCCACTTGACCGTTTGTTTGAACGGCGCTTTGGCCAACGCTGATGAACTTAAGGAAGAACTGCTTGCCCAAGGCTATCGGTTTGGCAGCAGAACGGATGCAGAGCTTCCGCTCAAGCTTATTGAGCGCATTTGTCAAAAAGACTATTGGCAGCACGCTTTGCCGGTTGATTACGAGAAAGTCTTTCGTGACATTGATGTCCGTATTGATGGGGCCATCATCGCACTTTTATTGGATGGTCAAGGTAATCTAACTGCTTTCCGCAATCGTAGTGATTTGCGGCCTTTGGAATTCATGAAAACCGAAGACGGTTTTGTACTCTTTGCCTCCGAAAATTGCGCTTTCTCCGGACTACAAGGCCAAGCGGACGAGATATTGCCAAGTCACATCAAGTATGTGGACGGACAAACGGGAGATTGCATCACTCGCTTTGTTGGCCGTGCTGGACACAGCCCAAAGCTTTGCGCCTATGAGACGCTCTATCTAGGAAATACGAAAACGTCGATACGAGGCCACTCTCATCTGAGCACCCGTCACAATATAGGCGTTACCCTGGGTCGAATTATCTCGCCGACTTTAGTGGTCGAAACGGGCTCCGCCCCCATCATCGTTTCTTCCATGCCGCGTACGGGAAAGCCGTATGCCGATGTTCTATTCGCATCTCTGGCCGAACAACAGGGTGCCCTCGTTCAAAGGCACGAAGTGATCGCAACATGCTGTTCGGAGCGCACGCTCATAGGCATCGCTGGCGAACGCAAATCGCTTATCGCGCAAAAGTACCGGGTCGCAAGCAAAGACGTTACAGGCCGAACCATAATTATAGCCGATGAGGCGCTCATTCGCGGCGATACAAGCCGGGCAGTGACGGAAATGCTCCTTGCCGCCGGGGCCAAGGCTGTGCATTGGGCAATCGGTTCTCCGCCCATCGTAGCGCCAAATTACTACGGCATGGGTATCGACACGATTGATGAGTTGGCGTTCTGGAAAGTCTGGAAAACATTGCCACCCGAAGCGCGACAGAACAGTCTGCGTTTCCATAAAATCGAGTCGCAAACGCTCACGGTGATCGAAAGGCACATTGCTTTGTCCATCAATGCTGCCAGCGTCACTTATCTGCCCTTTCATTCTCTCGTATCCTTGCTGCCGCAGGGGCATGATGGAATCGATCTATCTCCGTTTACGGTCGAGATGCCAACTCCTGCGGGGCAAAAACGCGCGAACGAAAACTTGAATAGATTGGTCGCCGATCTCGCCTTCACAAAAGTATCCGCTGCCTGACGTCACGATGAAGCCGGCTCTTGTATTCGATTGGAACGGCACTCTGCTCGACGATGCCGATGCCTTGCTGCAAACGACGAACGCCATTCTGAGCCGGTTCGGCCGCGCTGCCATCGACATGCAAACTTTTTTGGACCAGTGCGACGTTCCACTTTCCGTCCTTTACCGCAATCTCGGAATGTCGGAACGCGAAGTCGAAACAGTGGATAGCGATGGCAGCGCTATTTTTCACGACACCTACGAGCCGCTGGCGAGCAAAGCCGATCTGCGCGACGGCGCCCGCCGCATTTTGGAAACGGCGCGTCAACAGGCCGTTTCCACCATCATTCTGAGCAACCATATAGTCGAACCCCTCCGTACCCAATTGCGACGGCTTGGAATCGACGATTGCGTCGATGAGGTTCTGGCCTTTGAAAGCCGCGCTACTCAATACAAAAGCATGAGCAAAGGCGAACGGCTTCAGCTGTACATGCAAACACACAATCTGAACCCTGGGTCAACCGTCTTCATCGGGGACATGCCGGTCGAAACGGATATTGCACGCAATCTTGGCTTGATCAGCGTAGCCATTACCGGCGGGTTGGTGTCCGAGTCGCGTTTGCATGCGGCGCAGCCGGACTACCTCATTGATAACCATCATAAGCGGCTGCGCGTTCTGCAAGAAACCGGCTTTTTTCGAAATGCATAGTGAGCGAGAGCATGACTGAAAATCCATTATCGACCGCAACGCCTATGCCAGCGCGACAAAAGATCGGCCTGATCGGCGCAGGACGCATGGGAACCGGCATAGGGATCAGTCTTTTGCGTCATGGCGCCGAATTGCATATCAAAGCCAACAAGAACCGTAGGGGTGCGGAACGTTTAATCGGCATGGGCGCTTGTGAACGTGCTTCCATTGCTGAATTGGCCAGGCATGTAAATGTCGTCGTTTTGTCCTTGCCTTCAAGCCGCGAGGTTGAGGCAGTCTGTCTTGGGCAACACGGATTGTTCGCGCATTTACCCCGACAGAGTCTGATACTTGACTGCACAACGTCTCATCCTGCTTCAACGCTCGTTTTGGCCGAACAGGCCCAAAAGCATCGCTTAGCCTTTATAGATGCCCCCGTAACGCGAAGCCCTGAACATGCAGAGCAAGGACGTCTCAACGCCGTTGTTGGATCGGATGGGAAAAGTTTCCGTATCGCTGCCGGTATTCTTGCTGCGTTTTGCGAGAACATCGTCCCTGTCGGCGATGTCGGGCAAGGCCATAAGCTCCAGCTGGTCTATAACGGCATGACGATGGGCATAGCGGCGGTAACTGCTGAAACTTGCCGGTTTGCCGATGGCCTTGGCGTTGATCTTGCAACCTTACGCTCGTTAGTCAGTCGCGGCGCGACCAACAGCGGAATATTCCAGAATTTCGCAGCCTTTATGTTGGGCGAAAGACCGGATGTTTTGGCGATATCCATTACCAATGCCGCAAAGGATATTGATTGCGCCGTGCGGTTAGCAGGCGAAACCGCAATAGCAGTGCCGGTTCTGACTGCCGCCGCGCAAAAATTACACACCTCTGTTGCCGAAGGCAAAGGTGAACTCACCTTACCTCATCTCGCGCTTCTCTGAGGACAACGGATGACATAGTAACAGCACCCGAAAAACTGGTGTGCTGCAGACTTCGATGACCGTCGCGATTTCGGCAGTCGGCGGTTGTTCCTGACCCGGCAAGGTGCCGCAAATGTTGCTTTCGATTCTTTTCTCCTTCCCTACCGGTGCTGCCCTGAACATTTCGCTGACGGTGGATGGGCGCTGTCGCAGAAGATCGAACACAGTTCCGCTTAATCTGCGATTGGCTTCGCTGAACGACAAATCCTGAAAATTTGTGCAACCGTACAGCAGTCGCCGAAAATATGCCGAAAAGATAGGGCACTTACGGGTTGGTCGGAACTGTCTATGACGGCAGATTCCCGGCCCGAAATTACAGCGAGGCTGGCGTGAGGGTTTTCCGCAACCGGCCATCTCAGACGGGGAGGAAACTCACAGTGTCACAAACATTCATCCCGTACGCACCAACGGTCTCCGCAGGGCCGGCCGTTTTGACACTCGCACCTCCCATGTCTACCCTCATTGGGGACAAAGGCTACGATGGCGACGGCTTTCGCGCCGAAATCGTCAATCGCGGCGCGAAGCCCGTCATTCCAAACAAAATCCAACAGGGTGATCCTCCACAGATTCAGCAAACGCGTCGACAAAAAGCGCAACGTTATAGGCGCTGTTTCCGCCGGCAGAAGGATTTCAGGCGTGTTGCAATTCGCTACGACAAACTCGCCAGGAACTTCTAATGCTGCCGTCTACCTCGCGGCCATCGTCGCCTATTGGATCAATCGAGTCTGAACCCTCATACTCTTTCAACGCCAGGCGCGCGGGAAGCGGAACCCATCACCGAAGAGTCCGGTCCATGACCACACATCGCCAGAGGATTTTGAGTCCGCGTCCTTCTCCCCCGCCACTGGCCTGCCGGCAATGCGAGCGAAGTTCTGGATCGCTTTGGAGACGAGCTGCGGATAGGTGAGGAGAAAGTTGTCCGGCTGGGTGTGCATCAGCGCCGGCATATCCTTCTTTTTTAAATCCTCATACGACTCATTCAGCATCTTCTTGTACAATGATAAGCTATTCGACGTGCAGCGGCCGCCGCGCGACTTCACACGGAAGATCGCCTCCGGGGCAATTTTCCCAGAGATCATCGCAACGTTCAAACGCCCGCGATAGCTGGTGCTGTCGAGTTCGGCGGCATCGCCGATTACCACCCAGCCATCGCCGTAGAGCTGGGGTATGGTGTTGTAGCCGCTTTTCGGGATGAGGTGCGCGGAATATTCCTTGAGCTCTGAGCCGTCGATTAGTGGCACCACCGACGGATGACGCTTGAAGCGGTCGAGCAGCCCGTAAGGCGTTTCGCCCGTTCGCTGGAGATCGGAGACGAGGCAGCCGATGCCGAGTGAGATGCACTCCTTGTTCGCATAGATGAAACCCATGCCGGTCATCCCGCGCGAGATGGTGCCGGCGGCCTCGATCACGACCCCTTCGTCGCGCTTGAGATTGAAGCGGTTTTCGATGGTCTCGCGCGGCAAAAGGTGCATTTCCTCGACCTCCAGCGCAACCTGGTCGGGCGTCGGCCGCTCGCGCAAGCCCGCACACGTCCCGAGCAAGCCATTGACGCCCTCGGCGAGCACCACTACGTCGGAGTGGATTATGCCGTCCTGTCGGTCAGTACGCACACCAATGACGCGGCCACGGCGGTTCTGCGCCAGCTCGGTAACGGTAGTCTGGCACAAGAGGGTGGCGCCGGCCTCCTTCACCTTGCAGGAGAACCATTTGTCGAATTCGGGGCGGATGACGATGTACCGGTTCGGTCGCTGGTGATTGCAATCGTTGAAGCGGTAGCGCAGCCCGATATGGGAACGGCTCTCCATTATCCAAAAGCGCTGCTCGACAAGGCGGCGCTCGAGGGGGGCATTCTCGCGGAAATCTGGCGTCAGCTGCTCCAAGATGTCCGCATCGAGGACTGCCCCCTGCACGTTCTTTGATCCGGAATATTCGCCGCGCTCGAGCTGCAGCACCTTCATGCCGCGCTTGGCCATGCTCAGCGCGGCCGCGTTGCCGGCCATTCCGGCGCCAACAACGATCGCATCGAACCTCTCTTCGATCATGGGCCTCTCCTTTGTTCAGTGGCGCATGTTCTCAAACCTACCCTCGCTTGCAACGCGGTCGCCTGCATAGGGCGACGGCGGAGGCGGCGAGATCACGACCCAAGATCGTGCTTCCCAACAACAGGATCTCCGGCTCGGAGGTGTTGACAAGGCCGGTCAAGGCCTTGGTGTCGGACACGTTGCGGCAATCTGCAAGCATGTTGTCGGCAACCAGATAGAAGGTCGGCGCCGTGGCAGAGTTCGACCGCGGGCGCTGCGCGTCGCCTTTGTCTCCGGACCGATCACGACCTCCGCGAGATCAACTTTCAGCTTCAGCTCCAAGGAGACTGATTGCACTGGCCGCGCTCCTGTTCGATAAAGACCCAGACATACTGCGTTGAAATTCACCGCGAGCGCCTTCTTGCCGGCGCGCCCTTCAGGAGACGCGCGAGCTCCTGTCAGATCGCTCATCATCAAGACTCTTCGGATCAGGCATCGCGGGCCAGCGCCGCAAGATCGGTCTCAAGCTTGGGCTGGTGCTTGAAGATCGCGTCGATCAATGCTTGCGCCGGCTGCTCGGCGGCTTCTACCAGCACCGCCTTCTCAGCGCGCGCGGACGGCGCGAATACACGCTTAACGACGGTCGGCGAGCCCTTGAGACCGCATTTGGAGATGTCCTCGACGCCGGCCTGCTGCGCGTTCCACTTCACGATCGGCGCCCGGGCGGCACGCAACGCATCCGCCATGGCGCCGCGGCGAATCTGGTTGGTTGCCTCCAGCATGGTGATGAGACACGGCAGCCGGGTGCGGAGCACCTGCACGCCGCCTTCGGAGCGCCGTTCCGCTTCAACTGTGCGTGCGGCAAGATCCAAGGCACTGATCTTGGCGACGTAGGTGAGCTGCAGCACACCTAGCCGCTTCGCGACGCCGGGCCCAACTTGGGCGGTGTCACCGTCGATGGTCTGCTTACCGGTGAAGATGAGGTCCGGCGGGCCATATTCCTTGCCGATTTTGCGGATGGCGGTCGCAAGTGCGTAACTCGTCGCCAGCGTATCGGCGCCCGCGAAGCAGCGATCGGTGAGCAGTACGGCGCGATCGGCGCCAAAGGTGAGCGCTTTGCGTAACGAGTCCTCGGCCGACGGCGGCCCCATCGTAAGGACGGTGATCTCGCCGCCGAATTTATCGCGCAGCTCCAGCGCGGCCTCGAGCGCGAAGAGGTCGTATGGATTGATGATGGTCGGCACGCCCTGACGCATGATCGTGTTAGTCACGGGGTGCACGCGGATTTGCGCCGAGTCGGGAACCTGCTTGATGCAGACGACGTTGTGCATATGTTTCTCCAGACATTGCAATGGCTGGCGAAGAGAACAGCAAGTTTCGTACCACTGCGCGAATTTCAAAATCAGCAGCGATACAATGCTTTTTGGAAACGTCATCTCACCCTAGCCTGACGTTTGCCGGCGACGGAATTGCGACATTGGTCCTGACTACGACAGCTCGGCTCGCGCGGCTTAATTTATCGTTGATCTGGGTCAAAGCGGGTGGCCCAAAACGGATTCGCTTCCTCGGGAAACCGCAGCACCCGCTGCGCTCATGAGGAAGCCTAAGCCTTGAGCTCATTTGCAACCGACGAGGCTTCGCATCACCAGGAGCAAGCGCCGCGTCGCAACGAGCTTGCGGCGCCTGCGGCCACGAGGCACACGGCGATACCTTCGTAGTCCCGCAGCGCGCGGCGGTTGCTCCACATGAGCGGACGCGGGCTTAGAATTGAACGCGGTCAACCAGCAGACGATGATCTCGCCGACTGAAATCCGGCGTGAGCTGATGGTCGATTGCGACATTACCCAGGCAGTGGCGATGGCAGCGCCCGCGCCGCCGATGGTCACGGCCCCGACGCGCGCCAAATCCTTTCAGAAACGCTTGATCTCGACACCGTATTTCCTCAAGGCGTAGCCAATCTGGCGCGGTGTCAGCCCAAGCAGGCGCGCCGCCTTCGCCTGCACCCAGCCGGACCTTTCCATGGCCGCGATGACACGCTCGCGATCTGTGATCTTCGCACCACCTACGAGGGATGCGCCGGCTGGTGCCAACGGAGCCAGGTCGCCGCCGAAAGGCGGGACCGGCATAGCCGCCTCAGCCGGCGGCATGGCGGGCATAATCGGCACTGATACGATCGGCCGCGGCTGCAGCGCCACCTCGTCCGATCCGGTTTTCCACAGCATCGCGGAAAGGCACTGGCCGTGGCAGCAGGCAAAGTCGTCTCTTACGATCGATGGTCCAGGTGCAAGGGTCGCGGTCCGCTGCACGCAATTCTCAAGCTCGCGCACATTTCCGGGAAAACCGCAGTTCATCAGTACTTCAATCGCACTGCTATCGAAGTCGAGCGTACGGCCGTTCTCGCTGTTGAAATTTCTGAGGAACTCGGTGGCGAGGAGCGGAATATCACCGCGCCTTTCGCGCAACGGCGGCAGCAGCAAGGGAACCACGCTGATCCGATAATAGAGGTCGGCGCGGAACTCGTTGCTTGCCACCGCCTCTTCCAGGTTCTTATTGGTGGCGGCAATCACGCGAACATCGACCTTAACGGTCTGGTTGCCGCCGACGCGCTCGAATTCCTGCTCCTGCAGGACGCGCAGTAGCTTTGCCTGGAACGAAGCCGAAATCTCGCCGATCTCGTCCAGAAATAGCGTCCCCTTGTCGGCGAGCTCGAAGCGGCCCTTGCGGGAGCTGAACGCGCTGGTAAAGGCACCCTTCTCGTGACCGAACAATTCGGATTCCAGTACCGTTTCAGGCAGCGCCGCGCAGTTGAGTTTTATGAGCGGACGCTTGGCGCGCGCCGACCGCTCGTGAATCGCCTTGGCGACCAGCTCTTTTCCGGTACCGGACTCGCCGCGCAACAGCACCGTGCTGTTTGATTTGGCCACCACCGCGATCTTCTCGAGCAGCGCCCGCAGCGCCGGGCTGTCCCCGATGATCCCCTCGACATGGACCTTCTTGCGCTCCCGTGAAGGCTGCTTGAGCTCACACAATTGCTTTTGCAGGCGGTCCTTCTCCACCATCAGTCGCTCGCGGTCACACGCGAACAGCCGATGCAGCTTCACCGTCTGCCCTACAAGGTTGGCGATCATGGTGAGCAGCCGTGCGTCGTAGTCGAGCCGGACGCTCGAGGCCTCGTCCAGCATTCGGTCGATCGTCAGCGTGCCGACGACATTCGCATCGATGCGGATGGGAACGCCGAGGAACGACACTGGCATCTCGTCGGAGGCCCCGAGTACCTCCATGTCCGCAGCACTGAAGGCCGAATGCACCGCTACGTTTTCGGCGACGAGCGGCATGTCCGACGTCACGATCTCCTGCAGTGCCTTCTGCGGCAGGCGCATCCGGTAGCGCTCGTCGCTGCCTTCGCTCCAGCCGGCGCCCACGGTAATGTCCGGCACGCCATCATCGTGGAATAGAGAGACGATACCGTGCCGCATCTGTACAAACGATTGCAGAAGATCAACAACGTTGGCCAGCGTGACTTCGAGCCGGCAGGGCGCGGTGAGTACTTTCGATATTTCGAAGATCCCGATAATCGCGCTCTCATACGACGGCACAATAGGGACCGTGTGGTCCGTCTCGGAGTTTGAGTTAAGCCTTTCGCGTACGGAAGGGATATGCAGCATGACGACGTCTCCGTTGTCATGACCATCCTCCCTGTCGCTCTGTTCGGATTTGCGAATATTGTGTTGCATGTCATCCTCGATCTCGCCCTACAGGGAATGACCGCAAGAGATAACCCCTTATTATGGCACGATGGTAAAACTTACAGCGCCTTCATCGTGGCATGACGGTAAACTTACAATGCCTTGATTTGCTTATTCTCTGCTCTTCCGAACTCGTCGCGCGGATTCCGTGGAAACACGAGTTCCATTGATGTAACTCAAATCAGCTGCGATTTTTTGTTGCAGGTAGGGGGTCGATCACAGGTGTTGGCCACCATCGATCGGCACCTCGGTGCCCGTGACATAGCTTGCCGCATCCGAGCATAGGAAGAAGATGACCTTCGCGACTTCTTCCGGTGTGCCCACCCGGCGCAGCGGAATATTTGGCACAAGACGCGCTTCCGTGTTCGGCGACAAAATGTCTGTTTTGATCTCGCCGGGCGCGATCGCGTTCACGCGAATGCCATGCGGTGCATAGTCGTGCGCCTTTTCGCGCGTGAGACACGCGAGCGCAGCTTTCGATGTCGCGTAGGCGCTGCCGGCAAACGGGTGCACCCGCGAGCCTGCGATTGAGGTCACGTTGACAATTGATCCCGACGCTGCTCTCAACTCCTCAAACAGGCCTTGCGCGAGCAGGATCGGCGCCACCAGATTGAGGTGGAACACCCTCATCCAGGTTTCGACTGACGTCGTCAAGGACGTCAGTCGTGCACCGTTCGGCGTCTTCGGCGAAATTCCGGCATTGTTGATCAATGCGTGCAATGGCGCGCCCGCGAGGCGCTCCTTGACCTCGGCGATGGCGCGCGGCAGCATCCGATGGTTGCTGAGGTCGACCTGGACATGGTTGTCGGCCCCTGACTCCCACGGGCAGCGCCCGCCATCGAACGGTTGGCGCGCGCAAGAGATGATGCGCCAGCCCGCTTCCGAAAACAGCTTTCCGGTGGCGTGACCGATGCCGCGCGACGCCCCGGTCAGCACCAACGTCTTCCGTTCTCCCTGCTGGATGCCGGCTCTATCGGTGTGAAACGGACAGCTCACGTCGGTCGCCGACCGTGGACCGGCGACCGCATCGTCGTTTCTCAGATCGAGACTCAAAACGCACCTCCCATCTTGCCCTCGCCCGCCAACGCGGTGCAGGATTTGGGCCAGTGCGATGCAGAGGAATGCTCGCACCTTTTGCGGCCCAATGTCGTGTTCGCAACAGGTTGGCGGGTTCGGGACATCGGGCGCGTTTGCTTTCGGACAGCAGCAAACGCTGGTGCACACCAAGCCGATTTTCAAGTCCTGCAAGACGTGCACGGCACTGCCCATTTGGCTCGGCTCTTGCTCCACGGCCCTAATGCGCGCTGGCTTTGCCGCAAATGTTGTCAATGCGGTCGGTCGAGGTCCGTAAATTGCGCGGATATCAGAACCGCTGGCGAATTCGTTGGCTCTCACACCATTCGATGCGGGGGAACGACGTGTTGCTGTTGAGCAATCCGCCCCTCCTGAGAACCAGGTTACCGGCCACGTCATTCCATTCATCATTCCGTGATCGAACTGGGTCTCAGGATCGGCGGCAGCGAACCCTCAACCTGCAGCGTTTCTCGGCGGCCTCCGCCATCGCAGTCTTCTTGAGCGTGGCGATATTGTCGGCAGCCTCCTTCGAGAGGCCCTCGCGGACGGCTTCAAGGCTGGGTTGAACACTCCCGGGAAATAATGGAGAGCTGGATGTGCGGCAGAGCCACTTGGGGCGGCGAGCCCTTCCGCGCGCGATGTTGCGACAAGTTCGCGGCCTCTCACCGTAAATAGTGCAGCGACTGCGGCCGGTTCATCGACGGGGTTCTGGCGTATGTCAGGACACCCGGCGATCCAGAAAGCCCTGTGCAACCACTGTTCGACCAACTCGGGCTTCCCCGACTCTACACATCGCGGAGTTAGGCGCGCGTAGCCAGGCGACGGCGGCGCTCATGGTCGGCTAGCTCAGGTTGATGCTCGTGCCGCAGCGGTAAGGTTACGTTCGGTCACCCGAGCGTCGAGCACGACGAGCAGATTTAGATCATCGAGGCCCTGAACGCATGATCTGGACTTATCCAGACTGTGGATGCATTCGATCAACAATCAGTTTTACCAATTCTAGGAATGACGGCAAGCAAAAAGCCAGTTGGAGAAATGAATTCAGGCATACCGGGATGGCTATCGATCTTTGCCTGGCTTTGAGAAGAATTCTCAGGTGCACGCCGAGCATCAACCGAGGCGCATGTCCATTGCGGCCACGTTCTTCGGGGGGCTACGCAAGCTGCGTCGCGCCGGCTCGACGCGACAAGCGGTTCGCACGTCGCGTAGGCGCTTACTACCGATAAACCTCCGTATAGCTGTTCCAACCCTTTTATATCACCCGCTTATCTCCGTATAATTGAACCAACCATGTCGAATGGAACTTCTCGTGCTCGGTCGCTCGTCGTCCAGAGCTGCTGCTGTGGCGCAGCGCCCAAGACTACAACCATGACCCAGCTACCGGATAAGCCCGCCTCTGGGGCCCAGCTGCCCCTGTATTTGGGGACATGCACACGGCCATATTCATGAGTGCCTGTTATGCTTTCTCCAGCATTGATCGCAACCTTGATGCGCGAGAGCAGCATGTGAAGGATGCAGCTTAAGGCGGCGCTGCTCCCATAATCCCCGCAGTTCCTTCACGAGAGCTTCACGCCTAGCCTGATCGAACGTAGTTGTATCAAGGAGATCCCCGAGCACGGCTTCGCCCTCGATCCGCATCAGTAGATCGAACACATCATGTGAAATACGCACACCGTCACGGCTGGAGGGCCCCGTACGGATCTCGCACACCGTCTCTTGGCGATCTAGCGCGGTGTAAGCGCGGACTCGATAGAGGCGTGCATAAGGCGGCAATGAAACCGCGAGCCCAGTCCAATCCTTCAGCATTGCAGCCCGCTTTTTGACGAGGAACGGCCCGACTACAAGTCCATCCAGCTCTGTCGTCAGAAACGCGGCAATCGCGTCTGCAACCGAATCCACGATCGGCTCGGCATTGTTGCTAAAGGACGTGTTGAGCAGAACTGGGATGCCCGTCCGCCTCTTGAACGCATTAATAAGCTCCCAGTAGGCGCGGCTGCAGAACGGCGATGTGTTCACGAAGTTCATGACCAAGCTTCTGAACCATTCTCAGGTCAAATCGCTATTGT
>NZ_JCAMOR010000119.1:0-15788 GCF_059512385.1 Bradyrhizobium sp. Crot121 | reverse complement strand
AAGATCCTGCTGGAATTGATCGAGGTGCAGACCGGCAGCTATCTCGGCGAGGACGACATCATCCGTATCGAGGACGACTATCAGCGCACCTGATGATTGCGCTGTGCATCGATTTTGTCCCCGATCGCCGGCGAGACGGTGTAATCTTTTGAATCAAAACGTGTCCGGATTTGCGCGTTGGCATTCGCCACATTTGTGACAGCATGCTATAGCGTGTGCGTGACGATGCTTCGGGGAAAGAAAGCACGTCAGGACAAGGGGATAGGGCTGCGGCCTGATTCGGTGGAATCAGGCTGGTCCGGGGAAGAACGCGCAACCGATGGGCGCCACCAAAAGTCTGTTGGGGTAACCACATGAGTTCCAAAGGGT
This sequence comes from Bradyrhizobium sp. Crot121, assembly GCF_059512385.1. Taxonomy (NCBI): domain Bacteria; kingdom Pseudomonadati; phylum Pseudomonadota; class Alphaproteobacteria; order Hyphomicrobiales; family Nitrobacteraceae; genus Bradyrhizobium; species Bradyrhizobium sp. Crot121. The sequence goes on along the minus strand of NZ_JCAMOR010000119.1, from coordinate 15,419 downwards.
CGGGGTTGGCCGCAAAAGCCGGGATCAGGCGCGCCTTGCGCGTCGGGGTTATCGGGGCGGGGGTGATGGGCAGCAACCATGCCCGCGTGCTGGCGGGATTGCCCGACGTCACGCTGGTCGGGATCGTCGATCCTCTGGCTGAACATCGCGCGCGCGCCATTGCGCTGGTCGGGTGCCGGGCGTTTGCGACGCTCGATGAGTTGCTCGCCGAAGGCGTCGATGCCGTGACGATCGCGGCGCCGACCCATCTGCATCACGAGATCGCGCTCACCTGTATCGCGCAGAACGTCCATATCCTGGTCGAGAAGCCCGTCGCCTCCACGGTCGAGGAGGGCAACGACATCGTCAACACCGCGCGGCAGGCTGGCGTGACGCTGATGGTCGGACACGTCGAGCGCTTCAACCCGGCGGTGGTCGCGATCAAGCAGGCGATATCGGGCGAAGACATCCTCTCGATCGGCATTACCCGCGTCGGTCCGTTTCCGCCGCGCATGTCCAATGTCGGCGTCGTCATCGATCTGGCCGTGCACGACATCGATCTGATCCGCTGGTTCACCGAGTCTGAAATCGTCGACGTGCAGCCGCAGCTTTCGAGCGCCGTGGCCGAGCGTGAGGACATCGCGCTGTTGCAATTCCGTACCGCCTCGGGCGTGCTTGCGCATATCAACACCAACTGGCTGACGCCGTTCAAGGCGCGCAGCGTCACGGTCGCGACGCGCGGCAAATATGTGATGGGCGATCTCCTGACCCGTCAGGTCACGGAGTGTTTCGGCTTCAAGCCCGACGGCAGCTATTCGATGCGGCATTTGCCTGTCGGCCACGACGAACCGTTGCGCGCCGAATTGATTGCGTTCCTCGACGCGGTGAGGGGCGGGAAGGAGCCGGCGGTATCAGGCAACGAGGGCGTCGCGAGCCTCGAGATCGCGATCAAATGTCTGGAAACGCCGGCCACGCCCGCCGCGACCGTCGCCCGCAAGGCGCCGCGCCGCGTCGCCGGCTGATAGCTTCCCTCACGCCTCCCGCAAGGTCCCATGAACCAGCATCTGCGCCCAGAACCCATTCCCTTCATCGACCTTGCCGCGCAGCGCCGCCGGCTCGGCACCTCCGTCGATGAAGCGGTCTCCCGCGTGCTCTCCCATTGCCAGTTCATCAATGGGCCGGAAGTGTCAGCGCTGGAGGCGGAACTTGCAAAGTTCTCGGGCGCAAAACATGTGGTGGCCTGCGCCAGCGGCACCGACGCGCTTCTGATGGTGCTGATGGCCAAGAAGGTCGGCCCGGGCGATGCGGTGCTGTGCCCGTCCTTCACGTTCTGCGCGACCGGCGAATCGGTGGCGCTGACCGGCGCTACGCCGGTTTTTGTGGACGTCGATGAGACGACGTTCAACATGGATGCCGCCTCGCTGAAGCGCGGCATCGCGACCGCCAAGGCGCGCGGCCTCAAGCCAGTCGGCGTCATTCCAGTCGACCTGTTCGGGCAGAGCGCCGATCACGACGCGATCGCTGCGGTCGCCAAGGCCGAAGGTCTGTTCGTGCTCGATGACGCCGCGCAGGGCTTTGGCGCTACCTACAAGGGGCGGCGGATCGGCACTTTTGGCCTGGCGACGGCGACCAGCTTCTTCCCGGCAAAGCCGCTCGGTTGCTTCGGCGACGGCGGTGCGATCTTCACCGATGACGATGAGCTTGCGCAGACGCTGCGCAGCATCCGCGTGCACGGCCAGGGCTCGGACAAATACGACAACGTGCGCCTGGGCCTGACCGGGCGGCTCGACACCATGCAGGCGGCGGTACTGCTCGAGAAGCTCAAGATTTTCGAAGAAGAGATCGCGGCGCGCAATGAGGTCGCGGAGCGCTATGCGCGCGGGCTCGGTAACGTCGTGACCGTGCCGCGCCTTGCCGCCGGCTGCAGCTCGATCTGGGCGTGCTATACCATCCGCCTGCCCGAGGGCATCGACCGCGACGGCTTTGCCGCGGCGCTGAAGGCGCAGGGCGTTCCGACCGCGATCTACTATACGAAATCGATGCATCAGCAGACCGCCTACCGCGACTTCCCGGTGGCGGAGGGCGGCCTGCCGGTCAGCGAACGGCTTTCGAACGACGTCATCAGCCTGCCGATTCACGCCTATCTCGACGAGGCGACGCAGGGGCGAATCATCGAGGCTGTGCGCGGCGCGCTTTCGTCCTGATTTCGCCGTTTTGCGGCGCCGGTGCTTGGGCTAGAACCGGCGCATGCTTGGACGCATCTTCACGGTCGGCGGCTACACCCTGCTTTCGCGGCTGACGGGGCTCGCGCGCGACATCATGCTCGCAGCGATCCTCGGCGCGGGACCTATTGCCGACGCCTTCCTGGTCGCCTGGCGCCTGCCGAACAATTTTCGTGCGATCTTCGCCGAAGGCGCGTTCAACACCGCGTTCGTCCCGGCTTACGCCCATGTCCACGGCAAGGGCGGCGATACGTCCGCGCGCCTGTTCGCCGACCGCATCTTTACGCTGCTGTTCTTGTCTCAGCTCATCCTGCTGGTGCTGGCCTGGGCCTTCATGCCGCAGGCATTGCGCGTCCTGGCGCCCGGCTTCACCGATGACGCCGAGCAGCGCCAGCTTGCGATCGAGCTGACGCGGATCACCTTTCCGTATCTGCTGCTGATCACCATGGTGACGCTCTATGGCGGCATGCTCAACGTGATGCAGCGCTTTGCCAGCGCGGCCGGGGCGTCCATCCTCCTCAATCTGTCGATGATGGCAACGCTGGCGCTGGCGGCCTTCTTCCCGAGTGCAGGTCACGCTGCGGCCTGGGGCGTCCTGATCTCCGGTTTCCTGCAATATTTCCTGCTTGCGGGCGATCTGGCGAGGCACGGCACGCTGCCGCGCTTTGCCATGCCGCGGCTGGATGAGGACGTCCGCGCCTTTTTCCGCGCGATCGGACCGGCGACGCTGGGCTCGATGGGCACGCAGGTCGCCGTGTTCGCCGACACGATCATCGCGACCTTCCTGGCAGCCGGTGCCCTGTCGGCGCTCTATTACGCCGAGCGGCTCTATCAACTGCCGATCGGCGTAATCGGGATTGCCGTCGGCACGGTGCTGCTGCCGGAAATGTCGCGGCGGATCACCGCACAGGATGTGGTGGGGGCTGCGGCTGCGCAGCGCCGCGCGTTTGATTTCACCCTGCTTGCCACCGTGCCCTTTGTCGCGGCCTTCCTCACCGTGCCTGACATCATCGTGCGCGCGGCGTTTGCGCGCGGCGCCTTTACCAAGGCCGACGCCGCGGCGGCCGCCGCGACCCTGGCGGCCTATTCGATCGGCCTGATCCCGTTCGTGATGATCCGCAGCGCGGTTGCGACGTTCTATGCACGCAAGGATACGGCAACGCCCATGAAGGCGTCGCTGACCGGGCTTGCGGCCAATCTGCTGCTGAAGATCGTCCTGATGGCCCCGCTCGCCCAGATCGGACTTGCGCTCGCCACCGCTGTAGGCGCCTGGATCAACCTGCTCTTGGTGTTCGGCTTTGCGGTGCGCGCCGGTTATCTCGAGCTCGATCGCCTGATGATGTTGACATTTGCGAAATTCGCCGTCTCCGGCCTCGTGCTTGCGGGGGCACTTTGGTGGACCGAGCGATTCGCAGCCGTCTATTTCGCGCAGATGCATGTGCTGCGTGATGAAACCATCCTAGCGCTCCTGATTGCAGTCGGCGCCTTCGTCTATGGATTTTCCATCCTGGTGCTGTTCGGGCGCGGATGGCTCTTCGCCCTGCGGCGCGGATAGTTTTCAAGTCAAATCAGCTTTTTGTTGCGGTGCTTCCAAGCTCCGCAATTCGCGGTTTGCGCTTCTTTCCCAACCGCGCCAATATGGCGGGAAACACGCCAAGATGGCGTGGACAACAACAATTGGAGTGACGATGGCAGCCCCCATCAAATTCGGCGTCGGCCAGAGCGTACGCCGCAAGGAAGACGATGCCCTCATTCGCGGCAAGGGCCGCTACACCGACGACGTCGCGCCGCAGCCGGCGCTGCATTCGCTGGTGCTGCGCTCGCCGCATGCGCATGCGAAGTTCACCATCGACGTCACCAAGGCGCGCGGCCTGCCGGGCGTCAGCCTGATCCTGACTGCGGCCGAGGTCGCCGATCTCGGCGACCTGCCATGCCTGTTCAATCTGGAGACCGATCCGTTCACCGGTCCGCCCTATCCGATCCTGGCCAAGGACGAAGTCCGCCATGTCGGCGACGCCGTCGCCTTCGTCGTCGCCGAGACGATCGACCAGGCGCGTGATGCGATCGAGGCGATCGACGTGCAGTGGACGCCGCTGCCGGCCGTGATCGGCGTCGTCAATGCCGTGAAGCCGGGCGCGCCGCAGGTGTGGCCCGACAAGCCGGGCAACGTGCTGTTCGACGTCTCGATCGGCGACAAGAAGGCGACTGAAGAAGCTTTTGCGAAGGCGCATGCGGTCGCGGAAATCTCGATCGTCAACCCGCGCATCGTCACCAACTTCATGGAGACGCGTGCGGCGGTCGCCGAATATGACGCCAAGAAGGACCATCTGACGCTGACGATCGGCAGCCAGGGCAGCCATCGCCTCCGCGATATCCTCTGCCAGAACATCCTGAAGATCCCGGTCGAGAACATGCGGGTGATCTGTCCCGATGTCGGCGGCGGCTTCGGCACCAAGCTGTTTCCCTACCGCGAATATGCTCTGGTCGCGGTCGCTGCGCGGCAGTTGAAGAAGACGGTCAAATGGACGGCTGACCGTGCCGACCACTTCATGGGCGACTCGCAGGGGCGCGACAACGTCACGACCGCGAAGATGGCGCTCGCCGAGGACGGCAAGTTCCTGGGCATGGACGTCGATCTGATGGGCGACATGGGTGGCTATCTCTCGACCTTCGGTCCCTATATTCCGCATGGCGGCGCCGGCATGCTGCCGGGCCTCTACGACATCCAGGCCTTTCATTGCCGCGTCCGCACCGTGTTCACCAACACCGTGCCGGTCGATGCCTATCGCGGCGCCGGGCGGCCGGAGGCGGCTTACGTTGTCGAACGTCTGGTTGATGCCGCCGCGCGAAAACTCGACATGACGCCGGATGCGATCCGCCGCAAGAATTTCATCCCGCCGAAGGCGCTGCCCTACAAGACCGCGACCGGGAAGGTCTATGACTCCGGCGATTTCGCCGCGCATATGAAGCGCGCGATGGAGATCGCCGAGTGGAAAGAATTTCCCAAGCGCGCCAAGGCGGCGAAGAAGGATGGCCTGGTGCGCGGCATCGGGCTCGCGACCTATGTGGAGATCTGCGGCACCATGGGCGAGGAGACTGCGAATGTCGCGCTCGACCCCAATGGTGACGTCTCGATCCTGATCGGCACGCAATCGAGCGGGCAGGGCCACCAGACCGCCTATGCGCAGCTCGTGGCCGAACAGTTCGGCCTGCCGCCCGAGCGCGTCCACATCCTGCAGGGCGACACCGACAAGATCGCAACAGGTCTTGGCACCGGCGGCTCGGCATCGATCCCGTCGGGCGGCGTCAGCGTGCAGCGCGCCACCGCTGCGCTCGGCGACAGGCTGAAGGAGATCGCGGCGCAGGCGCTGGAAGCGAGCGCCGGCGACCTCGAGATATCGGACGGCGTGATCCGCATCGCCGGCACCGACCGTTCGATCAGCTTTGCCGATCTCGCCAAGCGCCCCGGTGTCGATCCGTCGAAGCTGAACGCCAGCGCGACTTTCGCCAGTGCCGACGGCACCTATCCGAACGGCACGCATCTCGCCGAAGTCGAGATCGATCCGGCGACCGGCATCATCAAGATCGTGAACTATGTCATTGTCGATGACTTCGGCGTGACACTGAACCCGCTGCTGCTCGCGGGCCAGGTTCACGGCGGCGCGATGCAGGGCATCGGGCAGGCGCTGATGGAGCAGGCGGTCTATAGCGCAACCGACGGCCAGCTCGTCACCGGCACCTTCATGGACTATGCGGTGCCGCGCGCCTCCGACGGTCCGTCCTTCGTGTTCGAGACCCACAACGTGCCCTGTGCGACCAATCCGCTTGGCGTCAAGGGCGCGGGCGAAGCAGGCGCGATCGGCTCATGTCCGGCGATCGTCAACGCGATCGTCGAGGGCCTGTGGCGCGAATACAAGATCGACCACATCGATATGCCTGCTACCCCCGAGCGGGTCTGGATCGCGATCCGCGAGGCGCAGCGACGCCATAATCTCTGATGACGACATCGTAGCGCGGGAATAAACGCCCGCGCACGGGTTCTAAAGCATGATCCGGAAAAGTGGGAAACCGGTTTTCCGAAAAGATCATGCTCAAAGGAGGCGCTGGATCATGATCCAGCGTGAGGCCGCGAGCGCAAAGCGCGCGCGGCGGCGTCCGGCAAGCTTCACGAAAAGGAGAATTCGCCGATGAAGCGGATGGTTTTGGTGGCAGGTGGCGTGCTGCTCGGTGCAAGCGCTGTCATGGCTCAGCAGGAGATCGCCGTTCAGCAGGACAACCTGATGCGGGCGCAGGCGAAAAGCATGTACAATGTGATCGGGAAAATGGTGAAGGGCGATATCCCCTACGACCAGAAGGCGGTCGATACGGCGCTCGCCGATCTCGAAACGAACGTCGCCAAGATCGCGACCGTCTTTGCCACCAACCCCAAGGAAGACGTGAAGGACGCCCATTACACGTCGTCGCCCAAGATCTGGCAGAACAAGGCCGATTTCGATTCCAAGATCCCGCCGGTCACGAAGGCGATCGGTGACTTCAAGGGCAAGGTCAAGAATCTCGATCAGTTGAAGGTGGCCTACACCACGATCAACGATCGCTGCGGCGCGTGCCACGACACCTATCGCGTCAAATTGAAGTGATGCGGCGCTTGCGCTCTTCACCTCTCCCGCTTGCGGGAGAGGTCGGCGGATAGCGCCGGGGGGCTCTCTCCGCGCAAAGATAATCTCTGTTCTTTTCGCGCAGACACCCTCACCCCAGCGCTCCCGGAGCGAGCTTTGCTCGCCTCGCCGCAGGCGGGAGAGGGGGCGCAGCTTCATCGTGGTCACCGCCGATCTACCTCATTAGGTGCAAAACGAAAAAGGCGGATGCCGCAGCATCCGCCTTCAGGAATGGACGCTTGTGGCTCGCCTATTTCACGACCTGGCCGCGGATTTCGCCGCCTGGATTGGCCGCGGTGTGGACGTTCACGTAGTACTTACCGGCGAGCAAATCGGCGGCCTGCGCGTCCGTCAGCGTGGCGCTGCCTTCGGCGGGGCTCGAGGCGATATCCGGGATCGGGACCGCGACGCCGCCGTTCTTGCCGGCTTCGGCGGGACCATGGAAATGCGCTGCGGTGGCGGGACCGGTGAGGCCGGAATAGGTCACCTTCCAGCTCAGCTTCTTGGTCGCAGGATCGTAGTCGATATCGGCGGTGCCGGTTCCGGTGCTGCTGTTCGGCGGCACTTCCGATTTGCCGTCCAACGGCACCTTGTACTTGTCGGCGAGAGCAGGACCGGCAAACACGACGGCGGCTCCGAGCGCGAGCGTGGCAAGCATGGTCTTGTTCGGCATGGTTTTTCTCCCTGTTGGCGTCGGCCTGAGTGTCGACCTCAAAACAATGGCCTTTCTGCTTTATTCCCAAAATCGCCCGCGAGCGCGGAAAATTTCGAGCAAGCGCATGGCCGAGACTCTCGCCATATTAGCCGTTCGATCGACGAACTGGAGCATATTCGGTTCTGATTGAACCGAAGCGCCAGATTTTTGTTTTTGACGCGTTCACACGAACCGGTGCCCAGCCTCGGATCAAGTCCGAGGGCATGCTTTGCTCGAAGACGTTCCAATGACAGGTCGGACCATGTTGCGACGAATATATCCCGCGGCCATCCTCGCCGGCATTGTCGCCGCCGGCGTCTACTGGTGGCTGACCATACCTGCGACGTTCGCGGCCAGCGTATTGCCGGCCTATGAGCCTGACATTGGCAATGGCTCGACCATCTTCAACGCGGGCGGATGTTCGTCCTGTCACGCCGTGCCCGACCAGCCCGATCGCACCCGGCTCGGCGGCGGGCTCGCGATTCCATCGCCATTCGGCACCTTCTATGCGCCGAACATCTCGCCCGATCCCAATGACGGGATCGGCCGATGGAGCGAGGCCGATTTCGTCACAGCGGTCATGAAGGGCACCTCGCCGGAGGGCGCCCATTTTTTCCCTGCCTTTCCCTACACGTCCTACCGGCATGCGAAGATCGAGGACGTCCGCGACCTCTTCGCGTTCATCAAGACGCTGCCGCCGGTCGCCGGCAAGGTGCGCGATCACGACGTGCCGTTCCCCTTCAACATCCGCCGCAACATCGGCGTGTGGAAATTCCTGTTCATGGATGACAAGCCCTTTACGCCGGATCCGGCGCGCTCCGCGCAATGGAATCGCGGGGCCTATCTCGTGAACAGTTTTGGCCATTGCGCGGAGTGCCACAGCCCGCGCAATTTCCTGGGCGGCATCATCAGCGCGCAGCGTCTTGCCGGCGGACCGAACCCGGAAGGTGAGGGTTGGGTGCCCAATATCACGCAAAAGAATCTGGCGGACTGGAGCGTGAAGGACTTCACCTATTTCCTGAAGACCGGTGAACTGCCGGACGGCGACAGCGCCAGCGGATTGATGGCGCGCGTGATCAAGAACACGTCGCAATTGTCCGATGAAGATCGTGCGGCCATGGCCGATTATCTTAAATCCCTGCCACCGGTCGAGGGCCCCACGCCGCCGAAGCGGACCGGGGGCAGGAGCTAGGGCGTTTACTCACAGGCGCTTGATCAAGTTTCCCGAAAACCGGACACATGACGGTTGGAGGATGATTTCCGCCTGCGACTCCTTCCAAATCTGCGCCGCGTGGCGCCCCGATAGAGCGTTTTCGAGCGAAGTGGATACCGGTTCGCGTGAAGAAAACGCGTGAAAACAAGAATCTAGAGCTTCGGTTCTGCCGGCGTCGTTCTCGGCCATGTGTTCCAGACTCGCGCGGAGCCGTCGGCCTTCACAGCTGCTCGCCGCCACACTCATAGCCCCAATTCAAGCGCGCGCGGTCGCTTCGTCCGAGCCTCCCACATCGAGAATGATCTTGCCTTTCGGCGGCACTCGTTGACCTTCCAACATCATGTGCGCGTCTCGCGCAGCGGAAAAAGGAAGAACTGCGCCGACGCGGGTTTTCAGGTCACCGCGATCGATGAGATCGGCAATCTCGCGAAGGCGCTCGGTGGTCACTTCCACCAGGAAGAAGGCTGCGGTGACCCCGTGGTGCTTTGCGCGGTCTTGATCGGGCTGGGACACAGCGGAGATCAGCTTGCCGCCCGGGCGAAGAACCTGAAAGGAACGTATTTGCGTTTCGCCTCCGACGAGATCCAGTACCGCGTCCGCATCCTTCACCTCTTCCTCGAAGCGTTGCGTGTGATAGTCCAATACTCTGTCGGCACCAAGGGACCGCACGTATTCGATGTCTTGGCTCCCCGCGGTGGCGATTGAACGCAGGCGAGCGCGACGAGCGAGCTGAACCGCGTAGGCTCCGACGTTTCCCGCAGCTCCGTGAATGACGACCGTCTGCCCGGCTTCGAGGCGAGCGTGGTCGAACAGAGCTTGCCACGCCGTGACCGCAACGACGGGAACGGAAGCCGCTTCAGCATAGCTCAGCGAGCCTGGTTTCTTCGCGAGCATCCCAGCAGAGGCCACGGCGTATTCTGCGTAAGCACCAAGGAACTGGCTGTTGGTCACTCCGAAAACCTGGTCCCCAACAGCGATCTCGGATACGCCCGATCCCACGGCCGCGATTGTTCCGGACAGATCAGAGCCGAGCGTAAGAGGAAGAGGCTGCGGCAACGCGCTCTTTCCGGCCCTGATCCAGCCGTCCCAGGGACCGACCCCTGCTGCGTGAACATCGACAAGGACCTCGCCCGTACCAGGAACTGGCCTCGGAACCCGATCCAAAATCATCACTTCCGGCGGTCCGAATTCGTGCACTCGCCATGCCAACATGGAGCAGCGCGCAGGACCTTGGGACGCATCGTCGACGGGGCTGCTTGCCATTCTGAACTCCCTGTTAAGACGTGAGTCGGCTTGAAGGCCGTGCGCCGGTCATGGACCCAAAGCCGGTCTCGCGCATCCGCTTCAACCGGTGTTACCAATCGAAGATGGGGGGCAGCCTGATCCAGAACAGTACCAAGATCGGCAACTCTCAATGTACCATCGATAGTTGCTTAGGTCGCAGCGACGTTCATTTCGCAGTGCTAGCGTGCCAATTCCAACAGCCGGCGAACATCCGCCGGCAGCCGCCGTTCATTGAGGTTGGTCACGCTGAGCAGCAATCCTTGCTGTCGGGGAGGCTGCATGTACCACGGCGACAGGGGAGCCGGCGCCAAGCCGAACTGTAGAGCGCGCAAAGCGATGTCCACGTCTGAAGCAAACTCGGGAAGCAAGAGAACCACTGCCAGACCGGCGGTTGCTTGTACCTTTATCGGGTCTGACGCCATCTCTCCCAGGCAACGAAGCAAAGTCTCCCGTTGGGCGGCGTAGAGCCGCTTCATGCGGCGCAGATGGCGAAGGTAGTGCCCTTCTCGCAGGAATTCCGCCACGGCGCGCTGCACGGCCGCAGCCGGCGCTGGTGCCAAGCAAGCAGCGAGCTCACCGAACGGACGACTCAGTTCCGGCGGCACGACCATGAACCCCAGGCGCAGCGCCGGGCTGATCGTTTTGCTGAAACTGCCGATGTGCAGCACCCGGCCTCCATGATCGAGCGATGCAAGAGCCGGGGCCGCCCGTCCTTTCAGCTGCAGTTCGCTGAGGTAATCGTCCTCGATGATCCAGGCGTCGTTCTGCCGAGCCCAGGCGAGCAGTGCAAGTCGCCGCGGCAGCGACATCGTCATCCCGAGCGGCGCCTCCTGGCCCGGTGTGACGACTGCCAGTGTCGCTCCACCGGCGGTTTGCACCCCGGCGGCAACATCCAGCCCTTCCGCATCGACCGGGACAGCTGTCACATGCATGCCAGCCAGGCCGAGCGCGGTGCGCGTGAGCGGAAAGCCTGGATCTTCGATCCAAGCTCCCATCCTTCCAAGCTGAAGCCCTCGGATAGCCAGACCGAGCGCGCCGGAGAATCCGCTCGTTATGAGCACCTGAGAGGGGCTGCACCGAATTCCGCGGGCCAGCCCTAAGTAAGCCGCAACTTCCTTTCGCAGCTCCGGATCGCCGCGCGGATCCGGATACGTCACCGGCGCAGCCGCGGCTAGCCGGGTCTCACGCGTCAGGATGCGTGACCACAGCTTAAAAGGGAAGGCGTCCTGAGAGGGCACGCCCATCTGAAATGCCCGCGGCGCGCTTCCGAACTCATAAAAGAGGTCCGGTAGAGGCGACGCTTCTGGCGACCACTCGGGCGTTGAGGATCGGGATGGCCGGTCGGCCACACGAGTTCCTGCCGGCCCGAGACCGATCGCGAATTGCTCCGTGATGAGACGTTCGTAGGCCACACGCACGGTGCCGCGGGAGACGCCGAGCTGAGCGGCCAGATCGCGCCAGGAAGGCAATCGCGCGCCCGACGCGAGCCGCCCGCTCTCGATGCTCTCTCGGATCGCGCAATAGATCTGGGCAGCCAGTGGGGTCCTTCTGGCACGATCTAGTTGGATGGGGAGGACAGCCATCGCGCGATGGTACAGTCAAAATTGGCAATCTTGGTACTGTTTTATGATCAGGTCCGGACCGATCTATTTCCGGCAACCAGCACCACAGACACGGAGACGGGAGTTCGATAATGGTCGATATTATTTCTGGCGTTAAGATCCCCGATAGCAAGATCGCACGCGAGGCCGCCGAACTCGTGCGGCAACATGAAACCGAGATGTTGTTCAACCACTCGGTTCGCGTATTTGTGTTCGGTGCGATGAAAGGAATTCGTCAGAATCTAAAATTCGATTCTGAACTGCTTTATGTCGCAGCGCTGTTTCACGATCTGGGTCTTATCCACCCTTACCATACCGATACGAAACGGTTTGAAGTCGACGGCGCCGATGCAGCCCGCGAATTCCTCAAGAGCCACGGCATCCCGGATCCGAAAGCGGATCTGGTGTGGGAAGCAATCGCTTTACATACCACGCCAGGCATTCCCCAATACATGCGGCCAGAAATAGCTCTCACCAACGCAGGTGTTCTAGTTGATGTCGTCGGCATTGGATATGACGACTATACGCGAGAGCAACGCGACCAGGTCATTGCCGCGTTTCCTCGTGGTGATTTCAAGAATGAGTTCATCCAGGTTCAGACGTGCTCGGCCTTGAAGAAGCCCCAGACCACGTTCGGCACAGTCAATGTCGATTATATCGAAGATCACGATCCCACATTTCGCAGGCCAAACGCCTGCGTTCGGATACGCAATACTCCGTGGCTCAGCTGAACCGTCATGCCATGAATTCACCCGCCGTGATGCTTGCCACCTCTTAAAGTGTAATCGAGCCGCAAGAGCGAGTTGAGATGCCAAACTTTGCTGATTTCCCGATCACACGGCGCTGGCCTGCGAAATACCCGGATCGCTTGCAACTCTATTCACTGCCGACACCCAACGGCGTAAAGGTCTCGATCATGTTGGAGGAGATCGGGCTCCCCTACGAAGTTCATCTGGTCGACTTCAACAAGGGCGACCAGCACACGCCAGAATTTCTTTCATTGAACCCCAACGGCAAGATCCCGGCGATCCTCGACCCCGATGGCCCCGACGGAGAGCCGCTGCCCTTATTCGAATCCGGAGCCATCTTGCAATATCTCGCGGAGAAGACGGGCAAGCTTTTGCCGGCAGATGCGGCTCGCCGCTACAAGACTATCCAGTGGCTGCATTTCCAGATGGGCGGGATCGGACCGATGTTCGGCCAGCTCGGCTTCTTCAACAAATTCGCAGGCCGTGAATACGAGGACAAGCGCCCACTTCAACGATACGTCAACGAGTCAAAACGCCTGCTCGGCGTATTGGAAACGCATCTCGCCGGACGACTATGGATCATGGACGATGAATATACCATCGCCGACATTTCCATGCTCGGCTGGGTGCGTAACCTGATCGGCTTCTATGAGGCGCGCGAACTCGTCGACTTCGACAGTCTTCAAGCGGTACCAGCCTGGCTCGATCGCGGCCTGGCGCGGCCCGCGGTGCAGCGTGGATTGACCATCCCGCACAGGCCATGAGAGACGGGAAGGTGCACTGATCGGCCCTGCACCGCATCGCACGATGCTGCTGAGTCTCTCCCGTCTGTCGAAGTTCAGGGCTGCGAAATTGTCGCGCCAATGGCCAAGCTGCCCGGTCAGGAAACCCTGATCACCGAAGATCTCGCTTATCGACTTGCCTAAGCCAACCGGGAGGTCAGCCGGCAGCTTGAATTGCTGGCAATGAGCCGGGAAGCGGATATCGTGCAGAGTTGCGGCAGCAGGTCAGTCCGCGAGCTTGAGCGACCGTTGAATAATCTGATCGACAGCGCGATCTGACCGGCTCAAGCACTACTGCAGTGCCGAGCTCGCTTCTACTCGGCCGCAACAGCTCGACGCGTTGGTAGATAATCATTGGATTGATCGCACTTGGCGCGATCTGAGTTGCTCATTCCTGCACGCAAGCTTTTGTGACCAGACGCATTGCGAGTGTAGCAATTCACGCCGGATCCGACATCGGGGCGTAACAGCAAACCTGCCAACATCTGGTTGCGTCACTCAGCTCGATCACTCTTGCCGGCTCGAGTGGCCTTCGTCTCAGGATATCCAGAGTAGGATCATATGAAAATCATCATCGCTACGACCCCCGCGCCCGGTCATGTCAATCCAATGCTTGGTATCGCGCGCATCCTGTTGGCTGACGGTCACGAGGTGGTTGCCTTCACAGGAAGCGCTTTCCGCGACCGCATCAACAGTATTGGTGCAGCATTTCGTCCTATTCCTGCCAGCGCAGATCAGGATGTGGTGGATCCTTTCGCGAAGTATCCCGAACTGAAAAGCCTGCCTCCGGGGTTGGAGTTGTTGCGCGTCACCAAGGAGCGCTTATTTGTTGACCACATGCTCGTGCAGCACGAGGGCCTGCAACAATTGCTGCGGGAAGTCCCGGCCGACATGGTGATGGGGGATGAGTACTTCTTGGGCCTGCTACCAATGCTGCTCGGCCCTCGCTCGAAGCGGCCTCCGATTGTCTGCTTTGGCACCACGATCCTCCATTGGCCTCGGACAGACGGGGCGCCAGAACTCCTCGGCTTGCCTCCGGCGGCAGCCCCGGCGCAGCGCGAGAAGTATGCAGCCATTGCCCAGGAACATGAGAGGGTCGTCAATCAACCGCTCGCGCATCGTTTGAACCAATGCCTGGAGGAAATCGGCGTCAAGTCGCTGCCGAGGCCTCCTTTCGAGGCAATGGTGGAATTAGCAGATGCCTATCTGCAGCTGACGGTGCCGAGTTTTGAGTTTCCGCGTCCCGCCCCGGCTTCGGTGCAATTCGTGGGTACCCCGCCCATTATGCCCAAACAAGCGCCGCTGCCGCCCTGGGCCGATGAGCTGGACGGCAGGCGCAAGGTGGTCCTCGTCACCCAAGGGACAGTGGCCAACCACGACTTCAACCGCCTGGTCACACCGACCCTGGTGGGATTGGCCGACGAGCGGGATCTGCTCGTGGTCGTCACCGCTGGTGGCCGCCCGGTCGATACGATCCCTGGCCCCATTCCGGCTAATGCGCGTTTGACGAGCTATCTGCCGTTCGAGTGGATCCTGTCCAAGGCCGATGTATTTGTCACCAATGGAGGTTATGGCAGCGTCAACCAAGCCATGAGCTTTGGTGTTCCTCTGGTCTGCGCTGGACTCACCGAGGACAAGGCCGATGTGAATGCGCGGGTCGGTTGGTCCGGGGTCGGCATCAACCTTGAGACGAGCACGCCGACGCCGCAGGTGCTGCGCGAGGCTGTGCGGGCCGTACTCGATACGGAGAGGTATCGCGCACGTGCTTCGCTCATGGCTAAGGAATTCCAGCGCATCGACACCCGTGGCGAGATTCTCCGCGCGATCAAGCGGGTGTCTCAGAACGGGGCTGATCGGCCGTCCCGCGCCGCTTTGCTGTCGGCGAAGTAGATCGACGATACCGACCTCAGCACGGCGAGGCCAGCAACGGCACCTGCAGCGGATGTCATGGGGCCGATGCGCGAGGGACGTCAGTCGGTCCGGACCTGACTTCCGGCAATTGGGTGTGGAGCGACAGCAGCCTTGCGGCGATCACCAAGACGGTGTCGACGGCGTCCCGCACCCACGCAACTATACCGGCGTCATGCCGTCGAAGGGAGGCGCCGAGCTGTCGGACGCCGACACTGCCGCAGTGGCCTATGTCTGGGCAGTCGGCCACGTCAACTAGGTCGTGTGGACTCTTGGGATTCTCAAATCAGATTGAACGTGATTCAAGGCTTTGTTTTAGGAGGAAGCCTTGG
>NZ_JCAMOR010000118.1:0-15891 GCF_059512385.1 Bradyrhizobium sp. Crot121 | reverse complement strand
ATCCTTCCGCATCCCGCCCGTCGTTCTTGTTCCGCTGCACGTAGGGCTTCACCAGTTGCGGGGCCATCAGCTTCACCGCGTGACCGAGCTTGGAAAGCTCCCGCGCCCAATATTGCGAAGCCCCGCACGCCTCCATCCCGATCACCGTCGGCGGCAACTTGGCGAAATACTCCAGCACCTGCTTGCGCGACAGCCGCTTGCGCAGCACCGCCTGCTCGGCCGCATCAACCCCATGCAACTGAAAAATATGCTTCGACGTATCCATTCCAATGCGGATAATCTGCGTCACGAACGGCTCCCTCGTTTGAGATTTCGACAACCTCATTCTGGCACAACTGATGCCGTAGGGGGCCGTCCACCCCATCAACCACAGGGAAGTGTTGTGGCGCGAGCAAGCAGTTACAGCTTCGCATATTACTAAGCCCTGTGGTTATGGGTCCCGGGTCCCGGCTACGCCAAGAGGCTTCGCCGCGGCGCGCAAGCCCGGGACGACAGCGAGTTAGCCTTGACTCCGCCGGCCCAAATCCCGAAAAAGCTCCAAATACCCTCCCCGCCCGCCTCAAGGAATCGCCCGATGTCGCTGTCCGCCCTCGAGTCCATCGTCAACGCCGCGTTCGAAGCCCGCGACGGCATTTCGACATCGACCACGGGCGAGGTGCGCGAGGCCGTGGATTACGCGCTCGAACTGCTCGACAAGGGCGAGACGCGCGTCGCCGAGCGTGAGACGAGCGGCAAATGGAAGGTCAACCAATGGCTGAAGAAGGCGGTGCTGCTGTCGTTCCGCCTCAACGACATGGGACAGATTCCCGGCGGTCCCGGCAAGGCGTCGTGGTGGGACAAGGTGCCCTCGAAATTCGATGGCTGGGGTGAGAACCGCTTTCGTGACGCTGGCTTTCGCGCGGTGCCGGGCGCGATCGTGCGCCGTTCCGCCTTCATCGCCCGCAACGTCGTGCTGATGCCCTCCTTCGTCAATCTCGGCGCCTATGTCGATGAAGCGACCATGGTCGACACCTGGTCGACCGTCGGCTCCTGCGCGCAGATCGGCAAGCGCGTGCACATCTCCGGCGGTGTCGGCATCGGCGGCGTGCTCGAGCCGCTGCAGGCCGAGCCCGTGATCATCGAGGACGATTGCTTCATCGGTGCCCGCAGCGAGGTCGCCGAAGGCGTGATCGTGCGCAAGGGCGCGGTGCTCTCGATGGGCGTGTTCCTCGGCGCGTCCACCAAGATCGTCGATCGCGAGACCGGCGAGACCTTTGTCGGCGAAGTGCCGGAATATGCCGTGGTCGTGCCCGGCACCTTGCCGCCCAAGCCGATGAAGAATGGACAGCCGGGCCCGGCCACCGCCTGCGCCGTCATCGTCAAGCGCGTCGACGAGCGCACCCGCGCCAAGACCAGCATCAACGAATTGCTGCGGGACTGAAGACGCAGCCAAGGTCGCTCATGGGGTATGATCGCTCGAAAGGTCATCCCTATGGCTGAGGCGAGCCCCCGACCAGCCCTTCGCGACATCCCGCCGGGTATCTGGGCGCTCGGTTTCGTCTCGATGCTGATGGATATCTCTTCGGAGATGATCCATGCATTGTTGCCGGTCTATCTGGTGACAGTGCTCGGCACCTCGATGGTCACCGTCGGCGTCATCGAAGGCATCGCCGAAGCGACGGCGTCGATCACCAGGATATTTTCCGGCGCGCTGTCCGATTGGCTCGGCCAGCGAAAATGGCTGGCGGCGCTCGGCTATGGCCTTGCGGCGCTGACCAAGCCAATCTTTCCACTGGCGCCGACAGTCGGCTGGCTGATGGCCGCGCGCCTCATCGACCGGATCGGAAAAGGCATTCGCGGCGCCCCGCGCGACGCGCTGGTGGCGGACATTGCTCCGGCGCATCTGCGTGGCGCCAGCATTGGCCTGCGGCAGTCGCTGGATACGGTCGGCGCCTTCGTCGGGCCATTGATCGCCATCGGCTTGATGTGGCTGACTTCAGACCATTTCAAGGCCGTGTTCTGGTTTGCAGTGATTCCTGGCTTGCTGTCGTTCGCACTTATCGCGTTTGCCGTGCGTGAACCCGCGCGGGCGAAAGGGTTGCGCGAGGTGCGCAATCCAATCAGCCTCGGCGAAATCAGAAATCTGGGCGCGGCCTATTGGTGGGTGGTGGCGATTGCGAGCGTGTTCACGCTGGCCCGCTTCAGCGAGGCGTTTCTGATCCTCCGCGCGCAGAATGTTGGCCTGCCGGTTACGCTCGCGCCGGCCGTGCTGGTCCTAATGAATGTCGTTTATGCCGGCGCGGCATATCCGGCCGGCGTGGTGTCCGATCGCGTGAACCGCACAACCGTGCTGGCGTTCGGCATCGTGCTTTTGATCGTCGCCGATCTTGCGCTCGCGCTGCTGCCCAGCATGACCGGTGTGGCGCTGGGCATCGCGCTGTGGGGACTGCACATGGGCTTCACGCAAGGACTGCTGGCGGCGCTCGTCGCGGATACCTCGCCCGCCGAGCTGCGGGGCACGGCTTACGGCTTTTTCAACCTGCTCTGCGGGATCGCAATGCTCGTGGCCAGCGTGATCGCAGGCGCATTGTGGGACAGTGCCGGACCGCAAGGCACCTTCTTCGCGGGTGCCGGCTTTGCGCTGCTTGCACTGGCAGGTCTGCTCGGCGTGCGGGGCCGCGCCAAGGTCGCGGCAGGCTGATCGGCTGCGTCGCAGAGCCGCAACACGAAGTCGGGAGCATGGCGCGCAAGGCTGGCCCGCCGCCGCGGTGACGTGTTAAGTCCGGAAGCATGACCGATGCCATCTCCATCACGCGCGACCTTGTCCGCTGCCCTTCCGTCACGCCCGCCGACGCCGGTGCGCTCGGCGTGCTCGAGAACATCCTGAACGCCGCCGGCTTCGAGGTGCACCGCGTCACCTTCAGCGAGCCCGGCACCGCCGACATCGACAATCTCTATGCACGTATCGGCGATCAGGCGCCGCACATTACCTTTGCCGGCCATACCGATGTGGTGCCGCCGGGCGACGAGTCTGCCTGGACGCATGGCCCGTTCTCCGGCGAGGTGAAGGACGGCTTCCTCTATGGCCGCGGCGCCGTCGACATGAAGGGCGGCATCGCCTGCAGCGTCGCCGCGGCGCTCGAATATCTCAGGGACAATGGCGGCAGGCCAAGGGGTTCAATCTCATTCCTGATCACAGGCGACGAGGAGGACGTTTCCATCAACGGCACGATCAAGCTGTTGAAGTGGGCGGCCGAGCGCGGCGAAAAGTTCGATCATTGCGTGCTCGGCGAGCCATCCAATGTCGAGGTGCTCGGAGACACCATCAAGGTCGGCCGCCGTGGCTCGCAATCCGGCACGCTCCACGTCGAGGGCGTGCAGGGCCATGTCGCCTATCCGCACCGCGCCTCCAATCCGGTGCCGGACATCTCGAGGTTGATCGTGGCGCTGAGCGACGAGCCGCTTGATAACGGCAGCGCACAATTCCAGGCCTCCAACCTCGAATTCACCTCCGTCGACGTCGGCAATGCCGCGAGCAACGTCATCCCCGGCCAGGCGCGGGCGAAATTCAACATCCGCTATAACGACAATCACACCCAGGAGAGCCTGCGCAAGCTGGTGGAGGAACGCCTCGTCAAAGCCTGCGGCAACCGGATCCGCGCCCGCATCGTGTGGGAGCCATCGAACTCGAACGTGTTCGTCACCAAGCCCGGCCCGTTCACCGACCTTGCGGTGGCAGCGATCGAAGCAGTGACGGGACACAAGCCGGAGCTTTCGACCTCAGGCGGCACGTCGGATGCCCGCTTCATCTCGAGCTATTGCCCGGTGATCGAATTCGGCCTGGTCGGCCAGACCATGCACCAGATCAACGAACGCACGCCGGTCGCCGATCTGGAAAAACTGACGCAAGTCTATCGCGGCGTGCTGGACAGGTATTTTGGGTAGCGCTGGGGCTTTCCTCGGCCTTAGCTCCCTAGTCCGCCGTCATGGCCGGGCTTGTCCCGGCCATCCACGCCTCTCCGCCTGGTAACCTCTCCATCGTCATGCCCGGCCTTGTGCCGGGCATCCACGCCCTTCTCCAGCCTCCCACAAAGAAAGACGTGGATGGCCGGGACAAGCCCGGCCATGACGCGGGTGGAAGCAGTTCACCAACAATGGGAAGCAACAAGCCCCGCTACTGGGTGATCGTCTCGTACAGATCATTCCACTCGGGATTGCCGGCCAGGATCAGCCTAACCTTCCACTTGCGCGGCCAGTGCTTCATATTGTGCTCGCGTTGGATGGCAGTTTGGATGTCTTCGTACCGTTCGAAATACACCAAGCGCTTCACCGAATATTTCTTGGTGAACCCAAGGACCAAGCCGTTTCGGTGCTCGTAGATGCGGCGAACGAGATCGTTCGTCACGCCGACACACAGGATGCCGTTCGGTGCACTTGCCAGAATGTAGACGTAGCCCCCACGCATGGTCGCATGTTGACGCACGTGGATGGCCGGGACAAGCCCGGCCATGACGGCGGAGTAGCGTCGGCCCTAATACTCCACCCGCACCAGATAGAGCCCCTCCGGCGGTGCCACCGGGCCGCAGGCGGCGCGGTTGCGGGCGGCGAGTGCTGCGGCGAGATCGTCGGCGGTCCAGCGGCCTTCGCCGACCCAGACCAGCGAGCCGACCATCGAGCGCACCTGGCTGTGCAGGAACGAGCGCGCCGAGGTGACGATGCTGACCGCATCGCCGCTGCGCGTAACGTCAAGCTGGTTGAGCGTTTTCAGCGGCGATTTGGCCTGGCATTCGGTGTCGCGGAAGGTCGTGAAATCGTGCTTGCCGATCAGGCGCTGCGCGGCTTCATGCATCGCGTCCGTATCGAGACGGCGCGGCACGCGCCAGACGCGGCCGATGTCGAGCGCGAGGTTCGCGCGCGTGCTCCGGATACGATAAAGATAATGACGCTTCTTCGCGGAGAAGCGCGCCTCGAAATCATCCGCCACGATCTCGGCCGCGAGCACCGCGATCGGATTTGGGCGCAGATGCGCGTTCAGGCCGTCGCGCAGGCGGTCCGGCGGAAACGGCTTTGCGATGTCGCAATGGGCGACCTGTCCGAGCGCATGCACGCCGGCATCGGTGCGGCCGGAGCCATGGACGCGCACGTCCTCACCGCACATCGCCTTCACCGCGGCCTCCAGCGCGCCCTGCACTGTCGGCGCCGTCTCCTGGATTTGCCAGCCGGAGAACGGTGTGCCGTCATATTCGATGGTGAGCTTGTAGCGGGGCATGACGGCTTAAGTGAACCGCGCGCCGGCCTTCAGCGGCGTGCCGCGCAGGAAGTCGACCGACTTCATCCGTGCCTTGCCTTCGCGCTGCAGCTCGAGAATGCGGATGGCGCCCTCGCCACAGGCGATCGCGAGATTATCGTCGAGCACCGTGCCGGATGTGCCCGAGCCGCTCGCCAGTTCGCAGCGAAGAATCTTGATGCGGACCGGTTCGCTATCGGCTGACAACTCGGCCCAGGCGCCGGGGAATGGGGAGAGGCCGTGGATGTGCCGCAGCACGGCGTGCGCAGGCCTGTTCCAGTCGATCCGCGCTTCCGCCTTCTCGATCTTGGCGGCATAGGTGACGCCGTCCTCGCTCTGCCTGGTCAGTTGCAGCGCGCCGCGTTCCAGCGCGGCCATCGCCCGCACCATCAGGTCGGCACCGAGCGGCGCCAGCGCATCGTGCAGATCGGCCGCCGTCATCCGGTCGGTGATCGCAAGCCGCTCGGCCATCGCGACATCGCCGGTGTCGAGGCCGACATCCATCTTCATCACCATCACGCCGGTCTCGGCATCGCCGGCCATGATGGCGCGGTTGATCGGCGCGGCGCCGCGCCAGCGCGGCAGCAGCGAAGCGTGCAGGTTGTAGCAGCCAAGCCTTGGTGCATCGAGGATCGCCTGCGGCAGGATCATGCCATAGGCAACCACGACGGCCGCATCCGCCTGATGCGCGCGAAATTCCTCCAGCGCTTCCGGTGTCTTCAACGTCTTCGGCGTCAGCACGGGAATGCCGAGCCGCCGCGCCTCCTGCTCAACCGGCGTCGGTTGCAGTTGCAGGCCGCGGCGCCCGCCCGGCTTCGGCGCACGGGTATAGACGGCAGCGATCTCGTGGCCGTGGCCGGCCAGCTCGAGCAGCGTCGGCACGGCGAAATCGGGCGTGCCCATGAAGATCAGGCGGAGCGGCATTGGTCACACTTCAAATGGTTCAGTTTTCTCCGTCATGCCCGGGCTTGTCCCGGGCATCCACGTCTTGCCTGTCGCCGACCAAGGACGTGGATGGCCGGGACAAGCCCGGCCATGACGGCGGAGAGATTGTAACCTACTCCACCGCGCGCTTGGCGGCCTTGGCGAACTTCTTCAGCACGCGGTCGCGTTTCAGCTTCGACAGATAGTCCACGAACAGGATGCCGTTCAAATGGTCGATCTCATGCTGGATGCAGGTGGCGTAGAGGCCCTCGGCGTCCTCTTCATGCACCTTGCCGTCGATGTCGGTGAAGCGCACGCGCACCCGCGCCGGCCGCTCGACCTCCTCGTAATATTCGGGGATCGACAGACAGCCTTCTTCGTAGACCGACTTCTCCTCGGACGCCGAGATGATCTCCGGGTTGATGAACACGCGCGGCTTCGGCGTGGTCTCGCCGTTCTCGTCCTTTTTCGCGAGATCCATGGTGACCAGCCGTAGCGGCTGCGCGACCTGGATCGCGGCCAGCCCGATGCCGGGCGCCTCGTACATGGTTTCGAACATGTCGTCGATCAGCTTGCGGATCTCAGGCGTGATCTTTTCGACGCGTTTGGAAACCAGCCGCAATTGCTTGTCCGGCAGGATGATGATTTCTCTCAAGGCCATGGCGGGCGATTTAAGCGCTTGATATGCCGCGGTCAATGCGATCCGGAACCGGTTAAGACGGCCTTAACCATGATTCTTCTGCTTTTCTTAACCACGAATCTTCACGGCTTGTTAACCATAAATGTTCCACTTTCGTTCGCAGTCGCCTGCGAATCGGCTATAGCGCTTGCATGAGCGAGATTCTCTTCATGGTCGGCGACTGGCCGGTCCGCGTCGCGGACGCCTTGGTTGCGTTCGGCGTGCTCGCGCTCGTCCTGCTGCTGACGATCGCCATCGTGATCGCGCGGTCCTCCCGGCGCGGCGCGGAACTGGCTGTCGCGCAGACCATCCGCGCCGATGAGCTGGAAGAGCGGCTGAGCGAGGTGCTGCGCGCCCAGAGCGAGGCGAGCGGCCGGGTCGATGCGATGACGCAGGCGCTCGCCGGCCGCCAGGCCGAGATGGCACGCGCCGTCAACGAGCGGCTGGATTCGGTCACCCACCGCGTCGGCCAATCCATGGAACAGACCACGCGCCACACGATGGACAGCCTGCGCCATCTGCATGAACGGCTCGGCATCATCGACAACGCGCACAAAAACCTCACCGACCTGACGACGCAGGTGACGACGCTGCGCGACGTGCTCGCCAACAAGCAGTCGCGCGGTGCCTTCGGCCAGGCGCGGATGGAGGCGATCGTCCAGGACGGACTGCCGAAGGGCTCCTTCGAATTCCAGTTCACGCTCTCGAGCGGCAAGCGGCCGGACTGCGTGGTGTTCCTGCCGGACCAGCGCCCGCTCTGCATCGACGCGAAATTCCCGCTGGAGGCGATGACCGCGCTGCACGACGCACGCAGCGATGAGGAACGCAAGATTGCCAGCCAACGCCTACGCAATGACGTGATGAAGCATGTCAGCGACATCGCGGAGAAATACCTGATCGCCGGCGAGACCCAGGACACCGCGCTGATGTTCGTGCCGTCCGAGTCGGTCTATGCCGAGATCCATGACGGCTTCGACGATGTGATCCAGAAGGCCTACCGCGCCCGCGTAGTGCTGGTGTCGCCGTCGCTATTGATGCTCGCGATCCAGGTGATGCAGCAGATCATGAAGGACGCACGGATGCGCGATGCAGCCGACCAGATCCGCACCGAGGTGATCAAGCTCGGCGACGATCTGTCGCGGCTGCGCGACCGCGTGCTCAAGCTGCAGAACCATTTCTCGCAGGTGAACGAGGACGTACGCCAGATCCTGATCTCCGCCGACAAGATCGAAAAGCGCGCCGGCCGGATCGAGGAACTCGATTTCAGCAAGTCAGACGCCCCGGTGGAACTGCCGCGGATCGTGACCAGCGGAAGACCCGAATTGTTCCCCGCCCCGCCCAAGCTGCAGGCGGGGGAGTAGCCCGCCGTAAGATGGGTAGAGCGCAGCGAAACCCATCAATACCACCGCCGCGGGGACGCGATGGGTTTCGCTGCGCTCTACCCATCCTACAATTGCCACGCTTGCGGGGCGGATTTTCCTGTCGAATCTGCTAACAGGGCTCCATGACCGCGCCTGAAGCGACAGCCGCCGCGACCGAGAAAGCCGAGCCTGCCGCCACCTCCTGGCGCGACAGCCTTGCCGTCTATCTGCAGCCGCGCGTCCTGATCGTGCTGGTGCTGGGCTTCTCCTCCGGCCTGCCGCTGGCGCTGTCGGGGTCGACGCTGCAGGTGTGGATGCGCGAGGTCGGCGTCGATCTCGGCACCATCGGCCTACTGGCGCTGGTCGGCACGCCCTACACGCTGAAATTCCTCTGGGCGCCGCTGGTCGATGCGCTGCACGTGCCGTTCTTCACGCGACATTTCGGGCGGCGCCGCGGCTGGCTCTTGTTCTCGCAACTGCTGCTGATCACCACGATCCTGCTGCTCGCGATCGCCGATCCCGCGCGCTCGCCCTGGTTCGCCGCCTTCGCCGCGCTGCTGGTCGCCACCACCTCCTCGACGCAGGACATCGTCGTCGATGCTTTTCGTGTCGAGAGCCTGCCCGAGAGCGAGCAGGCCGCCGGCATGGCCTCTTATGTCGCGGCCTATCGCATCGGCATGCTGGTCTCGACCGCCGGCGCGCTGTTCATGGTCAGCGGGTTCGAGGGCGCGGGCGTGGTGCGCTCGGCGGCATGGATGTGGGGCTATGTCGCGATGGCCGCCCTCGTCGTGATCGGGATGATCACCGCTTTGGTTGCGACCGAGCCGGCGCAGTCAAAGGACGCCGAAGCGGCCACAGCCGCGCAAACGGCGTTCTCGCGCGTGATCCATGCGGCGGTCGGCGCCTTCTCCGAGTTCCTGAGCCGGCGCGATGCCATTGCGGCGCTTGCCTTCGTCGTGCTGTTCAAGTTCACCGACGCGTTCTCGGGCACGATGACGGCGCCGTTCGTGATCGACATCGGCTTCAGCAAGGTCGACTACGCCGCGATCGTCAAAGGCGTGGGATTGGCCGCCACCCTGATCGGCGGCTTTGCGGGCGGCTTCGTGGCGCGGCGCTATTCGCTGGCAACCAGCCTGTGGATCGGCGGGATCGTGCAGGCGCTCGCCAACCTCTCCTTCTCCTGGCTGGCGCTGGTCGGCGTCAACCAGTGGGCGCTGGCGCTCGCAATCACCTGCGAGAACTTCACCAGCGCAATCGGCACCGTGATCTTCGTCGCCTATCTCTCGGCGCTGTGCCGCAATCCCCTGCACACGGCGACGCAATATGCCCTGCTGACGGCGCTTGCCGCGGTGGGGCGCACCTATCTCTCGTCAGGCGCGGGTTTCGTCGCCAAGGCGACAGGATGGCCCTTGTTCTTCGCGATCTGCGTGCTGGTCGCGATCCCGAGCCTGATCCTGCTCGCCTGGCTGCAGCGCCGCGGGCATTTCGATGAACTCGGGCCGGTGAAGGTTTAGAACGTAGCCCGAGGTTGTTTCGTAAAGATCCCGGATTGCGCTTCGCTTCATCCGGGCTACGAGGCCAAACCTCAATGCTTCGTCACCACGCTCCACTTGGTGACGACCGCCTCGCTCATCTGCCCCGCTTCTTCCGCGCAGGCGACTTCGTCGACTTTCACCGAGATTTCCTTGCCGACAAAAGGCCTCAGTTGCGCGGCCTGCGCGTCATTGGCGGGGACAAGCTGGAACGTCTCAGGACCGGTCTCGAGATTGCACAGCCCGTTCGGCGGCGGCAGGCGGCGCGGTTCGCTGGTCAACTGATAGGTCGCGGTGCGCTTGCCGGCTTTCTTGATGTCGCGGACGCGCAGCGTGTTGAGCTCGCCCGACAGCACATCGCCAGCGTGGATCGGCTTGCCCGGCTTCGGCGAAGCCTGCGCCTCTTGGGCCAGCGCGGCGGGCGCGGTCAGCACCGCCCCCAGAATGACCGCAAAGCACAGGCGAATGCCGAATCGGTGGTTCGTCATCTCGTTCAGTTCCGTTGTGTTCAGCTAGAAGAGCGTTCGCTGCCGCATGGCTGCGGATAGCGTACCTTCATCGAGGTAATCAAGCTCGCCGCCGACCGGCACGCCATGCGCCAGCCGCGTCACCCGCACATTGGCCTCTTGAAGCATATCGGTGATGTAATGCGCCGTGGTCTGGCCATCCACGGTTGCATTCAGTGCCAGGATAATCTCGCTCACCTGCGAATCATGCGCGCGCGCCACGAGCTGATCGATGGTGAGATCCTGCAGGCCGACGCCGTCGAGCGGCGACAGCGTCGCGCCGAGGACGTGATAGCGGCCATTGGTCGCGTTCGCCCGTTCCAGCGCCCAGAGATCGGCGACGTCGGCAACGACAACGATGATGGAAGGATCGCGACGTGGATCGGTGCAGACCGTGCAGGGATTCTGCGTGTCGATGTTGCCGCAGGTCTTGCAG
The DNA here is from genome assembly GCF_059512385.1 of Bradyrhizobium sp. Crot121. Classification (NCBI taxonomy): domain Bacteria; kingdom Pseudomonadati; phylum Pseudomonadota; class Alphaproteobacteria; order Hyphomicrobiales; family Nitrobacteraceae; genus Bradyrhizobium; species Bradyrhizobium sp. Crot121. The sequence continues at coordinate 5,187 of NZ_JCAMOR010000118.1, read as the reverse complement.
ACCTGGATCTTGTCGATCGCCACCTGCAGCGCCGCGGCGAGCGGCGTCATCAGGGCTTCGCGCTTCTTGATCAGGTGCAGCGCCGCGCGCCGGGCCGAACGTGGACCCAGACCCGGCAGCCGCGCAAGAAGCTGAATCAGGCGCTCGATTTCAGGTCCGGCGACGCTTGCGGCCATTCAGGTGAGACCAAGTCCGGGCGGCAGGCCGAGCCCGCCGGTGAGCGCCTGCATCTTCTCCTGCACCGCGAGTTCCGCCTTGCGGCGCGCGTCGTTATGCGCGGTGACCAGGAGGTCCTCGAGGATCTCGCGTTCCTCCGGCTTGATCAGGGATGGATCGATCCTGACGCCCTTCACTTCCATCTTCGCGCTCATGCGCACGGCGACGAGGCCGCCGCCGGAAATGCCCTCGACCTCGACATTGCCGAGTTCTTCCTGCATCGCCTGCATCTTGGACTGGAGCTGCGCTGCCTGCTTCATCATGCCGAGAAAATCAGCCATCGGTGGTCCCTTCAATCTGTTCGCGCATGATCTTCGCGCCAACGCTGCGCGTTTGTCGCGAAGGAAAACCGGTCCCACCTTCGCGGATCATGTTAGTCGTCGCTGTCGCCGCTCTCGATGGGGTCTTCGCCGACAATATCGGTCTCCGCCGGCTCAGCGGCAAGCCTGCGCACCTCGACGACCTTGGCGCCGGGAAAGCGCGCCAGAACCTCCTTCACCCGCGGATCGGCTTCGGCCGCGCGCTCGCGCTGGCTCTTTTCGGCGAGATTTTGCGAGCGAATGGTCGGCTGCCCGGCTTCGTTGGAGACGATCACGGTCCAGCGACGGCCGGTCCATAGTTCCAATTTGCGCGAGAGATCGGTGACGAGGCCGCGGGAGGCATGCGGCTCCAGCGCAATTTCGAGCCGCCCGTCCTCGATCCGTACCAGCCGGACATCCGCTTCAAGCGCGCCCTTGGTCATCAAATCGCGCTTCTCGCCGGCAAGCGCGACAAGCTGCATGAAACTGGTGACGCGCAGTGCCGGCGCCGACTGCGTCTCGGGCACTGCTGCCTGCGGGCGCAGCGATGCCTCCGCGCTGGCCCGGGACATTGCCGCGGGAGCGCGCACCGGCGACGAGGCAATCGAGGAAATGGGCGCCGATGGGGCAGCCCGCGACGCTGTCGCGCCGCCCGCGACCACCGGCGACGCGCCGCCGTTCTGTTCGATCATCCTGATCGCTTCGTCGGGCGTCGGCAGGTCGGCGACATAGGCGATCCGCACCAACACCATCTCGGCGGCAGCAGCCGGGCGGGTGGCAGCCTGCACCTCGGCGATGCCCTTGAGCAGCATCTGCCACATCCGAGACAGCACCCGCATCGACAGTTTGGCTGCAAACTCGCGGGCGCGCACGCGCTCGGTCTCGCCGAACGCCACGTTGTCGGCGGTAGCAGGCACGATCTTCACGCGGGTAACGAAATTGACGAACTCGGCGAGGTCGGACAGCACCACCACCGGATCGGCGCCGACATCATATTGCGCGCGGAATTCGGTGAAGGCCGCCGCGATATCGCCGCGCGCCAGCGAATCGAAGAGGTCGATCACCCGCGTGCGGTCGGCAAGGCCAAGCATCTGCCGCACTTCCTCAGCGCGCACGGTTCCGGCCGCATGCGCAATCGCCTGGTCGAACAGCGACAGCGAATCGCGCACCGAGCCCTCCGCGGCCCGCGCGATAATGCCAAGCGCTTCGGGCTCGACCTCGACGCCTTCCTTGGTCGCAATGTTACCGAGATGCTTCATCAGCACGTCGGCCTCGACCCGGCGCAGGTCGAAACGCTGGCAGCGCGAGAGCACCGTGACGGGGACTTTACGGATTTCAGTGGTGGCGAAGACGAATTTGGCGTGCTCTGGCGGCTCTTCCAGCGTCTTCAGGAACGCGTTGAAGGCCGCGGTCGAGAGCATGTGGACTTCGTCGATGATGTAGACCTTGTAGCGCGCACTCGCCGGCGCATAGCGCACGCTGTCATTGATCTGGCGGACATCGTCGACGCCGGTATGGGAGGCGGCGTCCATCTCCAGCACGTCCATGTGCCGGCTTTCCATGATCGCCTGGCAGTGCAGACCAAGCACGGGCATCTGGATGGTCGGCCCCTTCAGCGAGCCGTCTGACAATTCATAGTTCAGCGCGCGGGCGAGGATGCGGGCGGTGGTGGTCTTGCCGACCCCGCGCACCCCGGTCAGGATCCAGGCCTGAGGGATTCGTCCGGTCTCGAACGCGTTCGAGACCGTGCGCACCATGGCCTCCTGGCCGATCAGATCGTCAAAGCTTGAAGGGCGGTATTTGCGCGCCAGCACCCGGTAGGGCTTTGCCGCTTCGAAGCCGGCCTGACCGGCGCCTTCAGCCTGATTCGGAGGAGCGCCAGCGTCGTTCATTGGTCGATCCGCAATTGAATGTCTCTCGGGCCGGCTTTGCGGAAAGGAGCGGAATCAAGCGCAAAACCGCGGAACAGCCCGCCTTCTGCATGATTCGCTCGAAAAACAGGTAGGAGACTGACGAGCGACCCGATCCGGACCTCGTTAGGGCTGCTTCCTTCCGGACCTGACCCGGTTGGCGAGTGGCTCGTCCACCGCCAATCTCCCGGTCCCTATTTGGGGCCAATGGGGCCGGAAAGCAAGCGTGGCCTGCGCGGAACGCACCGGGCTTGTGCCGGAGGCCAGAAAGGCTTTAGGTGCCGTCATGCCCGGGCTTGTCCCGGGCATCCACGTCTTCCTCTACGTTGTGACAAGACGTGGATGGCCGGAACAAGTCCGGCCATGACGGGGAAATATGCATGTCCGGCTCGACCTGGTCACTGCACGCACGCCTCAAGGAAGACACGATCAACATCGGCGATCTGCCGCTCTGCCGGGTGCTGGTCATCAAGGACGCCAATTACCCTTGGCTGTTGTTGGTGCCGCGCCGTGAGGGCGCGGTGGAGATCATCGACCTCGAGGAGGTCGAGCAGGCGCAGTTGATGACCGAGATCACCCGAGTCGCGCGCGCCCTGAAGGACATCACCAAATGCGACAAGCTGAACATCGCCGCGCTCGGCAACGCGGTGCCGCAGCTTCACGTCCATATCATCGCGCGCCGTACCAGCGACGCCGCCTGGCCGCGCCCGGTATGGGGCGTGGTGCCGCCGCTGGCACATGATGCCGAAGAAGTGCAGAATTTCATCAGCGCGCTTCGCCGCAAGATCTGGTTGGGTTGAAGAATAGATGTCAGCATTCGATAATTTTCCGCTGGGGCAGCCGGCCTTCGTCACCAATGTTCTCGACCGCGCCGCGCATCTGCGCACCAATGAAGAGAAGCTGTTCGCGCTGGAAAGCCGCCGCGACGCGCGCGCTTACGTGATCTACCGCGACTCGCTGGTGGTGAAGCAGGAGGAAGCCGGTCCGCGGGCACTGCTTTCGGTTGAGGAGGCGCTGAAATTCGGCGCCAATCCGGGCACGGTGTTTCTGGGCCTGCGCGATGGCGCGCCGGTATTCGGCATGGGCATTGCGCCGCAAGCAGCGGAAAAGTTGGTCGGCCGCAGCGACGTCGCCGTCGCCGAGCTGCGCGGCATGGCGATGCAGGGCACCGCCCCGCCCGACCAGCTCTCGGCGATCGCGATGGCGAAATCCATGGTGACCTGGCACCAGCGCCACGGCTTTTGCGCCAATTGCGGTGCGCGCACCGCGATGAAGGAGGGCGGCTGGAAGCGCGTATGCCCGAGCTGCAAGGCCGAGCATTTTCCGCGCACCGACCCTGTCGTCATCATGCTCGTGACCCATGGCGACAGATGCCTGCTGGGCCGCCAGAAGCAATTCCCTCCGGGGATGTATTCCTGCCTCGCGGGGTTTGTCGAAGCCGCCGAGACCATCGAGGATGCGGTCCGGCGCGAGATCTTCGAGGAGTCGGGAATCCGCTGCACCGAGGTCAATTACTACATGACGCAGCCGTGGCCCTATCCGTCATCCCTGATGATCGGATGCACCGCGCGTGCAACCAACGAAGAAATCATCGTCGACCGCACCGAACTCGAGGATGCGCGCTGGTTCGATCGCGCGGAGGCGACCTTGATGCTCAAGCGGCAGCATCCGGATGGCCTGGCCGGTCCACATCCCTTCGCCATTGCCCATCATTTGGTCGGACGTTGGCTGCATGGGAAAGACGCAGCGGGCGCATAGTGGCTCCGCAACGTACTGAAGTTGAAGAGTTTTTGGGACAGGACGAGAGCGGCCGCCCGGCCGAGAACAGCCAATAGGCTTGCTTTAGAAGATTTTTCTCTATATGAGGGACTTAGCCCCTTCATATGGAACTTTTTTCTCATGACCGACCTCGCCGTTCCGCTGCATGACGCCAATCGCCGGCTTGACGCCATCGACCGCAAAATCCTGACCGTGCTGCAGGAGGATGCCTCCCTGTCGGTCGCCGAGATCGGCGATCGGGTCGGCCTGTCCTCCACCCCCTGCTGGAAGCGCATCCAGCGGCTCGAGGCCGATGGCGTGATCCTGCGCCGGGTTGCGCTGGTCGACCAGAACAAGATCGGGCTCGGCATCACCGTGTTCGTGTCGGTCGAGAGCTCCGACCATTCCGAGGCCTGGCTGCGCAAATTCGCCGACGCGGTGAGCGCTATGCCTGAAGTGATGGAGTTCTACCGGATGGCCGGCGACGTCGACTACATGCTGCGCGTCGTGGTCGCGGACATGTCGAGCTATGACATCTTCTACAAGAAGCTGATCAGCGCGGTGCCGCTGAAGAACGTCACCTCGCGCTTTGCGATGGAGAAGATCAAGTCGGTGACCGCGCTGCCGGTGCCGGCGGCCGCGTAGAAGAGGATTGCCTCACTCAAGCCGTGGCTAAAAGCCGTCATACGCGGGCTTGACCCGCACATCCATCGATCTTCGCAAAGAGTTCGTTTCAGGATGGATTGCCGGGTCAAGCCCGGCAATGACGCGTTGAGGACTCAAATCTTCTGATTGTACTCGCCGACCTCTGGATGCGTGCGCAGCACGCCATCCACGGTCTCGAACATGTCGCGCATGCGCTGCTCGCTGACCGGGCTTTCGACCACCACCACGAGCTCCGGCTTGTTGGAGGAGGCGCGCACCAGACCCCAGCTGCCGTCCTCCACCGTGACGCGCACGCCGTTGACGGTGACGAGATCGCGGATCGCCTGGCCGCCGATCTT
>NZ_JCAMOR010000117.1:0-16014 GCF_059512385.1 Bradyrhizobium sp. Crot121 | reverse complement strand
CTCTTCACGCCCAAAGAACGCGCAAGCTACTTGGCAAACTCAGGATAGGCACGAACCTAACTTCATCACGCTCTAGTTTCCAGTGGGCACCGGAATGTTGATGCCCTCCTTCGCCAACATCTCGCGAATATATTGGAACCGCTCATACATTGGCAACGTGAGTGGCCCTCCGTAGGACAAGCTCTGTTGCTTGCGCGGCGGATACTTGACGTAGGTACCCATCAATTTCTTTACCTCTTCGCCCATGGCGACCATCATCCAGGTCGTCTCGGTGTAGTTATTCATGAGGATGTCATAGCGCTCCTGGGGGTCCTGCCAGAGATCGAAAATCTGGGGCACGGTGGCCACGTACTTGTCGGGGCCTTTCCACCCGACGTTGCTATCGACCGCAAGCCCGCCGGTCGCTCCACCGTCATCTCCGCGCAGATTGAACACGAACTTGTATTGGGCGAAACGCACCGCCCCGGGCGACAACTCGTTCTCGGTGAAATAGAACCACGACGAGCGTGCCGACTTGCCGGTGCCGAACAGGACGGGCGACATGTCATAGCTGTCGAAGATGATGGGCTTTCCTTCCCGGTCGTTCTCCGGCAGCTTGATGCCGGCCAGCGATGCGAACGTGGCCATGAGGTCGAGGCCGCCGAGGATGTCATAGTTCTTGCTGCCGGGCTTGATGTTCGGCCCAAAGGCGATGGCCGGGACGCGGCTGCCGCCCTCGCGCACCGTGCCCTTCGTGCCCCGGAACGGGGTGTAGCCGGCGTCGGGGTAGACATCCTGCCAGGCGCCGTTATCCGTGGTCCAGAAGATATAGGTGTTCTTGTCGAGGCCGAGCGCACGGACCTTGTCGATGACGTGACCGATGCGCGTGTCGGTTTCGACAACCGAGTCCGCGTATTTGCTCTTGGACAGTGACTTGTGGATGAAGTCCGGGTGCGGCAGGTTCGGTTGGTGCACCTTCATGAAGTTGACGATCATGAAGAACGGCTGCGTCGACTTGGCGTTACGGTCGAGGTAGTCGAGCGCCGCCTTTTCGATATAGCCATCGAAGAACGGTATCCCGACAACGCCTTGTTGCGGCGTGTCGACATACTCACCGTTGATCTTGAAGTCCTCACGGGCTTGCTCGCCCGCGTTGCCGGACATCGAGCCCTTAGTCACTTTTTGAAACATGGCGCGCAGGTCTGCGGGCATGGCGGGGAACCACTGCGGATCGCCGTAGGTGTAGGCGTTGAGGTGGTAGAGGCCGGCGTATTTCATCTCGTCGTAGCCCTGCGCATTGGGCAGCGCATAGTCGGCTTCGCCGAGGTGCCACTTGCCAGTGAAAAACGTCTTGTAGCCGCCGGTCTTCAAGACGGAACCCAGCGTCCACTCTGCCGCTGGCAGGCCGCCGCCCTGACCTTGGAAGGCCACCGTGGTCATGCCGCTGCGGTTGGGAATCCGGCCGGTTTGGATTGCTGCGCGGCCCGGCGTGCAGCTCGGCTGTGCATAAAATGAGAAGAACGTCATGCCTTCGCTTGCTAGGCGATCGATACTCGGCGTCGGCATACCGCGGCCTTCGCCGCCACCGTAGACGCCTGCGTCTCCGAAGCCGAAGTCATCTGACACGATCAGGATGATGTTCGGCTTCGTCTGTTGTTGCGCGACCGTCGGTGTGCTCGCCACCATCGCAGCGGCAAGCAGCCCGAGCCAGGTGAGGTAGAATGTCCTAACCATGCTCACTGATCCCTCCAATCGACCGTTAGAGCCGCCAGTCTCTGCCCAACGAGGACCGTGGCTATGCAGATTCGGCCGATGCGGGATCAAATTTTTGCTGGTGCCGCGTGGGCTCGCTTGCCATCAACAGCGCGGCGTTAGAGACACTCTCATCGTCGTCAGCACCAAACAGCCGGCTGAATGCGAAAAAGCGCCGGCCCTTTGACGTCGACTGTTGGCCCAAAGCAGACGTTGGCATCCTCGATTTAATTGGTGGCCTAGACTATGCTCGGCGCACTGGGGGTGTCTGCCGGTCTTTTTCGACTGGTCAACTTTGAAAATAGCCTGCTTGAACCTGACAGGCCACCATGCTCACGCTTTATTCCTATCCGCCGCTGTTCGGCGTCGCCGACAACAATGGCTACGGTCTGAAGGTATTCGCCTTCCTCAAGCTCGCTGGCGTGCCGTTCCGGCACGAGCATATTTTCGATGCGTCGAAGGCGCCGCGCGGACAATTGCCATATATCGTAGATGGCCATGACAGCGTCGGTGACAGCGAGACCATCCTTGCGTATGCCACCGAAAAATATGGCGTGACACCGGACGTCGCGCTGACGCCGGCGCAGCGCGCGACCAATCTCCTCATCACACGCACGCTCGACGATCTCTACTGGGTGATGTCCTATTCCCGCTGGAAGGACGAGCGCTACTGGCCCCAGTTCCGCGATGCGCTCAAGCGAGAGCATCCGAGCCTTACCGATGACGGGTTGATGAAGGCCAGGGAGTTCAACATCCAGCGCTACTATTACCAGGGCATCGGCCGCTTCGAGGCTGACGCCGTGATGGCCCGCGGGCTCGCCGATCTCGCCGCACTCGCGAGCCTGATCCCGCGGCAAGGCTATGTGCATGGCGACAGACCGACGGCCATCGACGCCGGCATCTATGGCTTCGTCGCCAACATCTATTTCTACGAGATCGACACACCGCTGAAGTATTTCGTGGTCTCGCACGACGGTTTGGTACAACATTGCCGCTCCATCCATACGGCAGTCAGTATGTGAGAACGGAAGAAGATTAGCCGCCGATGCCGCACGGCTCGCAGCCGCTGCAGCCGCAATTCGTAACGGCGACATCACGTCGGAGACCTACACCACGGCGCTTCTGCAGCGCGCCCGAGCGCTTGCCGAGCTCAATGCCTTCATCACCATCGACGAGGCCGCCGTGCTCGTGGCCGCGAGGGACGCGGGCAAGGCGTGTGCGGCCGGGTCGGCGGCCCCGCTCCTTGGCGTGCCGCTCGGGGTGAAGGACAGCCATCTGACGAAAGGGCTGCCCACGAGCCTGGGTCTCGACGGTCTCGCTCACTTCGTACCGCGGGAAGGCGCGGACATGGCGTCTGTCCTGTCCCTCGGCGGGAGGTGCATCAAGACCCCAACTCCAATTTAGGCGATCTTGGCGAAGCGGCCGAGACAGGCCGCACCTGCGCCACAGGTGCGCCCTATTGTCTTCCCTTTGTCCCCTTAATATGCGCACCAAGTCGGGGATCTGCAGTCGGAATTGTATGGGGGAACCGCGGCAGCGCGGCTGGCGACATTGAAGATTTGGCAAGCAAGCTGTGTTGCCGGCGCGCTGATCGCGACTTCGCTTGCCGCGATTTGTCAAATCGCGGCATCGCCCCCGAGCGTCGCAACGCCGAATGCGAGAGTTGCTGATGCATTCAGCGCCATGCCGCTTAATGTGACGAGGGTCCTGACAAACGCCCTGGCAGCATTGCCGGCCCCGGTCCTCGAGGCGAAATTCGATACAAGGTCATCGGCTAATGCGATCGTTGCGGAGGGATTCAGCGCCGCGGCGCCGGACGCGGCGATGCCGTCCGATGTGACCAGTTCGCTGCGGCAACGACGGATGTTGCACGCCAGTGCCAGCCTCGAGGCTGTGCCGCCCGAGAACGAGGCGACGCTACGACAGGGCGGTCCGCCTGCTTCGCCCAATCCGGACGAAGGCAAACAGTCGTATCTGAAGTATTATGTCTACTCGGAAATTCCGCCGCCGGAGAAACCCGCGAAGATCGCCTTGTCGGCGTTGAGCGGCGTCCCGCTCGGAACGCCCGTCCAGGAGATCGAACGCGCGGCCAAGGCGTTCGATGTCGATGCCAATTTCATGAAGGCGGTCGCCAAAATCGAATCCGATTTCGATCCCAGGCAACGCACTGGCTCCTATATCGGTCTGTTCCAGCTGAGCAAGGCTGAGTTCGGCAAATACGGATCGGGCGACATCCTCAATCCTCGCGACAACGCGATGGCTGCCGCCTACAAGTTCGTCACCGAGGCTGTTCTATTCGAAGTAATAACTCACAAGCAGCCGACGTTTTCCGATCTCTACCTGATCCACCAGCAGGGCGGGGAAGGAGCCGCCGAACACGTCAGCCATCCGCAGCGGATTGCCTGGAAATCGATGTGCGCAACCCAGGAGGGCTCGGCGAAGGGCGAGCGATGGTGCAAGCGCGCCATCTGGGGCAACACGCTGCCAGCGGTCAAACGCGAATGGAAGTCGGTCGATCGCCTCACCTCGGGCGCGTTCGTGGCGATGTGGCGGGACCGCGTCGACACCCTCTATGCCCGCTATCCGGCGCCGACGCTAGCGACGGCCGAACGCTTGAGATGACAGTTTGCGACCGCCCACACGTCGTTTCGTCGGGAAGGTGTGTCGGCACTCTTGGGAGTCCGGTCCCGAAGCAAAAGTCATGTGCTCAGCCTGCCGACCGTGACCATGGCGCCGGTGTGAAGTAGGCCAGCAGTCCCGCCGCCCGGAATGCTTGAGCAAATAGATGGCGTGGCTCCCGCAATCTGAGGAGCCCTGCGATCACTATGACGACGATGAGCCCAGGTCTGTGGTTCGTCGAAACGAGTGATTGCCCCGGCTCAATCAATCGGCATCTTCCATGCTGAATGAGTGCGTAAGAGCGTGCTCGGCGGCCGTACACCCGCATGCTTGCCTTGGCCACCGTTTGGCCGCTGCTGCCGGCGTCTCACCTTTATGTGTCTGGCGACGCCACATCTCCGCGAAGATTCCTATTGAATTACGATCGTAATTTTATATGATAATCGTAATTACATCGAGCTAAGCCGCCGTTCATGGCAGTGAGATGCCGCGTCTCAGCTCTCTTGCGAGGATTTCATGGACGACGCAACCGCCACTTCACGCCGCGCCGCATCGCGAGACACCGCGGACCTGGCCTCCCTTGGACTCGCAGCCGCTGCAGCCGCAGTTCGTAACGGCGACATCACGTCGGAGACCTACACCACGGCGCTTCTGCAGCGCGCCGGAGCGCTTGCCGAGCTCAATGCCTTCATCACTATCGACGAGGCCGCCGCGCTCGTGGCCGCGCGGGACGCGGACAAGGCGCGTGCGGCCGGGTCGGTGGCGCCGCTCCTGGGCGTGCCGCTCGGGGTGAAGGACAGCTATTTGACGAAAGGGTTGCCTACGAGCCTTGGTCTCGGCGGTCTCGCTCACTTCGTGCCGCGGGAAGATGCGGACGCTGTCCGCGCCATCAAGGGGGCGGGCGCTCTGGTCTTCGGCAAGAACAACCTCGTCGAGATGTCCTACGGCTTGACCGGTCACAATGCCCGCTATGGCCAGGTGAAGAACCCGTTCGCCCGCGATCGCGTGTCGGGCGGCTCGTCGAGCGGATCCGCCGCATCCGTGGCCGCCGGCATCGTTCCCGCATCCTTAGGGGGTGATACCGTCGGGTCGATCCGGGTGCCCGCATCGCTCTGTGGCGTAGTGGGATTCAAGCCTACGACCGGGCGATGGCCCCGCAATGGCGTTGCGCCGATCTCCCATACCCTCGACACGACGGGCGTGTTCGCCCGCAGCGTTGAGGATTGCGCTCTTATGGATCAGGTGGTGACCGGTGAAATGGCCGCGGAGCCATCCGGGCGCGGATACGACGCGAAGGGGACCCGGCTGGCCTACGCACCGCGACAAGTTCTCGATCTGGTCGACCCGGAAATCGAAGGGCGCTTCCGCGAGGTGGTGCGTCGGCTGCGGGACGCCGGCGCCGAGGTCGTTGAGGTCGACCTTGGCGATGACTTCGGCGCCCTTACGCAGACAGCGACATGGAGCATCTTCTTCCATGAGACGATGGGCGCGATTTCTGAGTTCCTTCGCCGCCACGATATCCCGACCACGTTCGAGGAGATCATCGAGGGACTCAAGCCCGAGCTTCGTGACACGTGGAGACATGTGGTCCTGCCGGAAGGTGCAGGCGCTATCTCCGCAGAGGCCTATCAGACCGCACTGGCTGTGAGCCGCCCGGAAATCCAACGCCGGCTCGACGAGGTGTTCGTCGCCCGAGGGGTGCAGGCCATACTGCAACCGACGACGCCCTGCACGGCGCCTTTGATCGAACAGCAGACGAACTTCCAAATCGCGGGGCGGCAGGTTAGTCACCTTACCCTGGCGAACCACACCGTGTTGGCGAGTAGCGTGGGCCTGCCGGGTATTAGCCTTCCGGCTGGCCTATCGCGCGGCGGCCTCCCGATCGGCCTTGAGCTGGACGCCCCCTTGGGGAGTGACGGGACGCTCTTGGATCTTGCACGCCGGATCGAAGGCGTCTTGTCGGCAGGCTAGGGAACGAGAAGGAACAATGCGTTTCGAGAAGGGTCATAAGGCGGCGACGCGACGGCACATCGTCGATGTGGCGTCGAAATGCTTTCGCCGAGACGGCGTCTCCGCCGCCGGGATCGGCGGGGTCATGGGCGAGGCCGGCCTGACCAAAGGGGCATTCTCTCCGCACTTCGACTCCAAGGAGGCGCTCGTTCGCGAGGCGCTGGCGAGTGCGCTCGCCGACCAGCAACATCGCCTCGATGAAGATCAGCGAAGGGGCCTCGATCTCGAAGGCGCGATCCGGAGCTACCTGAACCGCGCCCACCTTGAAAACCTAGCCGCGGGGTGCCCTTCGGCGGCGTTGCTCCCGGAAATCGCCCGCCAGCCCTTGCCCACCCGGCGGGCCTACGAGGAGGCGCTGCGAAGCTACGTTTCGACGCTGGCTGCACTGCTTCCAGATGCCGGCTCCGCAAAGAGCGTCCGCCGTGCGACGGCCATCTTCGGCCTCATGGTGGGCACCCTCCAGTTCGCGCGGGCCGTGCCCGACGCTGCCCAGGCGGAGCAGATACTGGAAGGCGGCGTCGAGGCTGCGCTGCAGCTGGCGAACGCCGTCTCCCCCATAGTCGCGAGTTCGGAGCGCATGAAACGTGGCCCCAGCTCGTGAGCTTGAGTCACAACCGTCAGGTCAAAGACGATGCTCGGGCCGGCAACCGTTTTGGAGCAAAGCGGACATCAAGTGGTAGGCAGAGCCCGCGGAATGGGTCGAAAATGACCCATAACGGACCTCGTGCGGTGAACAGCGTTCCGCTATCAACACTGAGAGAGCTTCCCCCAGCGCGTTCTGTGGCCCACCATATCAGCCCGCTGCCACCGAGGATGATCACGCCCAAACAAACCCATCCAAGTATGCCGATGGTGACGACCTCCGCACCAAGCACCATCACGGGTACGGTCCATGGCGAGGTAGTAAGGTCCGATGTATCGGCAGTGTGTACGAGTACAGCTTCGCGCATTCAGCATGCGCGCTGTGCCCATCCAGATGAGGGCGATGATCCAGATCACGGACTTGGGCTTTAGCTTTGTGCCGTAGCCGGTGCATTCATAGAAAAACTGACAGGCATCCGTCGGCATAATCTCGACTTTCGCGACGGCCCAGTACGGACAAGTGATAGTCGATTGAAAAGCATCGGATCAGCTCTTGGGTGTGGACGGATAACTAGCCTTCGTGGTGGCCGAGGTTAGTTGGTTCACGTCGGCGTTAGCGTCGTCATAAATGACCGTTGCCGTCTTGTAGGACACCGCAACCAGCGCCCCGGGTAGACTCTTTGATCTTTTCAATTGTCTGCCAGTCGGAGCGCACCAGCCTTCAGTTCGGAAGATTGCAACGCGCGACCCGGGGTGACGATCCGTTTAACGTCTTCCTTCAGGAGGTAGACTGAGACGGCGAGCAGCACGAGATCCTTCAAAAGGAAGGCCGAACTATTCGTCATCGCTGGAAAGCCTCCGGCGCCAGCATCCCACGCGTCCGGAACGAACGGAAATGCCGTGAAGGTAGCGATGAAGGTGAAGGTCGAACCGAGGGCGCCGAGCATGCCCGCTTTGTTGTTCCAGAAACCCAGAAGCAGCAACGTGCCAAACGTCCATTCTGAGGTGCCGAGAAGAATGCCGGTGCCGCGAATGCCCAACACCGGAATCGTCCAGGAGATAAGCGGGCCGTGGGTAATTATGGGCAGCAGTCCTCTGATCTCCGATTCGAACCATTTGTCGTACCCGAACCATGCGAAGATGATCACCATTGCGGCGCGGAGCAGGTGATAATCGACCTTCAGGAGGCCCGTGCGGCCGAGAAGCTGAGCGATAGCGTTCATTGGATTTTTCCTCAACGAGAAGGCCAAGCAATCCTCGGGATCGCACTCCGGAGCCAAGATCGCATCTGGCTGATGACGACGAATGTCACCATAAGCGCGCGACTGAGATTGATGAGGCTTTACAGGCTCAATTATATGCTCCATCGTCTCGCCCGGAGGACTCGGTGACCTGAGCGGCGGTGCCTGACCCAATCACCATCAAGTCATATGTTTTCATTGCGATTTCCTGTCGCCCAGAGGTGGAAAAGTAGACCCTGTAGTAACTAAAGGAGCGATGCCTGGAATTGCTCTTGCTTGCTCCCAACGCCTGCCGCTTTGGATTTATCCAGCGTTTGCGAGAGGTCCTTCACCTGATAGCCGCTCACCTCCTACCCAACGGCGTATCCTCAACGTTTGGGTGCGGGATGCCGATTGCGGACTTTTTCACCGTTTGCCAGGAGCTGATCATACAATCGGTCAATCTCGCGCGCCTGATCGGCCGTGACATCCTCCTGATGCAAGCCTCTCAGTTCATGCTCGGTTGGCTGGTAGTTGTGCCCATTGCGGATCGGCCATGATCCCTTGCGGCCTGACGAGGCGTCCTCTGCAGATCCAATGTTTGCCAGCAACAACGACGCCAGAGCCAATGTGACTCCATATACAAACTTGCTTGACATGATCCGCTCTCAAGCAGTTATCGAGCTCAAACGTAAAACCCACCTCATCAGGGAAAGGGAAATCAATACCGAACGTCAACCGACTTGCTCGGCAGTTTGATATCCGAAAAGTCTGATCGAGACGATAGTCCGTCGTATTGAGTAGTGTGCGACGACTTCAACGCCTTGGCTTTCGAAAAACAACGATCTTTGTTCTCTAAGCACGTCAAACAAGTACGTGGCGAGCCCCGCTCAATCGAAGTCACTCGAGCATCTAGCGCGGCCGAAGGCGTGCCAAGGCGGCGCGACACGTTCACGTTCGGCACAATCAAGGCCCGTTCGGGCGCCACCCATTTCTGGCTAGGCCCGAGGTTGCCAGTCTACGAAACGGATAGGCGCGCCAGTCAGACACTTCAGATTTTGGCCCATGGCCAAAACCCGGATTGAAGATTGCGACGTCAGCTTACTGGGTAGACCGGACCGAGCTTGTGGGGCCTTCGTTCGCCGGCCCCTGACCCATCTCGGACATGAGCTATCCGTGTGTCGTCAACAAATCGTTCAGTAATGCTGACCAGTTCATGACGGCTGAGAAAGTCGCGTGGCGTGCTATGCTGGCGTTGGCAACGAAGTGCCGACGAGACGGCGGGCCTTATCACGCTCTCACCAGCGGGGTTGCGCCTGGCCCTTTAGCATTCGAACCCGCTTTTCGAACCTGTTCTGCGGTCATCGACACAGGGGAGGGGGACTCATGAAGATCGTCATGATCGGCGGCACCGGCCTGAACGGCTCGAATCCGTCGCCATTCTGCGCCAAGGCGGCCATGAGGTCGTCGCCGCCTCAACCAAAATTGCACTGAGCGAAATCGTTAGGAGCTGCGATGCCTACCGAGATGACCGAGCATAGCGGCGAGTCAAGTTCGGTCGACGCGCCCGTGACAGCCCAAGTCGGTGCTGCAGTCCATCGTGACGGCAAACCAGATACTGCTTCAAAACCCCTGTCACCGGCGAATCAACGGTTCACACCGCGGCGAAAGTTGCTGATCGGTGTGGTCGGCGCTGTGGTCATTGCGGCTGCGGTCTATGCCATCCCCTGGATCCGGTTCGTGCTCAGCACGGTTTCGACCGACGACGCCTTCGTGAACGGACACGTGACGTTCGTCGCTCCCCGTGTCCGCGGTCAGGTTGCCCGGGTTCTGGTCGATGACAACAACCGTGTGCACAAGGGAGATCTTCTCGTTGAACTCGACAAGGAGCCATTTCGGGACGCGGTCGCCGTGAAGAAAGCGGCCGTCGACACCGCCCAGGCGGATCTCGACGCGACCCGGGCCACGGTGCGGGGCATCGAAGCACAAGCCATGAGCCGGCGCTGGCAATTGCAACAAGCCATTGAGAACGTCGAAAACCAGATAGCCCTGCTGCATGCTCGGGTCGCCGCGCTCAAGAAGGCGAAGGCGACACTTACACTCGCGCAGCAGGAGTTCGACCGGACAGCGCGCCTGGTCGTATCTGAGACGGCGAGCCGCGAGCTCTATGATCAACGTCAGGCGTCGTTGTCGATTGCCCAAGCGGGTATCGTCCAGGCATTGGCGGATGTGAATCAGGTCCGTGTCTCTTTGGGCCTGCAGACGCAGCCCGAAGACAGCGCGGATCTCGACCGGGTGCCGCCCGATCTCGATCAGACGTTTTCTTCGGTCCTGCAGGCGCAGGCGGGGCTGATTCAGACTGCGGCTGAACTCGGCGTTCTGCATTCGTATAACCAGACTCCGAAGCAGATGCTCGAGGAGTTCTATAAGCTCGATCCCAAAGGCGACGTCAACCGCACGTTCGATCGGCTGGCCGCGGAGGCGCCGGCCGTCAAGCAGGCCGAGGCCAAGCTCGCTGCCGCCAAACGCGACCTCGCTCTGGCTGAACTCGACCTTCGCTATTGCGACGTTGCCGCGGAGATCGACGGCGTTGTCACGCGCCGCAACGTCAATCCCGGCAATGATGTCCAGGCCGGGCAGAACTTGATGGCGCTCCGCTCGCTCAGCGAGATCTGGGTCGATGCCAACTTCAAGGAGACGCAGCTGCGCGATTTGCGCATCGGTCAGACTGCCGATGTCTATGTCGACATGTACGGCGACAAACAGGTGTTCAAAGGCCGGATCGCGGGCTTCACCATGGGGACGGGATCGACGCTCGCGTTGCTGCCGCCACAGAATGCCACGGGCAACTTCGTCAAGATCGTGCAGCGGCTCCCGGTCCGGATCGAGCTTGAAGGATACGAACCGGACAAGAACCCTCTGTTCATCGGCACGTCGGTCGTTCCCTACGTCTATATCAACGAGCCGCCCACTGGACCCGATGCCGGGAAGTTCCTTCAAAGCAACTTACAGCCGTCGTCGGCCGCCGCTTCGTCCACGAGCGCGCAAGGCGCCGGCAAATGACCGAGGCGGTCCTTTCACCCGCCAGATCCCAAACGGGGGTAAATCCCTGGGTGGTGGCCGCGGTCGTCGTGGTGCCGACCTTCATGGAGGTGCTCGACACTACCATCACGGTGGTGGCGCTGCGATACATCGCCGGAGGTCTGTCGGCCACTGTCGACGATGGCGAATGGGTCATCACCAGCTATCTCGCCGCCAACGCCATCATCCTGCCGATCACCGGCTGGCTTTCGGCGCATCTCGGTCGCCGCAACTACTTCCTGCTGTCGATAGCTGTCTTTACCCTCGCTTCCGGATTGTGTGGAATGGCGACCAGTCTCAGTCAGCTGATCGTGTTCCGCGTCCTGCAAGGCTTGGCGGGGGGCGGTTTACAGCCATCCAGTCAGGGCGTGCTGCTGGACGCCTTTCCGGTGGAGAAGCAAGGCACAGCGATGACGCTGTTTGGCCTGGCCGCCCTCCTAGCGCCGGTCGTCGGCCCCACTCTTGGCGGTTGGATCACAGACAGTTATTCGTGGCGATGGGTGTTCTATATCAACGTCCCGGTCGGTCTCCTGGCGCTTGCTGCCTGTTATGCCTTGCTCCGGGATCCGGACTATCTCACCAGGCAGCGAATGGAGTTGAAGCGGCAGCCGTTGCGTTTTGACACGCTCGGCCTGTCACTCCTGGTGATCGTCATGGTCTCCTGGGAGGTGATGCTCAGCAAGGGACAGGAGTGGGACTGGCTGAGCGATCCGTTCTGGCGGGTGCAGACGCTGGCAATCCTTTTCGTTGTGGGCCTGATCGCGCTGATCGTCTGGGAGTTGCGCCACCCGAGTCCCGTGGTCAATTTCCGGCCCTTGCGGGAGCGAAACTTCGCCTTGTGCTGCCTCATCATCTTCTTCGCTTTCGCCGTCCTGTATGCCGCCAGCACATCATTACCGGCCCTGCTGCAATCCCTGTTCGGCTATGATGCGCTGAGCGCCGGATTGGTGATGTCGCCGGCCGGGTTCTTCGCGGTCCTGGTCATGCCGTTTGTCGGCCGTGCACTTGGCCGGGGGACTGATGCCCGGTGGTTGCTTGCCGCAGGCCTGTTGATCATGGCGGTCGGCAACTACTGGATGTCGCAGATGAACCTGGAGATCAGCCCCGGCCAGGTTGTCTGGCCTCGGGTCATGCTGGTCGTCGGACTCTCGATGTGCTTTGCGCCTGCGAATGTGGCGGCCTATCTCTATACGCCACCATTGCTACGTGGAGCGGCTGTTGGCTTGCTCAGTCTGCTGCGCAATGAGGGAGGCAGTGTCGGGACGTCGATGGCGCAGACGATCCAGGAGCGCCGCGACCAGTTTCACGTTCTGCGCCTCGGTGAGTCCCTCGATTCCTTCAACGCGACCGTTGCCTCCTTCCTCGATCAGGCGCGCGGGGTGTTCCTGCAGCAGACCGGCGACCCGTCTGCCGCACAGCAGCTGGCCTGGCAGACGCTTGAGAACTTGCGGCAGCAGCAGGCATCGTCACTTGCCTATTTCGATGTCTTTATGGTGTTGGCGGTGGTGACGCTGGTGCTGGTGCCCCTGGTGCTGCTGATGAAACGTTCGGTGGCTGAGAAAGGCGCTCAGATCGGTCACGAATAAGGTGTGCATGCGGGATCCCGCGTGTCGACGAGGTGACGGAACGATGCCGCCTATTGGCACGAAGCCGCCGATCCGGGATGTCCGCAGTTCGGTCGCGAACGGGGGTAAATCGACATGCCCCGAAACGCCGGATTCGCTAGCGATTGACCCCACCGGACATAAGTGCGCGCCCTCCGATAAGATCCGGCGGAGAGGAGACAAACTCATTTCTGGACATGGAAGCGTGCGGAGCCAAATCGTTGATACGAAACTACGGCTGCAGGCGCTGGCGGGGATGCACCTCCGGGGCGCTCGCTACCCGC
The DNA here is from genome assembly GCF_059512385.1 of Bradyrhizobium sp. Crot121. Taxonomy (NCBI): domain Bacteria; kingdom Pseudomonadati; phylum Pseudomonadota; class Alphaproteobacteria; order Hyphomicrobiales; family Nitrobacteraceae; genus Bradyrhizobium; species Bradyrhizobium sp. Crot121. The sequence continues at coordinate 2,883 of NZ_JCAMOR010000117.1, read as the reverse complement.
GGCGACGTATCGCCCAATTGGCGAACGCTCCCATGGGGATCATAGTCGCCATTCTTGCGTGCAATGATCTTGAAGCATCTGAGTGTTTGCATCGTCGTCCATGTCGGCCGGAGGCCTCAAACGTGGAAAAGCCGATGACCCGCTGCCCGTGCAGCCAACAAGATGCGAACCAGTCATCAACTTCAAGGCTACAAGAGCGCTCGGGCCCACAATTGCAGACAAACTGCCCATAGTCGGAATAGGTCTTACTTTGCCGCGGTGCATGAGTCCGCATGTGGCCCGTCGGAGACATGTGGACCGCTATGATGAATGTCCGCATTCGAGGTCAAAGCGGAAAAGATGGGCTCACTCTGAGTTCTTCTCAGTTTGACCCAAAGCAGCGTAAAGCGCGCTACGTCACGTTCTTCCGCGATACAGCGGTGAAGCTCCTGTCAGGCGGATCATTGTTGGGCCGGCCGACGGCGCGGACGAACGTAGCCGCGCATTGAGCCGTCGCTTGCAATAACGCGATGACACGGGATCGATGGGTCGTAATTCGTGCGCATGATGGCACCAACCGCGCGTGCAGCTTTCGGATTGCCGGCTTTAGCAGCGACAGCTTTGTACGTCATGGTCTTCCCCTTTGGGATCTTGCGTACGATGTCGCGGACCTTATCTGAAAACGTTTTCATAGGCCGAGTGTAGCACGTTTCTCAGAAGGTTTTCGCCTGTTTACTTTCGATTGGAACGAGCGCGTCGCGTTGGCACGGAAGATTCGACCGGACGTGCTGGTGTTAGTTTCGAAGTGCGCGCGGCCGTCTTAAGGGTGTGGGCAGCTATTGGCCCATCAGCGAAGTGGCGATACCCTCATTGAGGTCCGCTTACTGGGGCGGAGCGGGCTAGATTTGCTCATTCTGAGTTCTTTCGCATCTTGAATCCCGACCGGACATGCTTCCTGCGGGGCTGCAACAAGTCGGCGCGCGTGGTAGATTTTTTGCCCCGAACAAGGGAGCCGGACATGCAGGCGCGGGACGTGATGGTTCGTGGGGTTATCTCGGTTGGCCCCGATATCCCCGTTCAAATCGCGGCCAATGCGATGGTCAGTAACTGCGTCAGCGCGCTCCCGGTCATCGATATCCGCGCGAAGCTGGTCGGCATCGTTTCGGAAGGCGATCTGATCCGGCGCGTCGAGATCGGCACCGAACAGCGCCGTTCCGGAGGGAGCGAAACACTCATGTCCAGCGACGCCCTGGCGAAGGAGTTCGTCAAGTCGCACGCCAAACGGGTCAGCGATGTGATGACGCGTGAGGTGATCACGGCGCAGCCGGAAACACCGTTGCGGGAAATCGCGAACTTGATGGAGAAGCACAGCATCAAGCGGGTGCCGATCGTTCAGGACGAACTCGTGGTCGGTATCGTCAGTCGTGCGAACCTGTTGCAAGTCTTGGCACGCGCCAACGACGATACGGATTGGGTTGAAAGCGACCGCGTGCTGCATCAACGCTTCGTCGACAGCATCAAGGATCAGCCGTGGGCGGGCAGACCCTTCAACATCATTGTCAGTGACCGCTGCGCCGATCTCTGGGGATTTGTCTACAGCGTGGATGAGAAGACCGCCGTTCGCGTTGCGGCCGAGGCAACGCCAGGAATAGAATCGGTATCGGATCATTTGGGCATCGCGCCCTGAGGCAGATGCTGGCCCGACTCGTGACGAGTGCGCGCCCGTCTCTGGTAACGACGAAGCCGCTCAGGTCGGATCGCGCTGAAAATAGACCCGGCTTTCGACCGGCATGAAGGTGACAACAGAGCCGTGCTGCGCCGCGAACGTCTCGATGTTTCTTCTGCCGTCCCTGTCCGTTTCTCCGAACGCGTATTGTGGGCCCTTGCTTGAGAACAAGGTGCTCGCCTCGGCAGACGTGATCCAGCCCCGCTTGCCCGCTGAGAACTTCGACAACGAGCGAGCAAGCGCGCCCTCGCTTGTTCCGTCGAGCCTCGTGGCATCGGGCGGAGCGGGAACGGCCCCAAATATCAGTCGGATAAAGCTTCTTATTCCCATCTCGGCTCTACCCTATTGGTTCCCGTTTGATTTATCTCAAGCAACAAATGACGGCGCGCCGTCGCGCGGCGCGGCCCGCCGGTGCGTTAAATTCGCTCCACCCCTATATTCACTGTGAACTGCGCGTGCCGCGGTACGGCCTCCGCTGCGCCCTCGACGATTTTCGCCGGTTGGGCAAGGCGAAAGACAAGAGCGAGGATCATGAAATCCCTGTTCAAATGGCTGTTCTTCGCGTGTGGCTGGATCGGCTTGCTTCTGAACCTGGTGTTCGTCGCCGTGTCCTTCACGCGCGACGTGCCGATCGAGACCTCGGCGACCGAGGCCGCGCTTGAACTACTCTGGGTCGGCGGCGTCACGTTCTTCGGGCTCGGCGCTCTGATCCTTAACGGCGAGCACGAATAGGGCGCACCGGCACGAGATGCCCAACAAACGACAAGCGTGCCGGGGAAAGCTTGATTGCGGCCCGGTCATAGTCGCGGGTCAGTGGCAGGGTGTCACTGGCCGTACCGTAGTATGACCTGGCGCCTCAGCGCCAGGTTGCCGGTTCGCAGGGAGGATTGTTCCAGGCACCTCCGGCAAACTGGCCAACGTCTGGAGCCCGGATGCAGTGAACGACGCGGGAGGGGGCGATGACTGCGCCGTTTCTGTCGTACCACGCCGCCCTGCCGCCTGAGCGCCAGGTTGCCGGTTCGCAGGGAGGATTATTCCAGGCACCACCGGCAAACTGGCCAACGTCTGGAGCCCGGATGCAGTGAACGATGCGGGAAGAAGGTACGCATCCGACGGCGGCCGTCTTGCGTGACGGGTGGTAATTAGCGAAGCGTGTGACCTTAAGTCTAGCTTTAAGG
>NZ_JCAMOR010000116.1:0-16558 GCF_059512385.1 Bradyrhizobium sp. Crot121 | reverse complement strand
CTCGCCCGGTTCAGCGAACCGGTGCGATCAGTTCACGCCCCATCCTGGGCGGACTTCATCACCACTACGCCCGAGCTTAAGTTTTCGGTACACACAGCGCCTGGCGACATTTGGTATTCCCATCCAACAGCGCCGTCTCTCCGAGATCCCGCGACATGTTCTGCGCGTTAATTGCCAGCGCTGCGAACGAGTGGTCGAGATTCAGAAAGCAGACGCGGTCCGGCTCTTCGGTCAACATTCCGTTTGGAAAGACGTCGGACAGAAGCTCCTCGATCAAACGTGCCAGAATCGCAGCGGTCGCCACGAAGAGGACGGCTGCTGGCCTTCATTCGCAACGAATTGATGCTTCGCCTGCAGTGGCATTTGAGAACCTGTGATGGCTCCCAAGCATCATCCCACGCCCTTGTCAGGAGGCGACCGCAAGGCGCTCGCCAAGGAATTGGGGAAAGCTCGCGCGATGACCACAATTCTCGCCGCGCAGTCGGAGGCGACCCGCCACAAAGGCAACGCACTTATCCGTCAAGCGGACAAACTACTCTGCGAGAGCTGGAACGAACGGATGTGGGCCGACGGTGAGCCCATCGACCCGTCGCCGACCATCGATCAAGCGGTCAACGGCGGCTTCACTTGGCTTGAAATTGAATGCTCTCGCTGCAAGACCCGACGCGACGTCGATCTCGCCGCCCTTCCCCACCCGCCGACCACCTTCGTGCACGACCTGGCTAGACGAGCTTGCCGTCTTCATGGCGGCCCACATACATCGAGGCGATCTTCCGCGGGCTGGCCCCGAGCTTCTCGACGAACGCGATGATGGGGAACGTCTCTGTTTTCTTACACTTCAGCTTAATCCAGCTTTCTTGCCGCCCGGAACGGTAAGGAGCATCGACACGCTTCGCAACGAGACCTTCGAGCCCCATTTTACAGCCGTTGCGGAATATCTCGTCGCCGTCGGCCTCAATATGCTCGACAAAAATGAACGTCTCGGGCGCTTAGCTCAGCAACTCCTGCAAAAGCCGTTTGCGATGGGAATAGGCTGCGTTCCGCAGGTCGTACCCGTCCAGATACAACAGATCAAACGCATGATAACGAATCCGTGCTCTTCTGCGGCCCAAGCTCTCGGCGCAGTTGTTGGAAATCGGGAAGCCTTGGTTTCCGCAGGCCCCGTCTGCTGCCCGGTTCGCTCCCTTATAAAAAAGCGGCCCGCCGGGATGACCGGGCGGGGCCGCTTCGCGATCGAGTCGTTGCTCGATCAGTGCATGTGAACCAACAAATATTCGGCGCCGCCGATCACGATGACGGCGGGAACGGCCCATAGCAGCAATACAGGCATCGTTCGTCCTCCTTGTTTTCCGACCGGCCCGAACGAGGGCCGCCGGATTCAATCACTGTTCGGTGCAGACCTTGGTGGTCTTCACGGCGGATTCGGCTTCCGTCTTGGTCTTGTAGACGCCGTCGCCCACGACCGTCGTGGTGGTCGTCGTCGGCTTGGTGTCGACCACGGTGCACTTCTTGGTCGTGGCATCGCGCACGATGTAGAACTCGGCGGCGCTCGCAGCCTGCGCACCGAGGACGAAAGCGGCGAGAGCGCCGCAGACGATCAGCCTATTCATCTCAGTCTCCTCCATTCTGGCCCCAATTACGAACGGAGGCGCCAAGACAAAGTTCCGGTTATTCCCGGCCTCCTGTCGTTGCAGAGCTACGGCTCGGTTCTCGCGCTGCCGCAAAATCACGGGGGTGGAAAAGCACCTTCCGCAGCTTTTCCCGGATCGAAGCGGAACAAGCTATGGCGCCCCCTCTTGAGTTTGCCGGTCGACCATGTCCCAATGCGACCGCCTTGCGGAGACCTCGGTATGCGGTTCGATTGAACATGGCCATTAAATGCCGGGCGCTGGCCATCCTCGTTGCAGGGCTCCTCGCAAGCGCTCACGCTTTCGCGCAGGAGGACAAGAAGACCGACGAAGACAAGCCCGCCGATCCGGACACCGGCGAGAGCACCGTCGAGGAAAAGACCCTTCAACTTCTGCCGAACCCGTTCCAAAAATATGGGATCAAGTTCGCCGCGACCTACATCGGCGAGACGCTCGGAAATGTCTCCGGCGGGCTGAAGCAGAGAGCGATCTACGAAGGCCGGCTGAACCTCGCGGTCGATGTCGACCTGCAGAAGCTCGCCGGCATCGACAAGCTGACCTTCCACGCCAACATGTTTCAGATTCACGGCGAGGGACTGTCGCGCAACTATCTCGACAATCTCTTCGTCATCAGCGGCATCGAAGCGTTACCGTCGACGCGGCTTTACGAAGCCTATTTCGAGAAGCAGTGGGGCGACAAAAAGGTCTCTCTGAAGTTCGGGCAGCTCGCCGCCGACAGCGAGTTCTTCAACACGAAATACACCGATGTCTTCACCAACGCCTCCATGGGTTGGCCGGCGATCACATCGCTCGACCTGCCCAGCGGCGGTCCGTCGCCGCCGTTGGCAGCAATGGGCACCCGGCTGCTGGTCAACATCACGGATCGGCTATCCGTCCTTGGAGGCATCTTCGACGGCAACCAGGCAGGTCCGGGGCCGGGCGACCCACAAGAACGCAACCGATATGGCGTCAACTTCCGGATCAACGATCCGCCTCTGCTGCTCGGGCAAATCCAATACGCCTGGAACAACAAGAAGGGCGATCCCAATCTGACGGGCCAGATCAAGTTCGGCGGTTGGCGTCACTTCGGGCCATTCTCCGATATTCAACTCGCCAGCAACGGCGTTTCGCTTGCGTCGTCGACCAGCAGCGGTACTCCCCTCGTGTTGGCAGGAGATATCGGAGGATGGGCAGTCTTCGAGCAGCAGATCTATCGCGTGCCCAAGAGCGATGACCGGGGAATTGGCGTGTTCGTTCGCGTCTCGGGTGCTCCCGCCGACCGCAATCTGATCGATCTCTATGCCGACGCCGGAATCGAATTCATCGGCCTTAGCGACAAACGGCCGGACGACAAGTTCGGCATCGCGGCTGGTTACGCGCACGTCTCGAAGCGGGCTCAGGCCCTCGACGCCGACTACCGCGCACTTTTCGGTCCGGCGTGGCCCGTGCGCAGCTTCGAAGGATTGTTGACGGCGGTGTATCAGTATCAGCTAAGGGACGGCTGGACTCTCCAGCCCAATTTCCAATACATCATTCATCCGGGCGGCGGAGCGACGGACCCAGCGGGCCCGATGCCGGGCCGAGCGCTCAAGAACGCGGCAGTCTTCGGCCTGCGCACGACGCTCAAATTCTAGGCGGATCCCGACCGTTTGAGCCGGAACACGGACGACATCGCCAGGCTGCTCGCGGCCTTAGCGCACGTTTCTGCCGACGACAGCCTCGCTCCGGAGCCGCTCGGAGCGTCCCAGATCAAGCCGTCCTGCCGGGACTACCGGGCAGCCGCGTCGCGGGACTCGCGTCCGCCGCCTCTGGGCTCGCTGGTTATCTCCGCCGCAACCATCTTCGCGCGCTCCTTGCAACGGGTACGCAACTCCTCAAGCTCGTCGGCCGAGAGATGAGGCGCTAAAGGCTTATTCATCCGTAGGCAACCAGTTCCAGTGAGGAACGTTCCTCAGGCTCTCTAGCAGGAGGTCGTCCCCGTCGGAGTTCAGCGTGCCAAGTCGGAACCTGCTGCGCCGTCATGAGCTACTTAGCTGGGCTGGGGAAAAAATCTTCTTCGCCCATTCCATATCTGGGGCCCAGCCGCGCGGGTTCGACCGCATGAGCGCCAGCGAGCTTGTCCGGCGCGATCAGTTAGATCGCCCAATCGCTTTGCTCAACGGGATCCCGGACCGGGTGAGCGCCGGCAGGTGCAGCCAGTTGATGTGCGCATGAACGCATCGAAGTCGCGGGCGCGACGCGAGACCACTTCGATCAAGTTCGATCAAGAGTATGCAGGCCGCGTTCGGGTCGACGCGCGGGCGCCCGAGGCGCAGGGCGCGCGGCCACAGCGCATGCAATTCTCCGCGCGTCCTGGAATCGCCGCTCGCGAACAGGGTCACCTCATGCCTGAGATTGACCAGCTCGTCGACCAGCCAGGCCACGAGCCTTCCGTGCCGCCGTAAAGTTGGGCGATCCGCATCGGTCTCCGGCCTCAGCTCTCCGCGACGCTGCGCGAGGTGGTGCATACCAGCGGAAGGCCGGCGACAATCGCGATCAGGACCGTTCCGACCGATACTCGGCATGTCCGTGCGCTCGCCCGCAACGCGCGAAAACCGTTCTCATGTGGCCTCGCAACCGATCGCGACAACGGTGACGCGGCGGCTTCGTTCCTGTGCGCGACGTGCGTGTCGGACCGCCTCGCTAGGCGACCGGCACCCCATAGTAGTCGTCGACCGAGCGCCTCGTTTGCGCGTCCCAACCCCAACTGCTCTCGTCAGCGTATTTTGGGGCGCCGCGGAGCTGATCCTGGGTGACGCCGGTGACATATCCGCCGAGGTTCGTGTCGTACTTCAGCGTTTGCCACGGCAGCGGGTAGTGATCGTCCCCGATGCCGAACAGGCCGCCGAAGCTGAGCACCGCGTAGGACACCTTGCCACCGACCTTGTCGATCATGACGCGCTCGATGTGCCCGACTTTCTGCCCGTCGGACCCGTACACGTTCGTGCCTTCGACCTTATCGCTTCCGATGAGACTGACGGTCTCCCGATCTTCCATGGCCATGTCGACCTCCTGGAGGTTGCTGTCTTCGGAGTCAACGGAAGCGACAGCGCATCCGTTCCTGAAGCGCGACAAGGTGATCCCGCGCCGCCATTGCACGGCTCGCACCGCGGGAGGACGGTGTTGTGCTGCGCTACTGTGATCTTTGTCTAAGCCCTTGAACGCTGGTTGTCCTCTGTGGCGCCAGAAACTCCCCTGGCGATGGCCTAACCCTGCCCCGGTCTGCGCAGCGGCACCTCCTCTGATGCATCGCGCGACCGACCGCGAGCGCTGACCGCATCTTAGAAGCAGCGTTTGCCTCCCGAGAGACTTCCGATGCTTAGACACCCCTTGCGAAAATCCGATTTCCTTTCGGAGAAGTCAGGGATTTGAATTGAGGTACAGGTGGCGCCCACGTGCCTACGCCCGCTCGCCCGCGACGGCCCCGTTGGCTGCCCGTTCGTTCGAATTCACCAAAAACTTGGCTCAAAGAGCTCGGCTGCGGAGCAACTCTCGGTTTGGCGAAAACCTGTTGGCGACTTTTAATGCGCTGGGCTCGTCCGTCTCCAAGGCAACCTTTTGGGCAAGAATGACATCCCCCGCCGGCAGGCGGCCAAGCGGCATGAAACACAAACCGGTCTTTAGACGGCCCGCATCGTCGATCTCATAAACGTTCGGCGGAATTGTACCATAATAGATGCGGTATCGTTTTCCGCTGTCGCAACCGACAACCTCGAAACAGCCTGAGTCATCGAATTGCTCTCGTTGGTCTGGCGATAGCCGGTCCCGCATAAGCCGCAAGCCCCGCGCTTCGCTCGTATCTTCGGCTAGAACTTTCCGGTACAGTTTGCGCAGAGACTTGATGCGCGACCAAGCCTCCACTGGAGGGGACACGTGAAACAGCCCGATCCTCTTTGCGTGCGACTGGTTGAACATCCGGATCGCCTCGGCTGTGGGCTTCAACAAGACCTCGCAGCCCTTCCGTTCGAAATAGGCTTCGGCCTCCGGTGATAGGTGGACGACGTTGCCCATCTGACCCGAGCCAATGACGACCTGGTCGCATCCTTTCTCAAAGAGAAATTTCGCCTCGACCTTTGAAAGTACGTGCGAGGTACCATAAAACTTCTTTGATAACTTCTTTTTCCGCTTCACAACCTTGCCGGAAAGGCGAATGACCACGTCGTGCTCATACGTCTTTCCATTAATCGTAATCGCGCCAAATCTGGTGCTCTCAATCCTCATCGCGACCTCCTTCTAATCGGCTCCTCCCCCAACGCGCAGCGGTGAGGCGCCATAAAGTCTTTCCTCGAACCAAGTTTATGAAGCTTCTGACTACGTCCGCAACGGCCCTTGGATCGCGGTAGGGATGCCCGTTGCTGGGCACACCCCGCACAGATCCGGACAAGCCCGATTCGCGCATCCGGCTCTTACCTCGAGTGTTTCATGGCGAAGCCGCTGGTCGGGCCAGGGATGAAGGATGCGCGGCGCGGGAAGCCAGCTGGCGACCAGCTTCGTCATCCGGTCCCAGGTAAAGCCGTCTTTCTGGCCGCGCCGCCGAAGCGTGCGGCGCCAGACGTCGGCCACGTAATGCCCGAACGCTGAGGGCGCCCGACTATTTGTGGGCACGGCATAATAGGCGAAGTGGCCTGTAACGACTTGCCTCAACCAGTGTCCCTGAGACGGGATAGACTGGTGCATTCTTTGCCGCAGCTCCGCCTTGATTTCCCGCAGCTTCGCCCGCATGCGGTCGCGCCGGGTCTTCCGCTGTAATTGGAAGGCGCCCCGTCGAGATTTGCCGCAGATGAAGGTGAAGTCCAAGAACGCGAAGGTCTCCGGTCTACCGACGCCGCGCTTCTTGCGCTCGGCTGACGCGTGGTGGCCGAACTCAATCAAGCGGGTCTTGCCCGATGGAGCGACAGCAAGAATGCCCCGATCCTCAAAATTGCGCGCCAGTCCTGCCAGGTCCCCCGTCGACTCCCGCGGCTGTGTCGGCTGGCCCAGCTCGACGTCGCGATATGCGCCCACGATCTGCATGCGGCGCATTGTCGACCGCGGCATGCGAATGCGGTGGGTGTTCTGGCCGACGAAGTTCGCGAGCCGCTGAACGTTTTCCACAAACAACGCCCGCCATTCGGCCGGGTCAATCGACAGGGTCGCTGGTTTGTCAGTCATGCTGCCTCTTCCTCACTGGAATTGATGCGTGGGCACCCCAACCAGGTTGGCGGCCCCAGTGGCGAACTGGGGCCGTTTGAGCCAGCACATTTGCCCGCTCGACCTGAATGCGACTCGTGGACGGCTCGGAATTTGGAATGGAAAAGCAGCTGCCTGTGTTAGCTGGACGAAGCAGTAATCTCGCAAGCGTAGGAACATCGTTGAAAAGAGGAGGTTACGGACCCAAGTTCTTTTTTAGAAGGCACTCCAAATGGCCTATTCCCCGGAAGTGGGTCGTCCAAGCGACCACCGAAATCCTCCCCAGGCGAGTGCAGTCGCTCCCGCCGACGAGGTCCGCACCATCATGCTGAATGAGATCTCTTGGGGCGCCGTCTTCGCCGGTGCCACGATTGCTCTTGTAGTGCAGATAATCCTGAATATGGTTGGCGTCGGCGTAGGCCTATCGACCATCGACGTCGCGGCCGGAGATACGCCGAGCGCCGGGTCACTTTCCATCGCGGCCGGTATCTGGTGGGTTCTATCCGGAATAATTGCGGCTGCAGTTGGAGGCTACATCGCTGGGCGGCTTTCAGGAAAGGCATCGCGATCGACAACTGCCTATCACGGGCTTATTGCATGGGCGGTTTCGACCCTCGTTGTCGTGTACCTGCTCTCATCGGCCGCCTCGGGTCTGATCGGCGGCGCCCTGAGCACGGCATCGTCGGCACTCGGAGGAGCTGGCAAAGCGGTCGGCGGGTCCGTTCAAACTGCGGTCCAGACCGCGGCGCCTTCCTTGAACAACGTGAGCGATCCCATGGCGACCATCGAGAACAAGGTTCGCAGCGCCTCGGGCGGCCAGGATCCCGCAGCGCTCCGAGAAGCCGCAGCAACAGCCGTTCGTGCGGCGCTGTCGGGAGACCCCGCACAACAGGCCGCTGCGACGGATAAGGCTGCTGATGCTCTGGCCAAGGCGCAGAATATTTCTCGCGATGAGGCGAAGGCTCAGGTTGCACAGTACCAACAGCAATACCGAGAAGCGATTGCCAAAGCCAAAATACAAGCAAAGCAGGCGGCGGATACAACAGCCAAGACGGTGTCGCGCGGTGCTCTGTTCGGTGCTTTGGCTCTTCTGCTTGGTGCTCTGGCCGCGTTTTTTGCAGGCCAAGTTAGTGCAGTAACGCCGACAGTGACGCGTGGATCAGCTCGGTCATTGACTTGAACTGGAATGTTTGCCGCTCCGCGCGTTAAAAGTCGGGAGCGGAGTATTTAGAAGGATCGCTGCATATGCGAGCAACTGTTTTGATCATAGTCACCCTGGCAAGCGGCGCGGCGCTGCCTGCCTCGGCGCAACAGCAAACCGTGCCGAACCCCCAGATGCAGGAGGAGGCGGACAAGGGCGCTAAGACACGGCAATCGGGTGAGTCAGGTTACGTCGGCGAGCAGGAAAAGCCGGGAGGCTCTGCCCATGCTCCTGGACGATCTGGCGAAAGCAAAGCGCCTCCCACCACGAACGGGGGAACGGGCGGCACTGCGAGCGAAAGACCCCCTAAGTAAAGGTGGGCAAAGACACCTGCGTTTGGTCAGACGTCGTAGAGCGCATTTGGCTCCGGCGGAGCTCCATCGCGTGGCCTTACTGCTCGGGACGACGACGAAGCTTCCTGATAATTTCCCGTAGATCGTCCGCGTACTCTTTGATGGCGCGCCTCATCCAAGCGCGACGGCTTGGGCTCCGGCGCTTCCTGATCCGGTCGAAGCTCTTCTGGAGGTTGCTTCATGGCCTGACGGTCGGAGAAATCAAGTTGCGCCTTTTGATCCAGATCAAGGTAGCCGGTGTCTGCCAGGCCAGGCATCGTAGAGCGGCTTTTACTTCGAGCGTTCCGCAGCGGCGGGCACTCTTCCGCGACGATATGTGACAGCTTCGTCCATCGTCTCTCATCTCCATCACTCGCGCGGCAAAGTCGTTGGAGCGAGGAACGTTTGCTTGCATTTGTGGTTGCGGGGCAAATGGGGCCTCCGCTTCGGAGTCTTGCGATGACCAATTTCGATGACGTCCTCGTCCAATGTCCGCGCTGTAGCGCCTGGCCAATGGTCGTGACCGGCTCGCAGGGGCCATGGACCAGTTCTGGCCTGACCTATAGATGCCCGCGTTGCCATGCTGAACGGAACTCGTCTCCAGACGACAGCCGGGTCCGGACCATAACTCCGCCGGAGTCGAAGCCCGTTCACCCGTGAGCCCGGTTGGACGTTCGCCGTCAATACGCATGTAATCTCGTGGCCGGTATAACGATGGCGCCACTTCCGAATACGTATCGGCCGAACTTCCGGCATCACCTGAAGGTTCACTCCTTTCGCATCTTCACGGTCATCGTCGCATGGCTGCTCATGTCGCAGCCTTCTATGAGAAGCCAGAGTTGCTCACCAGCGCCCAACGCTTCCTGCAACGTGGCATAGAAGCCATCGGCGACGCGATCCCGCCGCCGTGGGGACCACGGATTGAGTTCGTCTTCCGAGAGATCGGCGGTTTGATCTGGCTTCAGATCACGATGTTTGTGCTTGTACTTCGAGTGGTGCTGTCGATTATCGCTGCGATGTGGCGATTTGGATTACGCCGAGAGCGCGGCCTCTAATCTCGGGAAATGCAGCAGCTGTCGCAAGTGGAGCTCACGCGTTGGTCGCGACCATAGTCCTTCCCGCCGGGCGAGCGGGTCGCCTGTCCAGGAGATGGGGGACTGTTTCTTGCGGCGGCCGCGGCCCGCCCAACGTACCGCGCTTCGAGGAGGCGAAGTCCGCCCCTCCAACTCATATTCTGAAGTCGTCCATCCGCCGCGTGATTCCAACTGTTTGCCAGCCAGCGCGGGCACTTGCCCCGACCGGCAGGGGTCCCAGCCGGATCATCGGAGTTCGATATTTGGGAGCGACTCGGGGATACGGTCGCCGCGGAAATAGGCCGTTTTGTTCGATTCAATCTGACGCACGATCCGTCGTCCAACATGCCTGTCGTGAGGCATCAGCCGAATCCACAATCTGGGGGACAGGCCTCCTACGCAGCCATTGGCCATTTTCTTCGAGATGGGGCAAACGGGCCCGAGCACCGCCCTCTCCTCGAGTTGATCGGCGCGTTGATCCAAATTAATCGCACGCCGCTGCCAGTCGACTGATGCACGACAATCAGGCCGACCACTTCTCTTGTTCGCGGCGGGCTTCGTCCTCATTGAGGCGCTCGGCCACGTCATCAGCGATAGGTGAATCTTTAGTGTCCGCGATCGGCGTGCCGTCCTGCTTCTTCATCTTTTTGCCTTCGGCACCCACCGGAAAATCATTGGGCTTTAGCGGCTTCTTTGAAGTCGATATCGTGTCTTCCTCCTTCTGCGGCGACACAATAACACCCGCTCTACAAACGACCTAGCGAGGGCAGCCACGGGAATGCACCCTGCTGCTTCCCGGAACGAGTTTAGACCAGGCGTCATCAGTTCCCGCCCATATCAGCTTGGAGTATTTGCGCCGATGGCACGAAACGAGGAATCTCCACTGAATCGCCGATGATCGGCGGATTTATCTGGCGATCGCTCTCGCCGCAGACCGAAGCCAATCTCGTCGCAAGTCGGGAGGCACACAGCATATGGCCTCAGCTCCGAGCAGGAGCCGAGGCTAGACGCTAGGCCGGAACTACTTCTTCATGACTCCTCCTGGCGATGCGGCATCGCCCTTACGATCGGGAGCCCCGGCCGGGCCGGCCCCCTGGGTGCTCGGCTCTTTGGCGGATGGAGCCGAGCTTTGCGCGGCGGGTCCGGTCCCGCTGTTCTTCATGTTCGCGCCGCCACCGGTCGTCGAGCCACTCATGGATTCTCCCGTGGTGGTTTTGCTCGCAGCCGGCCCGCCAGCTTGCGAGCTACCACCGGCGCTGCTGCCGGATTGAGCCATCGCCACGGTGGACGACAATGCAAATATTGCGGCTAAGCTGATCGTCTTGATCTTCATCGTTTCCTCACAGAGCTGCTGCACCCGCTGCGCCAACCGACACCACGATGATCCGTTCCTCTCGCCAATTGCAGTTGGCACGAAAGATCGCACCTCCAATTGAACAGCCTTTCCTTGTGGAGCTATTGAGCAACGTTCCAGCGTAGAAAGCCGGCGGCGATCGGCGCCAAAGCGCCATGTTCGGGATTTATCGACCCGCAACTTGCAGTCCCGGTCGATCGAGTCCCTGCCGAAACACGCTGGATCCATTAGCTCAAATTCGACGGTTATCGCGTACAATTGCACCTCAGCCTTGACGACGCGTCCTTCCCACGTAGATCTTTCCATATCACTCATTGTCCGGCGCGATTGCGCCGCTCGTTGTTGGTCAGCAAGTGCTCTTGCTCGCTGGTCAATCGCCGAGACCGATCACTTGAAGGCGACGAGCGCTGCGCGCGACTGGAGCGACGGTTGGGCGTTTCACCCTCCGGCGTTCCGCCGCTGCTCAGGAATTCGACCACGATGATCGAAGGACGATCGTTAGTGCTGGCGCGGCCGGCTGAGCCTTTGCGTCGCTGCGGTCATGTTATTGCCGGTGACCAATGCCGTGACCGGCGGCGCCTGCACCGTCGGAAGGCCGGTCGCGGAGCCCTGCACGTGGAGATATTCGCGGCATTGATGAGATTGACGTTGCCAGACACGCGAATGCCGGCTTCGCCCGCATCAATGATCCCGAGCGGCGCGATCAGGTCGATATCGCCCGGCGGTGCCTCGGGAATCGCGTTCAGGGCGGTGATACCCGCGCCCGAGCTCGGCACGTTCGGCGACAGCGTCACGGCCGGAGATGGACCCAGCCGTGACAACACAAAAGCCCCAGCAGCAAAAGCTGGCGACGCGCTGCTTTAGTATACCAAACAGACCTTCAGAAGCTGACCCTGATCTGCGCTGATCCGCCGATGCGGTTGGCGTTGGCGGAAAGTTCTCCGTCGAGGTTGAGGCCGAGCGTGACGCATTCGCTGAGGCGGGCACTGGTGCCGGCGGCGATAAGCGCGCTGTTGCGATCGGCTGCCGCGCCCGTGGCCCTGAAGGCGGCGGAGGACAGCCCCACCAGGCTCGCCGTTAGGTCGCTCTCGCGCTGGAAGTGATGTGCCCAGGCCGCGCGGACATAGCCGGTGGCGGGAACGCCGCCGAAGAGGCCGTCGGCGTCGAGCTGTAGGCCGAACTCGCTGCGCGAGGTGGTCTCGCTACGCCTGCTCAAGGCGAGCGCCCCCGCGCTGGCACCCGCCCAGTTCGCCTCGACGACCGCCGGATTGCGGACGTGCGTCGCCTGCAGTGCGGCCAGGGGCGAGAGGCTGAGTCCGTTCCAGGTGACGGCGGCCGCGCTCGCCTGCAGCCGACCGCTCCAGGCCGTGGTCTCGTAGGATGAGGACAGGCTCGAGCCCAGCGCCGGGATGCTGCGGCTGCCGTCGTTTTCGAGCCTTGCGTACCCCGCTGCGGCGCCGAGCCTGACCGGGCCGAGTTGGGTCGTGCCGTAGAGTCCGGCCTGGAAGACATCGGCATCGACCTTGCCGACGAGCCCGGACAGCGAGGCGCGGGCCTTGCCGCCGGCGACGGCGAGGCCGGCGATCGTGCCCGGCGTCAGTCGCATATCGATGCCGGTGGCGAGATGGGTATCGTCGATGGTGCGTCGGGCCGAACCGATCGCGGCGTCGCCGTCGGTGCGGCCATGCGAACCGAAGGCCGAGCCCCAGACCGAATAACCGGACGCATCGAGCTGCGACGCGACGCCCGTTTTCTCGTTGCCTTTGTGGACCAGCCCGGACAGGGTCGCAGATCCCGTGCCTGCTGCACTGGCACCAAGTCGCCCTGCCGCCATCGGATCGAGCATCGCGCGTAGGAATTGGTCGGCTGCTACCTTGGCCATAGCCGGGGCGGCGGTGTGTATCTCTCCGGAAAGCTGGTTGATCGCAGCTGGGATCACCGCAGCCGGCAGGTTGTAGATCGCGAACAGCAGGGAGGGATCGCCCCCAGCCGCGACGGCCGTGTCGATCGCCGTTGCCACCGAATAGGCATTGGCTGGCGCGACGCCCGCGGGATTGAGAGCACCAACGGTCGGCGCCAGCTGCTGGGGCGTGAGCGTCAGTTGGACGTCGGTCGGAGTATAGTCCATCGCCATCGCGACTCCGACGCCGAACGTGCCGGTCACATCGACGGGGCTGAACGTGCCGGTGCGGCCGCCAGCCGCCGAAAGCAGCGTATAGGGCGTGTTGAAAACATAGGGGCCGCCGAGCGGAATGATCTTGAGCGTGCCGGCGAGCGCGGCCGTGCCGGTGACGTTGATCCGATCCGAGACCGCGCCCTGTATCTCCGCCTCGTAAACTGAGCCTGCACCGAGCGTCAGATTGCCGTTCACGGTCAACGTTCCCGGCGAATTGCCTGGAGCCAGGATGCCGCCATTGACGACTGTCGTAGGGAGCGCGCCGGAGCCGCCAAGCCGTGCCCCCGCTGCCACCGTCACGCCTGACGACGACGCGATCGACCCGTTCACGACCAGCTTCCCCTCATTGACGAGGGTCGAGCCGGTATAGGCGCTATTGCCTTCCAATGTCAGGGTGCCCGAAGTCTCCTTGACCAGAGACAGACGGCCAACCCCATCCTCCAGATATCCCTTGAAAGAGCCGGACCCCACACTGAGCGTTGCGGAACCGGCTACATTGTTGCTGATACGGCCTGCGCTCCCCTGCAGATAAGGCAACCGCAAGTCGAACCCGCCGACATTCAGTGTTCCGCCGGCCATGGTCAGGCCGCCCGTGCCGAGCGCATCTGCGGCCGCTAGCGTGACCGAACCGTCTGCGATAGTCGTGCCGCCCGAATAGGAGTTCGCCGCGCTCAACAGCAGCGATCCCGGGCCCGCCTTGGTGAGCGCGCCGGTCCCGCTGATCACGCCGGATTGCAGCAATGTGTGGGTCGAATCCGCGACATCGATCGTGCCGCCTCCCGGACCCAGAGTGATCGTGCGGGCAAGAACCGGAAATCCCGTTCCGGTCACGCGGAGGGCTCCACCGTCGAAGCTCAGGCCCGCGGCACCGGCGCCCAGACTGCCATTCGATGCAACCGACAATGTACCGCCGTTAATGGACCATGGCGTGGCATTCGAGGTGGTGCCAATCAGGGTCCAGGTTGCGGCCCCCAGCTTTTCGAACGACGCGAAGCCGCGATATTGCCCGGATGCGCCGACCTCCGAGATGTCGAATGAAGCGTCATTCGTCCCGCCAAGGGCGAGCGTTCCGCTGGCGCCCGCACCGGTATCGACCACAACATTGCCGGTGATCGCGGAATAGGTCCCGCGAGCATTCGCGGCTTGCAGTTCAAGCCGGTTCACACCGCCGCTGAACAATATCGCATTGGCTCGCGGGCCGGCGCCCCCATCCGCCAAACCGCCACTGATCGACCCGGCATTGGTGACCGACAGATCCGAACCTGAAATGCCGATCCCGCCCAAGCCAGCGGCGCCCGTCGTCGTAGTGTTATAGATGGATCCGCCTGCACCGCCGTTGCCGCCCAAAATAGTCCCGCTGTTGAAGATGGTGTTGCCCGATCCGTGGATGGCATCTCCACCCGCCCCTCCGGAACTGGCGGGCGCGTCGTATGAGCTGCCGCCTCTTCCGCCCGCACCGCCAATGATCGTGCCGGCCGAATTGATGACCTGGCCGGAGCCCAGCACCCCGGCTCCCCCTGCTCCTCCATCCCCTCCGGCGATCGTTGACCCCTGTAGAGCCCCTCCCCAACCACCGCCGATCCCTCCCGCTCCACCCGCGAGGGTGCCAGACAACAGATCGAGACGAGAGCCCGCGGCGGTGAAGCCGACGCCTGCGCCTCCGCCGCCTCCAAACCCGCCGCCGATATTCGTAACTGCGTTGAGAGAGGCCGGACCATACCCATTACCGCCGGCCCCGCCGCTGATTGCACCCGATGTTCTGACATCGACCACGATCGCGCCTGCTCCGGTGGCGAGAATGCCGTAACCGCCGGCGCCGCCACCGCCACCGCCACCCTCTAATGCCAATCCGCCGCGGCCACCGACACCTCCGGCGAAGGAGCTGTTGACATTCACAGGCCCGCCGGCAGCGACCAGGCCGCTTCCGCCGCCGCCACCGCCGCTGCCGCTCTGGCCCGGGCCCGCGGAACCGTTGCCGTCTCCCCCTTTGCCACCGTTGCTGAAGTGCCCGTCCACGCCAGCTGCACCGCCGGCTGAGCCGGAGGATGAGATGCCGCCAGCTTGACCGGCCCCGCCTCCTCCTCCGCCGCCGCCTCCGGTGCCGCCGCTGCCTGGACTTCCAGCCATAAAGGGCCCGCCGCCTGCACCGCCCGGCTGGGCGCCGCTGCCAAATCCGCCATTGCCTCCGGACTGGGCAGCAGCAAGGTGAGGCGCAAATAGGACAAGGATAACAACGGCGTGAGCAATTCCGCGCAGCTGCGAACGTCGCACGTTCCTTGTAATGAAACGGGAGCTCTGCACGAACCGAGATTTGTCAACGATCTTCATCGGGCACCATTTTTACCCGGCGCCAGACGAGGAGGCGGTCATGTTGATTAAGTCAACGTTCATGGGGCCTAGTGAAGGTCGGGAGCATAGAAAAGCGTGAGGAGTACGACCCGCGTAAACCGAGGGAAGCCGCGTAGGATTAACCGCTTCTCGTACAGATGCCGGAAACGGCGAAGTCCAAACTTTGCAGGTATCTCACGATGAACAACGGTTTCGAGCCAGCTTGTAACTCCGGGCGCCTTCATCCCGTGGTGGCTGCTTATGCGGAATGGCCGGTTTGGCGCCGAGCGGGAGACCTGCTCCGCTTGGCATCATTCCGCCCCGCTTTGCATGCCCACTGCAAGGCGATGATGCAGCCGCCGGAGAGCGCTTGGCCGGCGGATAAGTTCTTCGGGCAGAAGCTGCGCTATCTCGTTTCCTATGCCTTGATCGGTCAAGATGCCCGTTGGCGGAGGAGCGGAGGAGAGCTGCCGACGCTCTCCTCACTTCAACGGGCGGCGCATGCGAGCGCCCGGCAGGTATCTAATCTCGTCGCATCGTTGAAGTTGGGCGGGTATGTCGTCGCAATCCGCTCTTCTGACGATCGGCGCGTTGTGCGGCTGCAGCCTACGATGACGCTAAGCCTGGAAATTGCTCGCTCCCCACTGGCGTTTCTGGAAGCCTCCGAGCTCATTGATCCCCCGCCAAGACCACTCGCCACACAACTGCGCGCCGAAGGCGACACGCTGGGCGACTGGCTCGGCTATTCCTACGATCTGTTCGTCCAGCAAGACCTCTACTTTACGCCTTTCGTGAACATTGTTCGGCTGACTGAACAGGATTGCGGCTACCCGGTTCTCTCGGCCGTGCTGAGTGCGCATTATGGCGGCGGCATCAGTAAGGCTGAACCTGTGCTACTTTCCTACGGCGCACTGGCAGAGCGCTTCCGTCTCTCACGCCAGCATATCGGCAATATCTTCAATGAGGCTGAGAGACGCGGCTGCTTTGCAGTTGATCCCGGCGGCCGCACAGTGACGGTCATGCCCGACTTTCTGTGGGAGTTCGAAACCTGGGCCGCAGGTCAGATCGCCTTGTATCGCTTAATCGCAGAGCAAGTCAGCCAAGATCGATACGGTCAGGAGATTGATGCTTTACACCGTAGTGCGCCACAAGCTGACCTTGGCGCGTTGCCCGGAAGCGGACGCTAGGTCGTGTGGACTCTTGGGATTCTCAAATCAGATTGAACGTGATTCAAGGCTTTGTTTTAGGAGGAAGCCTT
>NZ_JCAMOR010000115.1:0-16674 GCF_059512385.1 Bradyrhizobium sp. Crot121 | reverse complement strand
GATGCTCTGCAGACCGACGAGCTCTGCCCCTGCAACCGCGAGATCGGCGGCGAAACGCTGAAGGTTGCTTGAGGCATCATGTCAATTGAGCAGTTGATGGACCAGATCCCCGATTTCGCCAAGGACGTCAGACTGAACCTGGCGTCGATGATATCAGATGAGACGCTATCACCGCAGAGGAAACACGGGCTGTTGCTCGCCACCGCAATTGCCGCCCGCAATCCTGTAGTGATCGCCGCAATGGAATCTGCGGTAGCTGTCGTGATGACGCCGGCCGCGGTCGCGGCGGCGAAATCCGCAGCCTCGGTGATGGCGATGAACAACGTCTACTACCGCTTCGTTCACCTCTCCGCCAACCCGGAATACAAGACGATGCCGACGCGGCTACGCATGAACGTCATCGGCAATCCCGGCGTGGACAAGGCCGATTTCGAGCTGTGGTCGCTGGCGGTAAGCGCCATCAACGGCTGCGGGGCCTGCATGGACGCGCATGAGAAGGCGCTGCGGGAGGCCGGCATCAGCACGGCGGTCATCCAGACCGCGGTCGGTCCCGCTCCGCGGGTCCATTTCAGCGGTGGTTGGCGACAAAGAGCGCTTCGTCCGCGCGGTCCCGTATCGACCCGGTGGCGAACACGCTCTCGATGGGATTGGTGGTGCGCAAGTGACCCCAACGTTCGGGAAGAAAATCGTAGAAGGCCAGCAGTGCGTCGCGATCCTTCACCAGGCATTCGACCGCCCAGCCGTACTGGCGCAATACTTCTCGGCGAAGACGTCGATCACCGCTTCGGCGGACGCTCGGTTCGCGCCCAATGGACCTCGCAGAACTCTTCTTGCATGGTGGCCTGCACGGAGAGTGGGACCATGTCCAGGACGTTCACGGTGTTGTGCACCCAGCCTCGCTGGTGGCGTGTGCCGGGAAAGACCTCGTCGAGCGCCTTGTAGAAGTCGCGCTCGCCGGCGCCGATATTGGCCAAACTCGTTGTTATTGATGACGTCATCTGGATTGTTTTGCCAAGCCACGCCTCCCTTAAGGTAGGTCAGCGTGTGGCCCTGCGCGCCAAAAGCGTAACCGAGATGACCGGCGCCAGTTACAAAGACATTTGGGTTTGCCTTGCAGTTTGCGCTCACTATCGTGCCGGAGCCGGCGAGGCAGGTATTTGTGCCGTTGCAGACTGCACCGCTAGCAGTGGGGCCAAACACCGACCTATTCCTCTGCCAGTTGTAGCCGATCCGGCCGCCTGCCAGGAACACAGGAGTATTGACGACGCCATAAACGGACGGACCGTAGGGATTGCTGAAGGGTTTTTGGCCGTAACCACCGTCGACGTGCCCGCCAATACATCCTCCGGACCAGCTCCGCAGGGTCGGTGGCACTTGTGCTGCTGGCCCAAGGGTTCGCCGAATTGGCTGCACCGTTTTCGACCAGCGCAACCGTTGTCGCTCTCCAAGATCGCATCAAACACTCCGCGGCGCTTTCCCGATCCACAACCAAGCGCCTTCGAGCTGGCAATCGGTGATGGCACCGCGAATGAAGCAAGCAGCGTGCCGCTTGGAAATTGGGGTCTCCAGTTACTTGGCGCGCGATGATGTGCGCCGGACCTGATACGAGCGAGCACGCGGATCCTGCTTGCGGCGATCGAGGGCAGCGGCCGGAGTTTCGCAAATCGGATCGTCGGACGGCCGCGCTCCACTCAGCAGGCGCCGGCCACAGCGCGCGGCCTCGGTCTGAGGCTACAACGACTGCTCCTCGGCCCAGTCGAACAATCCTCAATGCACCACTCCCCGCCGCGCTTGTCGAACGAGCCGCAACAGCGTCGCCCGATCGGAACTGCCGCACGGGCCCATCCTTGCCGCCGCGCTGCATGACAAGGAAGCACGTCGCAGAGCGGCGCGCGTCGGGCCGACCAGTTCTGTCATAACTGGCCGAACTGGTGGATACTGCGGGCGCGCTTTTGAGCACCTCTCGCGCGGGGAGGCAGGAGCCCTCCGCAGGCCCGGAATAGATGCCATGCCGATCGTGGGGTCGATAGGAGCGGCGCAGCATGGCCTTGCTGGCCCGGGCCATGCAGCGGCAGTACCGATAGATGCAGTTGCGGATCGCCAACCGGTCCAAAGGTTCCATCAGGATCGCTTCATTCAATCACCAACTATCCCGTCTCCGTAGCTAACACTCCAGTCGGAAAACATTGGTGAGAATGTTCCCTCTAGTGTTCTGCCCCGGAAATTCGCTGACAAAGTCGCGCGAGTTTTTGGAGGATGGAGTCGGCGGCAGCGGTCCACATGAAGGGGCGTGAATTTGCATTGTGGCTGCGGATAAAGCGGTCGATTTTTTTGACGAGATCGGCGGTGGAATCGAACGATCCCCGCCGGATGGCGCGTTGGGTGATGAGCGCGAAGAAGCGTTCGACCTGGTTGAGCCAGGAGGCGTAGGTTGGCGTGAAGTGAATGTGCCAACGCGGACGGCGGGCGAGCCGGGCCCTGACTTTGGGATGCTTGTGAGTGGCGTAGTTGTCGACGATGAGATGGATGTCCAGTTGGGCCGGCACGTTAGCTTCGATATGACGCAGGAAGGCGAGGAACTCCGGGTGGCGATGGCGGGGTTTGCATTGAGCGATGATTGCGCCGTCGAGCACGTTGAGGGCGGCAAACAGGGTGGTCGTGCCATGACGCTGGTAGTCGTCGGTGACGCCTTCGATGTAGCCGAACCCCAACTGCTGGCGCGAACCGCCCGCCTAAATAGTGGCAATTGCGCAGCGTGCTCCTCGCGTGTTGGCCCCATCCGTGCGCCTGCCGCCGACCAGTTCGAAGGTGCCTGCGACCCAGCAAGTGTGGCCCACGCTGGAGCCCAGTTAGCACACGAGAACCCACGGCGCGCATTACGCTATGCCATCCACAAAGCGCTGGTTCGTCGCCTTGTTCAACAAGCGCGCAGTTCTCAATGCTCTTCTCGTCGAGCGTCGTCCCGCTCCCGCGCAGGCAGAACCTGGTCTTCTCGCTCGCTTCACCCAAATGCGGCGCCCGCAAGAGCTCCTTCTGCTCCAGCTGCAAGCACTCTTCGCGCTTTGCGGGCGCCTCCGCTGCTGCTGGCGCCAACTGCGATCCGCCGGAGACGTTACCGTTGGCCATACGGTCCGAAGATCCCGAGAGCTGAGACGGCGAACCGCAGCTTTTTGTTGCCCTGGCTTAGACTGTCAGTTGGTATTCATCAAAAGATATTCTCGGCTGCCTGCCATCTGTGCGGAACGCCGATCGTCAAACCGCCATCGACGACGATCTCGGAACCGGTAAAATAGCTGGACTCGTCGCTGAGTAGGAATAAGGCTGCATGCGACACGTCCTGCGGGCAGCCTGCCCGGCCCAGAGGAATAGGGAAAAGAGAGGGATCGAAACGCTCGGTAGTGGGCGTGGTAATGAAGCCGGGATGAATCGAGTTGACGCGGACGCCAGAGGCGGCTGCCTCCAGCGCAGCAGACTTTGTTATGCCCCGCACGCCGAACTTAGAAGCCGCATAGGCATGAAGCCCGGCAGTGCCCCGCAGCCCCTCGACCGATGAGATGTTGACGATCGAACCGCCGCCCGCGCGCCGAATTGCCGGCAGGGCCGCGCCTGCATTCCGAGGAACACACCGGTTAAATTGACGGCAATGGTTCTATTCCACTGATCGAGCGAGAGCTGCTCGATGGGGGGCCATGCTGGCGATCCCAGCATTGTTGACCAACCCATGCAGCGCGCCGAAGCTGCTTTCGGCGACCGCGACCGCCCTGGCCCACTCCGCCGGCTGGGTGACGTCCTGGCGCACGTAGATGGCGGAAGTGCCTAGTTCAGCAGCGAGAGTTTCCCCTTCTGCGTGAAGAATATCAGTAATTACGACCTTAGCGCTCTCGGCTACTAGTCACGTGAATCTAAAGTTCGCCGCATAAAGTCTGTTGAGCTTTGTGGCAGAAGCGTTTGACGGAAGCCAAAATCTGATCGGCTGACTTGGTCCATTTGAAGGGCTTCGGGTTTCTGTTGTGCAGGTCGATGAAGGTACGGATGTCGGCCTCGAGCTGCCTGACGGAGGTGTGAACACCTCGCTGGATTTGCTTTCTGGTGAGTTCAGCGAACCAGCGCTCGACCTGATTGATCCATGACGCGGAAGTTGGTGTGAAGTGGACATGATAGTGCGGCCGGCGCGCAAGCCACGCTTTGATCTTGCGTGTCTTGTGGGTGGCGTAGTTATCCATGACGATATGGACAGCGAGCCCCTCAGGGATTTGAGCGTCGATCTCTTTGACGAACTTCAAGAATTCGACTGCCCTTTGCCGCTTGTAGCATTTGCCGATGACGAACCCCGAGGCGACGTCGAGCGCGGCAAAAAGCGAGGTCGTACCGTGCCGCACATAGCTGTGCGTGCGCCGTTCCGGCACGCCAGGCATCATCGGCAAGACCGGCTGCTCGCGATCGAGCGCCTGAATCTGGCTTTTCTCATCGATGCTGAGGACGAGCGCACGGTTCGGTGGGGATAGATAAAGGCCGACGATATCGCGCACCTTGTCGACGAACAGCGGATCGCTCGACAGCTTGAATGTCTGGCTGCGGTGCGGCTGCAAGCCGAACGCCGTCCACATTCGGCGGATCGTGGTGTGAGAGAAGCCGGTTTCCGCCGCCATCGAGCGGATCGACCAGTGCCTCGCGTCGGCTGGCGTCGTCCGCAGCGTCCGCTCGATCACGGCGGCAACCTGATCGTCGTTGATGGTGCGAGCACGGCCAGGTCGCGCTTCGTCAAGCAGGCCATCACAGCGATCCTTCAAAAACCGGCGACGCCACTTACCAACGGTATGTTCGTGAAGGCCGAGTTCGGCAGCTACGGACTTGCTTGGCAAGCCATCCGCACACCGCAGGATCGCACGGCATCGCTCAGATAGCGACCGGGCTACGCGATGACGACGAACTTGTCTCTCCAAGTACGCCCGCTCCTGCGCACTCAGCACTAACGGCGCGATCGGCCCCGGCCTCGCTCACCTGCATTCGCCACTCGCACTCTCCTCTGTAGAGATTCGAGCTATCAACTAATGTGACGAACTTGCGTTCCAGATGACTAGCAGGCGCGCATGAGCTGCACCCAGCCCGCGAGCTCCGCCGGTCACCAGAATGACCTTCTCGTTCATACGTCCCATGGCCTGATGTCCTTGCTCGCTCATTGATTGATGCGCTGTCAGTAGGGAGATCAGCTCGAGCCCATCTTTCTCCCGACCCATCCTATGCCATGTGCATGGCGGCTTCCCCAAAGCCTTCGTCTCGTCCAAACGGACGATCTTCCTGCCCGACCGTCCGCCGTCGTTGAGGAGATAGGGCGCTGCTTTCGACCGGCAATGCAGGCTCGCAGCGAAAAGGCGTTCGCCCTGCTGCGTTGGATTAAGCTTTGACGAGAGGAGAGCAAAGCACATAAGTTCTCCGGCGTGCAGCGGCTGGAGATTGAATGTTTCGAATCGGCGCGCCGATGATGGCGCGCGGAAATCCAGCTAGATCTGATTGTGAGGTAAAGCTCCCGCGATCGTTAGGTGCTGGATCAATGACGCAAGCCCCTCAGGAGCGCAGCCACCCGGTCGATCTCGCCTCCTTGCGTTTCTGATCATAAATAGCACAGCACGGCATTGATGTGAATCAATCGAGCAAGTCATACGCACGCGCTCGCGGAAGAGAAAAAAATGCGCCCGATCAGGACGGGGTGCACGAGGGTTGCAGCGTTGGTCGCCGCCAGGGAAGCCGACATCTAGTGCGCGCTTGGTCTGCCCGCCCTTCATCGAACCAGAGTTGCGCGAGGTCATCATCCGGATCGTAGGTTGATCATCATCCGGTATCCACGAAATGCCATCCTGCCGTATCCTTATGGTCGGCACGGTACTCGTCAGCCCAACTGGCGATCGAAGCAAGTGTTACGTTGGGGTGATCAAGAGCAGGAGCTTCCTGCGCAAGCAGGCCCTCGATTTTGCCGAGCGTGGCGGGATCGAGCCGTCGCCGTGCGATCTCGCGACAATTGCATGGCCTTCCTGCCCCAGGACCAGGCCTGCGAGACCGACACAACGAGCACGAGCCACGCGAGCCAGACAGCTCTCATAGCCTTTGCCCACAGCCTTCAGCTCGATCTACCACAAGTCGTGCGCCTTCATGATTGCAACTACATCCGGGCGAGAGGTCGAAATACCATGCGCAAGACCAAACATCGCGGCATCGGTCGCGTCGCCGCCGATTTCCTGCTCAATCTGATCGCCTATAATCTGATCCGCATCCCCAAACTGGCTGCAGCCTAGCCAGCCCAGACCTAGCCTCCCGGACGCGCCAGCCCAACGAGGCCTCCGCAACAGAAAAAAAACGCTTCATTCCTCACGTTTTTCAGCAGACTGCTAGCGCCTCCTCAGAGTCTGACTCAAAAAGCGGTCAGCATTTGGAGGGCGTGGCGAGGCGTCGGGTGAGGAGCCTGACGTGGGCAATGAGAAGCCAGGCGACTTCGGTGGCGGCGGAGCCCTCGAAGTCTCTGGCGAGGCGTCGGCATCTTCCGAACCAGGCGAAGGTGCGTTCGACGACCCAGCGTCGAGGCAAGAGCTGGAAGCCTTTGACCCCGGGCGGGCGCTGAACGATTTCGATGGTCCACGGCCCGCAATGGGAGAGCGCTTCCACGAGCTGTTTTCCGCGATAAACCCGGTCCGCAAAGACGTGACGCAGCTTGGGAAAGCGATCTCGCACGCGCTCCAGCAGGGGGACCGCACCATGGACATCCTGAACATTGGCGGGATGAACGTGGACGGCCAGCAGAAGACCGTTGGTATCGGTGACGATGTGCCGTTTGCGTCCATGAACCCGTTTGCCCGGATCGAAGCCACGCGGTCCGCCGGCTTGTGTCGTCGAAGCACTTTGGCTGTCGATGACGGCTGCCGTCGGTGTCAGCTTGCGGCCGAGTTTTCGCCGCGCCTGTCGCACCAGAGCCCTGACGATCCTGTGCCACCTGCCGGTATCGCGCCAAGCATAAAAATAGCTCTGGACCGTCGAGTACGGCGGGAACTCGCTTGGCAAAGCCCGCCACTGGCAGCCGGTGGACAAAATGTAGAAGATCGCCTGCACCACCTCGCGCAAATCGACCTGCCGCGGTCGCCCGAGCCGCCGTCGCCGCGGCATCTTCCGGGCAATCAGCGCCCACTCCGCATCGGTCAGATCGCTTGCGTAACGCAGTCCACTACGCTGATACTGAACACGAGTGATTTTGGTCCACGGCATCGTGCCCTCCCTCGAATCTTCGCAAATCCGAAGGAATCACAGCCGACCGAAATCACTCACTCCTTTTTTCAGTCAGGCTCTCAGGGAGGACGACAGAAGGCCTTAAGAGAAAGCATCAGTTTCCGGCCAGAACGTTGCAGAACGCCATATCCAGCCTCCGGAATTCGTTACCGCCTTCGGCAGCCTTGGCACTGGATCTCGTATAGGTCCGAAGATGCGCGTACAGGTGCTCCCATGAATGGTAGTTCGCAATCTCATGGGACCTCCGTTATCCGCCCCGGCTTTGCGCGATGAGATGGATTCGCAATCTGCCGGGCTCTCGAACCCGGTCCTCAAACGTGCTGCATATGAGCTTCACCAGGGCAGCTTCCATGGAATTGGAACGATGGTCATTCGGATTTTCTTGTGCGTCCGGGAGAACGACCTTCGTCAGCCAATCGTCAGCCAGGTGCTCTATCTAGATAGGCTGCGCATTCTCGACTGTATCGGAGATGAATATGACGGGCATTGGCCGACCTGGCAAATCGCACGTTGGGACTGCAGGAGCCGACAGCGCGGGGGGATCAAGCAATGCGCCCTCGGATTCCAGTCTCGCCCCTGGGGAAGGCAGCCAATCTTTCGACTCCGTCCTGGAGCGGATGCGCTCCGGGCCTCAAGGTGCAACGGCGCCACTCGCCAGCCACCCGCCAACATCGCGTCTGGCAGTCCCCGTTTCCTCGAGGGGCGACGAGATCAAAGCAACAAAGCGGAAAATGGACAGCCTGCTTGAGGAATTTGAGGCTTGTCGTAATGCGGCCAAGCAAGTCCAGGACTCGTCACAGGCGCAAGAGCTGATCGATCAAGTCGTCAAGGCAGGCTCAACAGTTCTGGAGTACTACGCGAGTCTGCCCCCAGATTTGGCACGTAGCATTGTGCCCGACGATCAGGCTCGCCGAATCCGCGACGTGGCACTCGAGGCGGCGGACGAATGCAACATGCTGGCCACCCGGACCATCTACGCCTTGGAGAAGAGCAGGAAGGGTGCGGCATCCGTGCTCGACGCGCTCCGCAAATCCAACGCTTCGCCCGACCAGCTCAGCCGAGCGGTTTCCACTGTGGCGAAACAGTACTTGGCCTGCATAGAGTGGTGGGGAAAGAAGGCATTGCGCTCGGAACGGATGCAGTCCGTCTGCGCGGCCACCGCCAACCTACCAAGTACAACGCCCCGGATGCGGCAGGGCGAAGAG
This sequence comes from Bradyrhizobium sp. Crot121, assembly GCF_059512385.1. NCBI lineage: Bacteria > Pseudomonadati > Pseudomonadota > Alphaproteobacteria > Hyphomicrobiales > Nitrobacteraceae > Bradyrhizobium > Bradyrhizobium sp. Crot121. The sequence continues at coordinate 8,197 of NZ_JCAMOR010000115.1, read as the reverse complement.
GCGGCACTGCGGCTGCACGCCGGCTGGGCACTCAATACGAAGTGCATGCATCTGCAATCGCGGATCGCTCTCGCGCAGTTCATGATTGAGCAGCAGGCGAGCGAGTTCGAACCAGCCGTGAGAAAAATCCTCATTGGTGAGAACGGGCGGGCGCGTCTGCTCGGAACCTTCATCGAGGATGTTTTTCCGGCATTCGTCTCGACGTCCGACGCTGTTCTATACAGCAAAGGACAGGCACTCGACGCAGAGCACTGCGCCGTTCTGGAAGGAGTCATGGAGCGGCTTTCGGAATTTGCGTCGGCGTCGCAGGACGACATCGTTGCCAAGCTAAGCGACGTTGGAACAGGTGCCCACCTCCCAGTGGAACTGTTGGACCAGATCGTGGAAGGCGCGTGGCTCACTGCGAACGAGGTCATGCGGTTTCTGGCAGTGCAGCCGAAGATGCCGGCCAACATCGCACCGCCGGCCGAGGCTGGAGCTTCGACACCGGCGAGCACTACCGGCAGGGCTGTTGCGGCCGAAGGCACTGCAGCGCGCAGGAAGGGGAAAGGCAAGCGCACGCCCGCCGCTTGCGCCGGGAGTTCGGCGGCTGGGCGGCCGGAGCCGCAGGTCGCGACCGCCGGCATTGGCACGGCGCCAGCAGCCAAGGTTCTCGTGCTCTCCGATCTGGGTACGAAGAAACTCGCGAGCGCGGAGGAGGCACATGCGAGGGCGTCATCGTCGGCGACCGGACACTTGGCGATGTGGCAGGCTCCCCCGTCGAAGGAGGCACTGACGCGAGTACTCAAGCGGTTGGACGAACTTTTGCAATTCGATCTGCCCGGTCAGCAAAGGGCCATCTCGCAAGCGCGCCAGATGAAACCCGAGGACGCCGACCACATCGTGGACACCGTCGTCGAGCGCCTGCAGAAGCAGGCCGCCGAGATGCAGGCCTGTGTAGCCGCGTTGGAGGAGCCTCGTCGACGCGGCCTACTCACGCCTGCGCAAGTGAGCGAAGTGCACAACAAATTAAACCGGCTCAAGGTGATGTTGTCCGAGGCACAGGGGCTGGCAAAGACTTTGCAGGACCGAAAGGCCAAAATCAGGATCGATTGCATGAAGACCTACGCCTTTCCGTCGCAGAAGTACCTTGAAGAGCTGCGGGCGGCTGAGGAGTTGGCGCCTGCGGATCTACCGCGCGCGTTGAAGGGCGAGCCAGGGACGCTGTTCGAGATCAAGCTGCAGGGTAAGGCACGGCGCAATGGTGCGATGCCCAGTCCGATGTGGGTGCACATTCATACGAAACGGCCGGTACATGCCTGGCAGTTGGCGACGCTGGATGACGCCGACTTCGCCGCTTGCCACGTGAAGTCGAATGAACAGCGCGGCTACAATCGGCACTGGCAGAACGCCCGAGCTGCGACGGGTCACTAGAACGTCGTGATCCATCGCGGCAAGCTAACGCCTGCATTCTGTAAGTCCTTGTTGAGCACCGCAGTTAGCGGCCACCCACCCTATTGGCTTGCCGAGGCGGAGCACCGGTCGACGCAGGTTGCTCGACACGGGATGTAGTTGGGGTATGGCACGACAATCACGGAGGGCGTATTGCCTTATGAGTCGGTGACATCGCGCTTTGGCCGGAGAACAAGCCATTCTTGTCGTGTGGCAGGCTCGTACCATCTCAGCCCAGGACAAGATGGCAGGATTGCACGCCAAAACACGCTAGCATGTTAGGCTGCAACTCGGGAGGCGGCCGACATCAGCTCTTCGGGGCTCGGCCGCCCGAAGATGCGATGGCCGCCTTCGGGAACTTCGGTAAAGCTCCAGCGCACAATCCCCTCCCGGTCGATCAGGGAATTCCCCAAAGAAGAATTTCGTAAGAATAACTCTGCCGCTTGCTGGGCAGGACTTTTGCTTGGCTCTGGCTAAGCGAAGCCAAATGATGCAGCGTGGTCTCGACTGGACGCACCGCCTCCGCAAGATCGCCGATGACACCTGGCACGTCTCCGCGGATACCCCGACCAAGGCGGCCTTACTCCGCCAGCTTTGTTTCGATGTACGCGTTCGGCGAAGGAGCGGCGATCCCCCATTACCGCATTGGCGTGGGCCTGAATGTGTTGCTGAACAAACCGAAGGCCGCTCTTGTGGGCCCTCGGCAGGGTGACATCCCAGTATTCGTTAATGGCCCTCTCAGCCAACGGGATGCGGTTCAGATCGCCTTAGCGATCAACCTGCGCAGGATTCCTAAGCAAGTTTCCAAGTGGGGCATCGGTCGAAGACTTATTGATTTTCGAGTCTCTCGGCGTGTTCTGCGAGCTTTTGCCATTCATCGGCGAGGCGTTGCCACGACTCCTTGTCGAGCGGGCGGCTCGCTCGCTCCGCCTGCGCACGGCAATCCTCGGCCTTGGCGCGGTAATAGGCTGAGTTATTTCGAGGCATATTCCGCTCCAGGTCATGTGCCCCGGCGCGACCGTTGGGCGCGCCGGGGCAGTGCTCCCTCTCGGCCGACCGTGGGGTCAGGGGGCTGAAGCTCGATCAGCAAAGAGGTCGCACATGAGCAAAGGCATCTCAGTGAACTGCTGGAGCCTGAGAATGTCGCCTTCGTCAGGCTCACTCCTGCAGGCGTCTTCGGTTGAAGCGAGCACCGGTAGCTGTGCGAGCCTCGGCCATTCATCGGAACGCCGCAGTAGTCGCTGTTTGTCGATCGGACCAGCCGTCTTTGCACTGCTGCCGACATTGCTCGGCTCGCGCGGATGATTTCTGCATGATCAGCCATAGCATCTCGTAGCTCTCAATGGCCCGAAGGGCCACTCGGCCTATCAGCAACGTAGCGCGGCTAATTCACTTTGGCTTTGATTTAGATCACCTTCCCGCGATGGTCGCAGCCCGCTGCAAGGGTCGGTTGCTGCCCTTCACACCCGTAGCAGTTACAGCAGGATTCCAGCACCGCCCGCACGGCAAGCCGCGGTAAGACAGCGGTGTCCGATTGGCCCCGGCGGCCAGAGCCAGTATCTTTTCGGCTAGGCATGCCTTCAACGATGACGTCCGCTTTGCTTCGGGCACCATCCGGACAGCATCGTCCAGCACACCTCGCAGCACGACACACGCTTTAACTTGCGGCTCATGGCGCTACTCCAGCAAGACAAAATCTGTCCATGCCGGCTCCAGCCTGCCCAGCCGGTGGTCCGGAGGCAGGCCCCGCGGAACTTGGCCTCCGATGGGCCTCTTTCGCCGAGTGAGCGGGGCCGTCGGTTTTTGGGGACAGGTCACATCGGCGAGTACAAAAAATGTGAGTCGGTCATGTGACAGGCGCTTGCGGACGCCAGTTGACGCCCCTGATGTCGGAAGCTCCAGGCCGCGCTGTCGTCGGCTGGCGTTCGCCACACACGAACAGCCCCTTCGCGGGATCCCCCGCGCAAGGTGTCAGTGCCGTCGGCGGGTGCTGCCTGAAAGTTGGTGGTTAGGCTGGCGGGCTACCCACCTAGCCCGATTGTCGAACAGGCGTCCGCAAACACCGTAATTTAAGGGGTTACCGGGGATGTCGCGGCCGGAGCCTTGGGCGGTCTTCCATTCCGCTTCAGGCCCCGTGTTGTTTTCGCGGCAACCTCCTGCGCGCTCACGCGCTCGCCGGCCAAAATCCTCGCCTCGAACTCACGACGTGCCGCTTCTTGCAGCGCGCTACGCGACAGCGCGACCAGCACCGCCTAACGTTCGACCTTGGCCGCAAGGTCTTTGCGGTCCGCATAGCGGCGGGCAACGCGCATCAATTGCGACACCTTCGTCGGCTCGGTCAGGTCGAAGGTGTGGCGCCACGATGTGCCCGAATTCGGCATTGCGCGGCGTGTTATCGCGGAATCTCGTCGACCAAGGGAAAGAACGTCGCGAGGGAGAATTCACGATTCCGACCGCCGCCTGTCGCTGGCGACGAACGCTCGGACGCCGTGGGAGCTCGTCATTTCGCGCCACGCGGCGTCCTCGAAGTGACCGTTGGCCTCGATCTCGGCCCGCTCCAGCTCATCCCGAAGGCGTCTGTTGGCGACACGACTAGCCTTCACCGCAGCCGTGTACCCGATGGTCGCGAGGCGGATTTCCGACGGGCTCAGCGAGGAGCCCAGATGCGCCACCCTCGGTCGCTGTCGACGCGCTCGCAAACGCCTTGTTTTGCGGTGTTTGCGGAGGCGCTGACGACATTCGGGCTGGGGGTGTGCCCAACAGCGGTTTTTGGTCCGTAGAAGCGGCCAAGGACGCCGTGACGCTTCAGTGCACGGAACTCGATCTTGCAGGCCGGTCGAGAGCAAACGAGCTGGTGGCCGGCGTTGCGCGCCATCGAGCCTTCGCAGACCAGACACCTCGCAGCGTAGAACATCCTCCAGCAACCACGACAGCAGAACGACGAGTGCGGGTTCTCGGTCGGATGGGGAAGCTTGGTGCGGCAGCGGCGGCAGTATGTCCGGGCCTCCGTCATGCCGCGGCCCCGACAAGGTTTTGGTTTGCAAAGAGGGTGTAAGCCTTTGATGCGGATGGCCGGACAATCGCCCCGGCCCTTTAATTGCGAGGTGTTGCCAAGCTTCCATTCTTTGTCTCCAGTGGCACGATGGTAGCGATCACTTCGTCGGAGCTGGTCGGGGTTGCGGAGACGGGGTGATCGCGGGTGACGAGAGAATCGCCAACCGGAACTGGCTGAGGCCGGTCTCTTTAACGGGTCAACTTGATCGCGTTGATGTCGCAGCTGGGGTCATGGTCCTTTCCGAGGTCGCGGGCGGTGCGGTCTCGGGCATCATCAGCATGGCACAGAGCCCGGCCGCGCTGGCGACAAGCATGTACCAGGCGGGCGCCAGCGCGTTCCCGGTAACGTGGATCAGCCAGGTGACGACGACTTGCGCTGTGCCTCCGAAGATCGCGATCGCAAAAGCGTAAATCGTCGCGAAGGCGCCATCGCGAATGTTCTTGGGCAAACCTTCGGCCATACTCACATAGAAGGCGCTATTCGGAATCGCTCCGATCAGGGTGAGCGCGCCGAGGCCTCCGAGAAGTGCGAGGGCACTGCGGCTCTCTGTGATCCACAAAAGCACCGGATAGATCATCAGGAACGCAGCGATCTGCGGCCAGATCATGATGTGCCGGCGTCCGGCCAGATCCGCGAGCCAACCGCCCAGCAGGGCGGCAGCATTTCCTACCGTGTTGCTGATGAGCGTGGTGGCAAAGGCGAGAGGCGCAGAAACTTGCAGGGTGTTCAGCGCATAGGTGGATATTGCGGGACGTAGGTAATAATCGTGCAGCTCGCCAAAATGACGAATCCCAAGCTCATGATGCGGCGAGCGGCAGGCGATCTTACAGTCTGGACGAGGAGAGCCGGGGCTTCGGGGCGGTGCAACGTTTCCGACAGGGCGCTCCGCAACCAAAGTCCGAACGGCAGCGTACCGGCGCCGAGCAAAAGCGCGATCCGCCATCGGTACGCATTGAGTGCCTCGGTTGTCATGGTGAGGGAGAGTATTTCTCCAACCAACGCTCCGGCGGTCGCAGCTATCTGTTGGCTGGCAGGTTGAAACGAGACAGCAAGACCGCGGGCTTCGGCCGGGGCCGCTTCTATCAAATAGGCGGTAGTCGGACCGACTTCACCTCCGAGAGCGAAGCCCTGCACCAAACGTGCGAAAATGGTTAGTAAGGGAGCAGCAATTCCTATTGTCTCGTAGGAGGGCGTAACAGCCAACACCAGGATCGCGGCGCTCATCGTGGCAAAGCTGGCGCTCATCGCGGGCCGGCGCCCGATCCGAGTACGAGCCGAGCACGATGGCCCCGATCGGTCTGGTTACAAAACCTGCGCCAAACGTCACGAGCGACAGCATGAGGCTGCGAACGGGTCGCTCGTCGGGAAGAACGCCTCACCGATCTGGATCGCGAAAACGCTATAGGTCCCGAAGTCGTAGAATTCGAGAATATTGCCGATCGTGGCGCCCAACTCGGCGCGGCTGGTCAAACGGTCGTCTGCTGCAACGAGGACCGGCTCCAGCCTCTTCCGAGTTAAATTGCCTGGTCATCCTCGATCCGCCTTAAGCGCGATCGCTGGCCGAGCATTTTCGACCAGCCAGGTCGCGCACGTCGCATTCCACTTGCCTCACGCACCCTCTATCTTGACGTGGCCGGCCCGCGCGCCAGTGCTCACATGTGGCCTGAAGCATGTCATGACGAAGCTCATGATAATGAGTGCATAAACATGCCTGCCTTTTGCGGGCACATTCAAGCCCTGAACTGATTGCGGCAATCGCCAGCAAAGATGAGTAACGAACGCGCTGCAATTTTTCGGCGCGCGCGTTCATTGCGCTCCTTTGCATTGGCGAGTTTGCGACAACATTGGAGGGCGCCGAACGTGGTAGTGCCTGCTTTCACACCCAACGGCCACCGCGCGTGCATGCTGCCTTCAGCTCGGCTGCGTGCGCGGACGCGTCAGGCGATTGGCCCGGCTTTTGCTCCGTTGCTTGGCAGTTGCGTGCAGCCGCCGCTGTGTCGGGATTGTCTCCTGCACAATACAGAATCGCCGCGCGATCAGAGAAAATAAGGAGCTCGCATTGCTCATGGACCATGAAAATGACCGACATCATCCCGGCGCCGCAGACATCAGGCGGTGATATCCGGGCGCGGCGCGCCTCGGCTCAGCGGGGCGTAAATGCCAAGCGTGATGCGCCAGAGTTTGAGGTTAAGGAAGTTGAATCAAAGGCATCAGCGACGGCGATGACGCGCCTTTCGTGAGCGGATTTGAATTTCATCAAGGACCCGGAGCAAACAGCGTTCCTTTCATCTTGAAGCGCTGCCGTTTGGGTTATGGCCGCGAAGTCGCGCGGCCAATGTGTAACCAATCACGGGCCGCTCCGCTCGCGCGTTGACGTGCCCACGCGCTCGAAGTTGGACGGCAAAGCACGCTTGCAATCGATGCCTCGAATAGAATGTGTAGTATGAAGACGAAGACAATTACGACCATCGTGCTTGCGGTTAATGCGTTGCTGGGTTCGCCCAGTAGGGCCGTTGAAAGTTACGATGTCACGGATTCGAACGGCGTGCCCTTCATACGGGCACGGATATTCGGCACCGGCGACGGCCCTTTTTGTTGCCGAGCAGGCGACGCGCGGCCTTCATTGCGGAATTTGCCGCAATGGGAAATAGATCATTCGCTTGCGGCGATCCAGCATTGGGCTGAAATCATCAACGTCACGCCGGGTCAGTCGCCGGCCATCGTCAACATCGGCGGGATTAACGGTTACACCGCATGGGCCTCTGTCCCGACGGCGGCACCAAGGTGCAGGCGGCACTCACGCGTCAAGATCCGGGCGAACTGCACTACGGCGCGCATGGCATGGTTGAGATCGGCGAGATGGGGTTCTCATCCGATGCCTACATCCCGTCGCAATTACCGACGACGCCGAAGATCGGTCTTGTACCCGTTATGATTCATGAGTTGGCCCATCAGTTGGGAATTGCCAGTACAAAGATTCGCCATTTTCTCCTGAGGCGACATCACCGTATTTCCCTGAATCGATAAATGCCTGGACCGACCATTTGCACGATGACAATGGCAAACAAGCGAAGCCTGGATAGGCAATCTATTGTACCGGCTGCGCGAACCCGCAAGCTGACGACGTTTTCGACCTGAGCCGCGATCAGGGCTATTTCGCAGGCCGGCATGTGAGTAAAGTACTGGCCCGTGCCATGCCAGGTATCCCGGTGCGAGTGATGACTGAGGATGGTCGGCACGAAAGCCTGATGAGCCACCAGCAATACCGGAATTATACCTCCCTCATGGAGGCGGAGCTCGCCGCGTTGCAGGACATGGGCCACAGCATCGATCGGCGCAATTCCTTCGGTTACTCGATCTACGGCAACGGTCAGAATCTGGTAAACGACAATCCCTTCTTCGCTCGTAATGCTAACCGTACCGCCTATCTGCCTAATACATACAACACGGCCAGGCTCGGATTGGGACTGCACGTCTATGGCAGCGGCAACACTGTGGTCCAGCGCGCCGACCTGCTTTCGCAAGGAGCAGGGGGCGCCGGCATCCGCGTCGATGGCGAAAACAATCAGATCATAATCCCGTCCGGGACCCGCGTCTATGCGGACGGCGCCTTGGAGCGGACGTGCCCCCCACGGGGTCGCCAAAGACCTCACCCCATTCGGCGAAGCCGCGATTGGAGGTGAGGATCATGGCGCCACGCTCGTAGCGAGC